>CAUUCY010000045.1:0-15284 GCA_963543835.1 uncultured Bacteroidales bacterium
GTCAGAATCTCGCTGACATAGACAAGTACACCGAGGAATTGAACAAGGCTATGTCAGAGCTTTACCAGAGCATGGGAGGACAGCAGGGCGCTCCTCAGGGCGGTGAGCCTTATGGGCAGGATGCCCCTGGCACTGACAACAATACTCCTGACGAGCAGTAATCCTGCAAAGCGAATATTCAAAACGGGCGACCAAATCGATTGGCCGCCCGTTTTTTTGTCTTGCTAAGATGATATTTTATGTTTATTTTTGTAAAACTAATCGACAATTACTATAACTACAAACAATATGAAATTAAAAAAACTACTCCTTGTCGCAGCAGGCGCTTTTCTTTTTGCCTTCGCTGCGAACTCCGCTCCTAAAAATGTAACTCTCAGCAAAGAAGTCCTGAAAGACAAAATCAAAGGCGCCTGGGCAGGAAAAGCCATAGGATGCACCTATGGCGGACCTACCGAATTCAAATATGCTGCCATAATCAATAAGAATGTGAATATTCCATGGTCCGACCATGAACTCAAAAAATGGTTTGACCATACTCCGGGTCTTTATGACGACATATATATGGATCTTACTTTCGTGGAGGTCTTCGATAAGGAAGGGCTTGATGCTCCGGTGGAATCTTTTGCAAAGGCATTTGCAAATGCCCGCTACCCTCTGTGGCACGCGAATCTTCAGGCACGCTACAATATACTTCACGGAGTTATGCCTCCGCAGTCGGGGCACTGGACCCAGAATGCCCATGCGGACGATATAGATTTTCAGATCGAGGCGGATTATGCAGGTATAATGGCTCCGGGAATGGTTAATACCGCAACACATTATACTGATGAAATAGGTCATATCATGAATTGCGGAGACGGCTGGTACGGCGGTGTTTATGTAGCAGCCATGCTTTCCCTCGCTTTCACCAGCAATAATGTGGAATATGTGGTGACCGAAGGACTTAAAGTAATCCCTAAGCAGTCCAAGTTCTACAAGGCGATGAAATATGTAATAGAGCTTTACCACAAATATCCTAAGGATTGGGATATTACCTGGGTGAAATTCAATAATGAATACAACTTCGACAGAGGCTGCCCTGACGGAGTCTACAACAATTACAATATTGACGCCCTTATCAATTCGGGATACATTATAATAGGTCTTCTCTACGGTCAGAAGAATTTCTATCGCACAATAGACATTTCATGCCGTTGCGGAGCGGATTCGGATTGCAACCCTTCTTCCGCAGCCGGAATACTCGGTGCGATGCTCGGTTACAAGAATATTCCCGAATATTGGAAAAGACCTGTAGAGGAAGTTCAGGACCGCGATTTCGTGTACACGGACATCTCTATCAATAAGGCTACTGAAATGTCCTACAAGCAGGCTCTTCAAGTTATCGAGCGTAACGGAGGCAAAGTCGACGGGGATAAACTTGTCATCGCTTCACAAAAACCTGTTGCAGTAAGGTACGAGGAGGCTTTCCCTAATCATTACCCTATATACAGAAATTATGTTCGCAGGAATATATCCAGCTTCGGCGAGAGGGAATTTAAGGGCAACGGAGTTGTCTGCAAGTATCACTTTATAGGCAACACAAAGGCGCTTTCGCAGGTCGCTCCCGAATACCAGGCTAAAGTCGAAACCTATATTGACGGAGAGCTTGCCCAGACTCTTCTTATGCCTATTGCCGGTATAGGAATGACAAGAGAACTCTGCTATATATACAATCTTCCCGTAAAGGACCACAAAATCACACTCAAGTGGGTTAATCCTACGGAATTGATAAATATCTATGTGGATGAGATTATCGTGTACAGCGACGAGTTAGTGATGACTGCACATGAAGATAAATAAACTACTTGCAGTTTTTCTCCTTGCGCTGCTTGTCCCGTTGAACGCGGGAGCAAAAGTAAGTTCTAAGGAAATCTATAGGCAATTCCGCAATCCGAGCGAAAACCGCTACAAGCCTTTTGTGCGCTGGTGGTGGAACGGCGATGCCGTGGAGGCGGGGGAACTGGTGCGCGAACTGCATCTTCTTAAGGAAGCCGGTATAGGAGGTGTGGAAATAAACCCTATTTCCATGCCTTCCACTGCCGACAGGGGCAATCACAAAACTTTGAAATGGCTGAGTCCGGAATGGATAGACATGCTCAAACTCGTTTTCGACGAGGCTGAAAAAATCGGTATGACCTGTGACCTTATAGTAGGTTCGGGCTGGCCTTTCGGCTCAGAAAGCCTAAGTAGAGAGGAGAGATCGTCCGTACTCGTGACCAAGGCTTTCAAGGTGGAGGGAGGGGAACATGTAGATATATCCGCCTTCAAAGTGTTCGGCGACATAGATCCTCAAGTGACTATCAAGAACCCTCGCAGGGTGCCGAGTGTCGTTTCCATACAGATATGTCCTGATCCTGTCAGCGATTTCTCCCAAGTCGTTGACATTACGGATTATCTCAAAGGCGGGGAATTCATATATGATGTTCCGGAAGGAGGGCCATATCAGATCTATTTTCTGGTCCGCTTCGACTCTTTCGCCTGTGTCATCAACGGTGCTCCGGGTGCGGCCGGCTCCATGCTCAATCACATGAATGAAAAGGTGGTGAGGACATATCTTGACAAAATGTCCGACACCATAGAATCCCGCATAGGACCGCTTTCAAATCATATTCGTGCATTATTCGTGGACAGTATGGAGCTGGAGGGCTGCAACTGGACAGATGATTTCCGCGAAGAGTTTATCAAACGTCGCGGCTATGATGTCATGCCTTGGCTTGCATTCACCATGTTCGAGACGGGAAGACTCGGGGATGTGACAAATTACGATTTCGGGGCAAAACAGGGAGAGGCTTTCAAGAACAAGGTGGACAGGGTGCGCTATGACTTTGAACTCACAAAGGCAGAGCTGCTCGACGAACGCTTCTCCGCCACTTTCCGTCAGTGGTGCAGGGATAAGGGCGTGAAAGCCCGTGCCCAGACCTACGGACGCGGATTTTTCCCTCTCGAAACCGCCCTTGGTTATGATCTTCCCGAGGGTGAATCTTGGACCACCAACTGGCTGAGGCACAAACTCGGAGAGGAAATGGGAGATGAGGACTATCGTCGCGGACGCGGCTATACCATGATAAACAAGTATATTTCTTCAGCTGCCAATCTGCAGGGCAAACGCATTGTGAGCGCGGAGGAAATGACCAACACCTATCTGGTTTTCAACACTTCTCTCGAACTGCTCAAAATAGGCTCCGATATGTCTGCCTTTTCCGGTATAACTCATTCAATATGGCACGGCTTCAATTATTCTCCGCCTGACGTGACTTTCCCGGGCTGGGTGCAGTACGGCAGTTATTACAATGAGAATAATACCTGGTGGCCTTATTGGAAATACCTCAATGAGTATCGCGCCCGTATGAGCAGTATACTCCAGAATGCGGATATGCACACGGACATCGCTATACTCCCTCCCAATGCCGATCTCTGGACGGAAATGGGAGTCCAGACAGAGCCTTTCCCGCGCGACTTGAATGTCACTTATACCTCTCTTGTATGGGAGGCGGTACATAAAAACGGCGGCGGAGCCGATTATGTAAGCGAACGCATACTGAAAGACGCAAAGGTGAAAGGGGGAAAACTTTGTTACGGGCCCAAGCAATACGGGGATGTGATTCTTGTGAATGTCAAGAGAACGACACAGGAAGCCCTCGACAAGTTGCTCGAACTCGTGGAAAAAGGCGGGCGCGTGTTCTGTATAGAGACTTATCCCCAGACTTCGCTCGGGCTCGAAAATTGGGAGAAAAGAGATGAAATTTTCCGCGCGACAGTGGAAAAGCTGAAAAAATATCCCGACAAGTTCATATTACTTGAAAAACCTGCAGACAACAAGTTCCTCGAGTGGTATGCAGATGTCATGAACAAGTACAGCCTGCCGCATACCGTCAAAATCTCCAATCCTGACCGTTTTCTGCTTCAGAATCGTTACACAGGAGACGACAAGTCGGATTATTTCCTCTTTGCCAATGTGAATCTCAATGAGAAAAAATCCACGGATATTAGTTTCCCTAAGCCCGTGACAAGAGGGAAGAAAGCCTCCATATATGATCCCGCGAGCGGAGAAGTCTATTCCGTCGAGTTGAAAAACCAGCTTCTTCACCTCGATTTGGAGCCTGCACAGACTTTGTTCGTGGTATTCAACAAGATGGGCGGCGGAAAGAAATGGAGTCCCATACCTTGCGGAGGGGAGGAAGAGCTGACAATAAATGACTGGCAGGCTTCCCTGCACCATTCCCGCGAGGCTTGGACAAAAACTATGTCTATGCCGCAGCTGAAAGACCTCAAAGATACGGAGTATGTGAATTTCATGGGCGATATAACATACACTGCCACGGTCAAAATCGATGGAAAGAACCTTCCTAAGTACCTCAATCTTGGCGAGGTCCATGAAATTGCGGAACTTAAAATCAACGGAAAACCACTGGGAGTTCGCTGGTTCGGTAACAGGACTTATGATGTCTCAGGCTTGCTTAAAGCAGGATATAATGTCATAGAGGTCAAAGTCACCACTCTTATGGGCAATTATATGCAGACCCTCAAGGACAACAAAGTTGCCGAGAGGCAGGTTATCAAGAGAAAACATCCGATTAAATCAATGGGGCTTTTAGGTCCTGTAAAACTTTATAAATGAGAACATCAATCAAATTTTTGACGGCTCTCTGCCTTTGCTTTGGCTTTTCTGTGCAGATGCCTGCAAAAGATTATCTTGCGAGCGAATTCGGAGCCAAAGGGGACGGAGTTACACTTAACACCGCGAGCCTTCAGGCGGCAATCGATTTCGCTTCTGCCAACGGAGGCGGCAGAGTGGTGCTTACTCCGGGCAAGTATGTGTCCGGCTCTATCTATCTTAAAAACGATGTCACCCTGCACCTTGAAAAGGATGCAAGCATACTAGGCTCGCTTAATCCCTGGGATTACCGGCAGGACCCTGAGGCAAGGTGGACGGCTCTTGTCCTTGCCGTCAGGCAGAAGAACATAGCCATTACAGGCTCGGGCGTGATTGACGGCCGCGGCTTCGATGTCGCCCTACGTTTTGTGGATTTCGTGCACCTCGGTCTTATCGAAGATGCTCTCTCATTGGACAGGGTAGGAGAAACAAAGCGTCCCGAAAACATACATTTTTACAGATGTGAGGATGTAACGATAAAAGACATCACCCTGCGCGATCCCGCCTGCTGGACACAGCAATACGACAAATGCAACAAGCTTCTCATCGAGGGAATAAAAGTCGATGCCACCGCTTACTGGAATAATGACGGACTCGATGTGGTGGATTGCAGCAATGTGGTGATACGCAACTGCTACATAGACGCTGCGGACGATGCCTACTGCTTCAAAAGTCACAGCGTGGACGGAGTCAGCGAAAATGTGCTTGTGGAGGACTGCGTGGGGCGCAGCAGCGCCAACGGAATCAAATTCGGCACCTATACAAGGGGTAAGTTCAAGAATTTCCGTTTCAGAAATATGACCATATTCGACACCTATCGCAGCGCGTTCACCATTGCCACGGTGGACGGTGCAGCTATTGAAGACATAGAGATAGACGGTCTGAAAAGCCTTAACACGGGAAACCCTATTTTCCTGCGTACGGGTACGCGCAACACCCGCGAAGATGCGAAGCCTTGCCTTAGGAATATAGTCATAAGAAATGTTTATGCCGAAGTCCCGTTTGAAAAGGCTGATGCAGGTTACAGATATGAAGGACCGGTAGAGGATCTCCCGCGCAATGTGTGTTGCAGCGAAATCCTCGGAGTGCCTGGCATTCCCATCGAGAATGTCCTGATAGAGAATGTGGAAATCGTGTACCCTGGGAAAGCGGACCCTGAATATGCCTATCAAGGCAG
Source organism: uncultured Bacteroidales bacterium (assembly GCA_963543835.1). Lineage (GTDB taxonomy): Bacteria > Bacteroidota > Bacteroidia > Bacteroidales > UBA932 > Cryptobacteroides. The sequence goes on from CAUUCY010000045.1 coordinate 5,871, forward strand.
TTCAAAGGCTGAACTTGAAAGCATAGACGAGCAGGCTGCAAGGTATCCCGAATTTTCAAATTGGAAAGAGACCCCTGCATGGGGCTTCTGGGTACGTCATGCCGAGGGTATACGTTTCAAGAATGTTACCGTAAGGCTGAAAGATAAGGATTACCGCCCGGCTTTCGTCTTTGACGATGTCAGGAATGTCTCAATGAAGGCTGTGGTCATAGACCATAAATCGGACTCTCCTAAGAAAGTGCAGATTATCAGGAACAAGGTCAAAGGCTTTAAGAAACAGAAATAATGAAAAAGTATATATTCATCATAGCATCGGCTCTTGCAGCTCTCCAATTGAACGCCGGAAACGTGTATAAAGTTTCCCAATTCGGGATAAAGAGCAACGGAATAACTGACAACACGGAGAGCATACAGAAGGCTGTTGATTTCATCCACGAAAAGGGCGGAGGAGAACTCCAGTTCAGCGTAGGACGCTTCATTACGGGAGCAATAGACCTTAAAGACAATGTCACTATACGTCTCGGAGGGGGAGCCGTCATAGTAGGCTCGGACAATATATACGCATATAAAGGACGCAAGGCCATATTCAATGCGGTGGGTTGCAGCAATATCACCATTTATGGTGTAGGAGTGATTGACGGAAGGGCAGAACTTATCAGGAAAAGTTATGAGGAGCAGAAAGCCAAGGCTCATATCACCGACTCCACCCCTCTGCCCACCTTGCTCTATTTTAAGGACTGCAAAAATGTGTCACTTAAAAAATTCATACTCCGAAACCCTACGGGATATCCTGTGCTTTATCTGAATGAGGGAAGCGAAGTGACGGAGGACGGTATTTACTGTGACACCCCTCATAAGTAGCGAGATGAAAAAAATACTGTTGATTCTGCTCGCAGCCCTCTCTTTCTCCCTGCCTCTCAGTGCAGCCGGGGCTTTCTCTTCTCAGGCAAAATGGATTTCCAAGAGCGAGGCTAACAGCGAAGCCAATACCTGGCTTGCATTCCGCAAGAGAGCGACGATAGACACGCTTCCATCGAGCGTTACTGCCTGCATTGCCGCCGACACCAAATACTGGCTGTGGATCAACGGAAATATGGTCGTACGCGAGGGAGGTCTCAAAAGAGGTCCTGCCCCGGGAGACGGTTACTACGATAAAGTGGAGATAGCCCCTTATCTCAAACCGGGGGAAAACCTGATTTCCATACTTGTTTGGTATATGGGACGCAACAGTTTCAGCCATGCGGGCAGCGGTACGGCTGCGATGATTTTCGATGCTGTGGGGGATGGGGTGCACATATTCTCGGACGGAACATGGGAGGCAACAGTGCAGACTTCTTTCGGCACTGCTTCGGGCGCTGCGCCGAATTACAGGCTGTCGGAGAGCAATATACTTTTCGATGCGCGTAAGTACCCAGCAGATTGGTATCTTGGAGATAATCCGCGCCGTTTAGGCTCTGCCTTTGTTTTGGGTTATGAAGTCGGAAGCGCGCCTTTCGGGAAGCTGGTAGAGCGTCCCGTGCCCCTCTGGAAAGATTTCGGAATGAAAAACTATCTTTCCCAAAGCAAGGAAAGCACAAAATATATTTGCACCCTGCCTTATAATGCGCACGTGACTCCGTATCTCAAAGTCAAAGCTCCCGCAGGTAAAAAAATACGCATAAGCACCGACCATGAAATTGTAACGGGCAATCAATGCGTATTTGCCGAATATATCACCAAAGACGGCGAGCAGGAGTTTGAGTGTTTCGGCTGGATGAACGGCGAAAAGGTGTTCTACGATATTCCGGAAGAGGTGCAGGTTGAGGCCCTGATGTATCGCGAGAGCGGCTATGACACCGAATTTTCTGGCAGTTTCGTATGTGACGACCCTCTGCTGAATGAATATTGCAGGCGGGCTCAGCGCACTCTTTATGTGTGCATGAGGGACACTTATTACGACTGTCCCGACCGCGAACGTGCCCAGTGGTGGGGAGATGAGGTAAATGAACTTGCTCTTGCCTCTTACGCCCTCAGCCCTTCGGCTCACAGCCTTGCCCTGAAAGGCGCACGTGAGCTTGCCCGCTGGCAGCGTCCCGACAAGGTGCTTCATTCGCCTTGCCCCACAGGCAATTATTTCAAGGAACTGCCTATGCAGATGCTGCTCTCCGTGGGCTGGCTCGGATTCCGTGCGGCATATATGTATTCTGCGGATTCCTCTTTTGTAGAAGAGGTCTATCCTGCAGTCCGCAGCTATCTTCACGAAGTCTGGGAAATTGACGAAAACGGCTTCCCAAAGTATCGTAAAGGGGATTGGGACTGGCTTGACGGGAATAATAAGGATACAAAAGCCTTCCAGATTCTGGACTATTATCTGGCTCTTAAGGGCGAAGAGGCTTTTGCGCTGATGCTCGGGAAACGCGAAAATGCCCGGCAGGCGCGCGATATGATGAATACAATATCCGCAAACTTCAATAAAATCATGTGGAACGGGAATGCCTACCGTTCTCCTGACTATCAAGACCTTAACGATGACCGCGTGCAGGCTCTTGCCGTAATCAGCGGCATTGCAGGCAGGGAAAAGTACGATGCCATACTCAAAGTTCTCGAAAAGGAATACCACGTCACGAGCTGTTTCCACCACCTGGTGCTGGAGGCACTTATGATTATGGGGCGTCCCGATATGGCGCTTGAGCGTATGCACCGCTACTATCCTACTCTTATGCTCGAGGGTGGGAGCACTCTTTGCGAGCAGTTCAATTTCGGAGGCACTTCCAACCATGCCTGGTCTGGAGGAGGATTCGTCGTCCTCAGTAGCCGTTTTGCCGGAATACGGCCGCTCGCCCCGGGCTTCAGAAGCTTTGAAGTGGATCCTCAGATGGGCCCGCTCAATCATATAGAGGCGAAGGTGGATGCGGTGTGCGGACAAATCGGAGTCGTGCTCGACCGCAGCGGCAAGGGTATCAGAATGACACTTTCAGTGCCTGACGGCACAAAAGCCGTAGTACGTGTGGCAGCAGGAAAGGACCGCCTTTTCGGTCCGGGTACACATAAATTGACAATAAAAAACAATTAGCTTTATATGAAAAAAATATTGCTTGCAGCCTTATGTCTGCTTTTCGCCATGACAGTACAGGCAAATCGGAAGAATTATGTCCTGAAGCTGGAAAACGGCAATTTTGTGAGCGTCGAGGCTTGCGCAAACGGTATTTTCAGGCTTAAAATATCGCCTCGCGAGAACTTTGCCGAGTCTCTTATGGAGCGTTACGGGATCGTGAAATCGGACTGGACAGGCGTTGATGCGAAAATTTCCGAAACAGGCTCGGAATGGGCTTTGGCTACGCCTGAATATAGAATTATCATTGACAAGGGCACGGGTCGGATAGACGTTGAAGAGCTTGGCGGGAAGCCGGCTTTCGGCGGGCTGGAGTTCGTCGGGGCGTCTGCACCTGAAGTGGAAGCGCTTGCCGGGGTAATCAACGATAAATTTTCCAGTATGACGGTTGTCAGTAACGGAGGAATAATCGGAGACGATAATGGGAAGTTCTCCGAAAAAGACAAAAGCGAGAGCGGGGATCCGGCAAAGAGCAGCTTGTTGAGTTTCTCTCTCGCGCCTGACGAGAGGATTTATGGAGGAGGCAGCACCAGCCGCGACCACATACAGCACAGAGGGGAGATACTCAGAATGTGGGCGACTTACCAACACACTGAAATCCCCATGCCTTTTGTGATGAGTTCCCGCGGCTGGGGGGTATTTGACAATACCACACGCAAGTGCTATTTCGATGTCTCCTGCACTGACAAGGATAAAATGAATATTTACAATACCAGCGACGAGGCGGATTTTTTCATCTATTTCGGCTCTGGCATGCCATCTATCCTCGATGCTTACACCCTTACTGTGGGACGCACTTATGTGCTCCCGAAATGGGCTTACGGTCTTTGCTTCGGTCCTAATATGAGAGAGGACCAGTGGCAGATTCTCCGTGATGCAGTGGGCTTTCGCGAGCACGATGTCCCTGTGGACCTTTTCTGGCTCGAGCCTCAATGGATGGAAAAGCGCTACGATTTCTCGATGGATAAAAAATGGAATTACAACCTCTTCTCTCCCGAGCCTTATTGGCTTCAGGAAGAAAAGGACAAAAAGTATTATAACCGTCTTTTCATCGGAAAACTGAACAGTATGGGTATTCATCTGGGGCTCTGGCTCTGTGAGGAATACGATTTGAGTCTTCCCGAGGAAGATGCGCTTGCAGCCCGGACAGGCGGCAAAGTTTCGGGGCAGCCTCATTGGATGGACCATCTCAAGCAGTTTGTCAATCAGGGCGTGGAGGGCTTCAAACTTGATCCTGCCCGCACAATAGACGAACACACCTATTGGGAGTACTACAACGGCTATACCGACAAGGATATGCACAACCTCAATCAGGTGCTTGTCCTCAAGCAGTGCGCCCAGATGACACGCGAACATACGGGCAAACGCACCTGGCAGCATTACTGCGGCGGCTGGTCCGGCGTACAGCATTGGGGAGCGTCCACCAGCGGAGACAACGGAGGCGGCAAGACCGCGCTTTACGACCAGCTCAATCTCGGCATGAGCGGATTTATGAATACTTCCTGCGATGTCATGAGCGTGCCGAAGGAACTGGAGATGCAGAGCCTTCATTTCGGACTTTTCCTGCCTTGGGTGCAGATAAACAGCTGGTTCGCAATGATGCATCCTTTCTACTATTCCGGCTTGGAGAAGCTCAAGTATCACGATGCCGTGCGTTACAGATACACCATACTTCCGTACATATACTCGACTGCGCTCGAAGGTGCGATAAACGGCATGCCTATAGTGCGCGCAATGCCTTTAGTCTTCCCTGATGACCGTAATTGCGACGATATGACATATCAGTATATGTTCGGTCCTTCATATTGCGTAGGTATTTTCACCAACGAGATTTATCTCCCGGAGGGCAGATGGGTCGATGCCTGGACAGGAGAGCGCGTGAGCAGCAGGGGAGAGACTTTCACCCGTGAATATCCTTCCAACCGCGCAGGTCTGCTGTTTATACGCGACGGAGCCATAATACCTTGCATGGAAGATAAGGAATTTATAGGTACAGAGCCTCTTGATACGTACATACTGCGCGTTTACCCTTGCGGTGAGAGTGAATATACAATGTACGAGGACGACGGCATATCATATGCCTTTGAAGATGGAGCGATTGCAGCCACACGTTTCGCCTGCAGACAGAGTGAGAAGCAAGTCTCAATCATAGTAGACCCTGTCTCGGGTAAATTTGAGGGCATGCCTGGGAACCGTACTTATAAATTTGAAGTTAAAACCGATTCAAAACCTCGGAAAGTCCTTGTCGACGGAGTGAAAATCAATGATTGGAGTTATTCCGACGGAACTTTGAAATTCAATTGTAATGGGGTATCGGTAGCTTCCGGACTCAAGATAAATATTAGTTTATGATGAAAAGAACCCTCTTGCTCTCTGCTTTTGCGCTGCTTGCGCTCGGATGCGCGAAAAAGGATTACAGGGATGCCTCCCTGCCTGCATGCGAGCGGGCCCGTATTCTTCTGTCCCAAATGACTCTCGAAGAGAAAGTCGGTCAGATGTGTCAATATGTGGGTCCGTGTTACGTCCCTCCGGGGCAGGGCACTGCCCATGGAAATATAGATGCCGATGATCCTAATCTGGGCAATCCCGGTATGGCAGAGAAAGTGCGCAGGGGCGAGGTAGGTTCGTTTTTGCATGTCTTGAGCATACAGGAGGCTGTAGCTTTGCAAAAACTTGCGCAGGAGTCCCGCCTTAAGATACCTCTTCTTTTGGGCATAGATGCAGTGCACGGGAATGCTTTACACACAGAATGTACTGTCTATCCTACCAATATTTCACTCGCCTCCACTTTCGATACGGAATTGGCGGAGAAGCTTGCTCGCGAAACCGCCGAGGAGATGCGCCAAGCCGGTATGTATTGGACCTTCTCGCCCAATCTTGATGTCGCACGCGATGCCCGTTGGGGCAGGATGGGGGAGACTTTCGGAGAAGACCCTCACCTTGTTTCGGAAATGGGTAAAGCCGTTATATGGGGGCTTCAGGGGCGCTCGGGCGAGCTGAAGGGACAGGTCCTTGCCTGCGCCAAGCACCTTATAGGAGGAGGGGAGCCTGCGGGAGGATTGAATGCGGCTCCCATGGATATGTCCGAGCGCAAAATGCGTGAAATTTACCTTCCTCCTTTCGTCTCGGCGGTGCGTGAGGCGAATGTGGGCACCATTATGGCTGCGCATAATGAAATCAACGGCATACCTTGTCACGGCAACAAAAGACTCCTGAAAGATATACTTCGTGACGAACTCGGTTTCAAAGGTTTTGTCGTGAGCGACTGGATGGATATAGAAAGAATGCATTCGATGCACCATTGGCTGCCCTCGGAAGATGAGGCTTTCAAGGTTTCAGTCGAGGCGGGCATAGATATGCACATGCAGGGGGACAGATATTTCGAATCAATAATAGATGCTGTTGTCAGCGGACGTATTCCTCAAAAACGAATTGATGAGGCAGTGGAAAAGATACTTTGTGCAAAATTTGCACTCGGGCTGTTTGAGAAGCCTGTTCCTGATCTTGTAAGTGAGATTGAGAATACGGCAGAGCATAGAATCAGCGCTCTTCATGCAGCCCGTGAGGGCATAGTAATGCTGAAAAACGACGGTACTCTGCCTTTGAAAAGAGTCAGGAAAATCTTTGTCGTGGGACCAAACGCGGACAGTCAGACTATTTTGGGCGATTGGGCGGCTCCGCGTCCGGCGGAGGATGCGGTCACCGTGCTTAAAGGTATACGCGCCCAATTCCCTTCTGCCCTTATCGATACGATGTGCTTCGGAGGGAAAATTTTGGGCATACGTCCTTCCGACTTTGCCAAGGCTCAAGCCAAGGCTGCCGCAGCGGATATTACAATCGCTGTCATGGGCGAAAATTCACAGAGATATTCTGCCTACGGAATAACTTGCGGAGAAAACAATGACAGGGACAATATAGACCTGCCGGGCCTGCAAGAGCAATTGCTGAAGGCGATATGCAAGGCCGGGAAACCTGTAGTACTCACTTTGCTTGCGGGAAGAGCCAACAATCTTGTGTGGGCTTCGGAAAATGCGAATGCCATTCTTGAAGCCTGGGAACCGGGTATGATGGGCGGACAGGCTGTTGCAGAGATTTTGGCCGGCGTTGTCAATCCTTCCGGCAAGCTTCCTGTGACTTTCCCACGCAATGCAGGACAAATTCAGAGCGTATATAACCATAAACATTCTCAATATTCCCGCAAGTTCGCACTCACTCCGAGCGGCTGTCTTTATCCTTTCGGCTTTGGTCTGAGTTATACGACTTTTGATTACACTGAGGCTTCACTGACTGCTTCGGAAATCAGCGCGGGTGAATCCCTGTCCGCTTCGGTCAAAGTTACCAACACGGGCTCTGTCGCAGGAGACGAAATCGTACAACTCTACATAAGGGATGAGTACGGCTCCGTAACCCGCCCTGTAAAGGAACTCAAGGCTTTCAAACGCATATCCTTGGCAGCCGGGGAGAGCAGGATAGTAAGTTTCGGGATAACTACTTCAATGCTTTCCTGCTTCGGAGCATCGGATTCGTGGTCCGTCGAACCCGGCGATTTTACCATATTGTTGGGCTCGTCTTCCGCAGAAAGTGATCTTATCCCTTTGCCCCTGCTTGTCAAGTAAAGCTATTTGAAATCCACTCCGAATGTGACCCCAGGCCACTGATCGGTGCGGAAAGAGCCTACGGGCAGTCCGTTTTCTCCGCAGAGGTTACAGTCGGGATTATCCGCCCAGGCATAGCGCACTGCGAGAGGAAATGGTACTTGAGGGCAGGAAACAATCACGGAAGAACCCTCTATCCGTGCATCCGCAAAGTAAAACTTATGATCGCCTCCTGCAAGTACAAAGCCTTTTACCGCGGATGAAGCGTCCGTGGTTTTAAGGAATCCGGTGTTTTTGAAATTGATTCGTACACTCGAGCCTTCGAGGAAGTATGAGCACATTTCGGGAGAGGCCGCGCAGAGATCTGATTGTCCGTAGCTGTATTTTCCGGCGAGAAGCGCGAGCCTTCTTCCTACCTCCTGTTTATTCTTTGGATGTATGTCCTCCGCATCTCCTATGTCCAAGGTGACGCAGTAATGCGCGTCCTTGACGCAGGATGCCGTCATTGCCTGGGCTTCCCTCAACTCCGCCCAGGCGGAATGCTCGTCCGCCGATGACTGCTTCTTATGGAAATTGGCCAACTGGACTATGTAGAAAGGGAAATCGCGCCCCCAGAGGCGGCGCCAGTTCTCTATCATCACAGGGAAGGTCTCCCTGTACTGATATGCAGCCGAGGTGTTGGTCTCTCCCTGATACCATATTACACCCTTGATTGCGAATGGAATTATAGGCTTTATCATAGCGTTGTAGTGGTTGCCGGGATAATCCTTGCGTCTTACCACCAACTGAGGCATTTCATCGATGTCTCTCTGGGAAGAGCCTATGCGGTATTTCCATTTGCCGCTTATATTTATTTTCTCTTCACCGCAGGCAAGAGTAAGCTTTTGAGCTTCACCCAAAAGACCTGCGTCTTGCCTTAGGTCCACAAGTCTTATCGAAAGCAGGTTCTTCCCTGCTTTGACATATTTACCAGGTATGATATACCTGCGATATACATTGAATCCTTCGGTTTTTCCTATCAGTTCGCCGTTGAAGTAAGTCCAATCGTCATCATCAACGTTCTGCAGGTTGAAAATGAGGTCTTTACCTGCCCATGATGCTGGTATGTCCACTTCATGCCTGTACCACAGCACTCCGTCCCAAGCTCCGAGACCGACTTTTGAGATATTGCCGGGAACTTCCATACTCGACCATTCGGAATCGTCGAATCCCGCTTGTGCCCAGACCGGCTTGCCGGCTTCTGCTCCCGCGTCCGCACGGAGTATTGCCTCCACCCATTTTGCCGAGAGTGAGTCCAGATTGATTCCACGCCTTTTCACTTCCTCGCGCTTTTCCACAAAAGCTTTCAATCCTGGTATCTGGGCGATTGCATCCTCGCTCATCCATGACTCTACGCAAGAGCCCCCGTAAGCAGCGCTTATAAGCCCTATAGGCACTCCCGTCGATTTCTGAATTTCTCTCCCGAAAAAATATCCGCAGGCGGAAAATTGCTCTATCGCATCTTCTCCGCTCACTTCCCAGCCGTCCCCGTCTCCTACGACCCTGAAATTCTCCAGAGGGCTGTATGATGAGGCTTTCTGGATATTCAGTATCCTAAGCAGAGGGTAGTTGCCGGCATCTGCGAGTTCCTTTTCGTAGTCGTTCACGCAGCCCCAGCCCCTGACCGGCATTTCCATATTGGATTGTCCGGAACAGAGCCACACGTCTCCGCACATTACGTTTTTCAGT
>CAUUCY010000046.1:0-14988 GCA_963543835.1 uncultured Bacteroidales bacterium
TTGAATGGCAAACGACCGACAGGGACTAAGCCCGGGTTTGCAATACGTTTGGCTGAAAAGCAGAGAAAAGCCTCTCGCGGGAACGGGAAAGGCTTGGTTTGTGCCCAAATGACGAAAAATATTGTTTCCCGGAACAGGGGAATGGGTTTTTGTTCCAGAGCCGAAAAAATCAAGACTGTCAGATGAGTACAAACAGCAAAAAAGGAGCCCGAGATAGCGGTCTTTCAGGCGTGTCGAAAACGGAGCGAAATAAATTTTGCCTGAAATTATAATCTGCTGAGAATACGGACTTTAACTATTAAGTTTTTCTGTCGAAAATACTCAAAATTTTTGCATAAAAAGTTTGTAATTCGGATTTTTTTTGTACCTTTGCAATCCCAAATTCGCAGGGTGTATAGCGTCAAATTGCTAACACTCAATGGCTTAGGTGTTTTAGAGAAATATTTTTAAAGTAATACAACAATGTTACAACCAAAGAAAACCAAATTTAGAAGGGAACAGAAAAACCGCATGAAAGGTATGTCCCAGAGAGGCAACCAGCTTGCTTTCGGCTCTTTCGGTATCAAGACCCTCGAGAATTGTTGGCTTACAGCGCAGCAGATTGAAGCTGCACGTCAGGCTATTTCACGCTATATGAACCGTGAAGGTCAGATATGGATAAGGGTTTTCCCAGTTAAGCCTATTACCAAGAAACCTCTCGATACCCGTATGGGTAAGGGTAAAGGTGATCCGTACGCATTCGTTGCGCCTATCACTCCAGGCCGTATCATTTTCGAGGCAGAGGGTGTTTCTCTCGCAATAGCAAAAGAGGCTATGCGTCTCGGCGCCAACAAGCTTCCTATCGCAACCAAATTTGTGGTTCGCAGGGATTATGTAGAATAATTTAATGGAGTAAGAAAGTATGAAAATTTCCGAAGTACGCGAAATGTCCGTAGCGGATCTGCGCGACCGAATCGAAGTGGAGAAAGCAAATCTCGACTCTATGAAAATAAATCACGCTATCTCTCCATTGGAGGATACGTCAAAATTTAAGAAGACCAGAAAGGATATCGCTCGTATGATCACTATCCTCGCTGAAAAAGAAAAACAAAACTAAATCAGTAGTCTTATGGAAAGAAATCTTCGTAAGGAAAGAATAGGAATTGTGGTCAGCAACAAGATGGACAAGACTATCATCGTTGCGGTTGAAGCTAAAGAAAAGCATCCTTTGTACGGTAAATTCGTCAAAAAAACCACAAAGTTCGTTGCCCAGGACGAGAAGAACGAGTGCGGTGAGGGTGATACCGTCCGCATTATGGAAACACGTCCTCTCAGCAAGACCAAGAACTGGAGATTAGTTGAAATCATAGAAAAAGCTAAGTAATTATGATACAGCAGGAATCACGTTTACAGGTGGCCGACAACAGCGGTGCTAAAGAAGTTCTTTGCATCCGTGTGCTTGGCGGTACTAACCACCGTTACGCAACTGTAGGCGATAAGATCGTCGTTGCGGTCAAGAGTGCTATCCCGGGCGGCGACGCCAAGAAAGGTACAGTAAGCAAGGCTGTAGTGGTGCGCACAAAGAAAGAAATCCGTCGTGCAGACGGTTCATATATCCGTTTCGATGAGAACGCTTGCGTTCTTCTCAATAACGCCGGGGAACTTCGCGGCACACGTATCTTCGGCCCTGTTGCCAGAGAGCTCCGCGAGAATTTTATGAAAATTGTTTCACTGGCACCGGAGGTCCTATAATATTTGAAGATTATGACAAAGTTACACATAAAGAAAGGCGACACCGTGTATGTAAATGCCGGTAACGACAAGGGCAAGACCGGTAAAGTCCTCTCTGTCTCTCCGTCAAGCAATAGAGCGATAGTAGAGGGTATCAATATGGTCAGCAAGCATACCAAGCCTAACGCAAAGCAGCCACAGGGCGGTATCATCAAACAGGAGGCTGCTATTCACATATCAAACCTCAATCTTATCGATCCTAAGACCCAGAAGCCGACACGCGTCGCTATCAAAGTCGTAGACGGCAAGAAGGTTCGCATCGCTAAGAAATCCGGGGAGGAAATCAAGTAATTATGGCAAAGAAAGCAACAAAACCTGAAGTGACTGTAGCAGTTTCTGCAGGATATGTTCCTTCCCTCAAGAAGGTTTATAAGGAGCAGATTATCCCTAACCTGATGAAACAGTTCTCTTATTCGACTGTAATGCAGGTTCCAAAGCTCGTCAAAATCTCCATCAATGAAGGAGTGGGCGATGCCACACAAGACAAGAAAATCGTTGAGGAGGCTTGCGAAGAGCTGACACTCATCGCCGGTCAGAAGGCGGTCCTTACAAGGTCCACAAAGGACGTTTCAAACTTCAAGCTCCGTAAGGGCATGCCTATAGGCACAAAAGTCACCCTCCGTGACGTGAAAATGTACGAGTTCCTCGAGAGGCTCATACGCGTGTCCCTCCCTCGTATCCGCGACTTCAACGGTATCTCCGAGAACATGGACGGACAGGGCAACTACACGCTCGGTCTCAAGGAACAGCTTATTTTCCCTGAAGTCGACATCGACAGAAACCCTCGCATCCACGGACTCGAGATTACTTTCGTAACATCAGCAAAGACCGACGAAGAGTGCTATGCCCTCCTCAAGGAATTCGGTCTGCCTTTCAAGAAACATAACAAATAAATAAGTACGTATGGCAAAAGAATCAATGAAAGCCCGCGAAATCAAGCGCGCAAAATTAGTTGCTAAATACGCAGAGAAGAGAAAGGCTCTGAAAGAAGCAGGTGACTGGGCAGCACTTGATCTGCTCCCTAAAAACGCTTCTCCCGTACGCCTTCACAACCGTTGTTCTCTTACCGGACGTCCTAAGGGATATATGAGAGCCTTTGGTCTCAGTCGTATCCAGTTCCGCGAGATGGCAGCAAACGGCCTCATCCCTGGTGTCAAGAAGGCAAGCTGGTAGAAATGTATATTACATCATATTATTAACAATCGGATATCGGGCACTTGAATGTGCCGGTTTCTAAAAAACTCAAAAAACAATGACTGATCCAATTGCAGATTACCTCACAAGAGTTCGCAATGCGTACCTCGCAGGTAAGAAAGTAGTGGAGATTCCTTCCTCAAAGATGAAAGTTGCTATCACTCAGATTCTTTGCGAGAAAGGTTACATCCTCAGCTACAAAGTAGTTGAAGGAACTCCCCAGAGCACAATCAAGATTGCTCTAAAGTATCACCCTCAGACCAAGACCGCCGCTATCAAGCATATCGAGCGTATCTCCAAACCGGGTTTGAGAAAATACACGGATGTTAAAGATATGCCACGTGTTCTCAACGGACTCGGTATTGCCATTATCTCGACATCAAAAGGTATCATCACAGACAAAGAGGCAAAAGAGCAGAATGTCGGCGGTGAAATCGTATGCTATGTTTATTAATATTTAAAGAAACGAATAATGTCAAGAATTGGTAAATTGCCTGTAAACCTTCCGGCCGGAGTGACTGCTGAGTTGCTAGGCGGCAACGTTGTGAAGGTTAAAGGCCCTAATGGTGAGATGACCCAGAAAGTCGATCCGGATATTACCGTCACCATTGAGGGTAATGAAATCAAATTCACCCGCCCTACCGATCAGCCACGCCATCGTTCTATGCACGGCCTCTACAGAGCCCTCGTGAACAATATGGTTGTAGGTCTGTCAAAGGGTTACGAAATCAAGCAGGAATTAGTCGGTGTCGGTTTCCGCGTTGAGGCTCAGGGACAACTCCTCAAGTTCTCTCTCGGTTTCTCTCACGAAATCCAGCTTTTGCTCCCTCAGGAGGTTAAAGCAGAGACACCTCAGGTCAAGAAAGGAGAGAACCCCGTCCTCATCCTCAAGAGCGCAGACAAACAGCTCATTGGTCAGGTTGCCGCTAAAATCCGTTCGTTCCGTAAGCCAGAACCTTACAAGGGCAAGGGTATCAAGTTCGCCGGCGAGCAGCTTCGTCGCAAGGCCGGTAAGACTGCATCCGCTAAATAATAGGAGATTGAATTATGGCATTGAATAGAATAGAAAGAAGAAGAAGGATTCATTACCGTATTCGTAAGCACGTCAGCGGTACTGCAGAGCGCCCTCGTATGGTCGTTTTCCGCAGCAACAAGCAGATTTACGTACAGGTTATTGATGATTTGCAGCGCAAGACACTTGTAGCTGCCGCTTCCAACGACAAGGCTCTTGCAGTTGAATGCAAAGGCAAGAGCGGTGTTGAGGCTGCTGCCATCGTAGGCAAAGCAATCGCAGCACGTTGCATTGAAAAAGGTATCAATACGATCGCTTTTGACCGCGGCGGTTATCTTTTCCACGGTAGAGTTAAAAGTTTGGCAGATGCTGCCCGTGAAGGCGGCCTCGTATTCTAATTGAAAGACTATGGCAAATACAAATGTTAAAAGAGTAAAGACGTCTGAACTTGAATTGAAGGACAGACTTGTTGCCATCCAGAGAGTAACCAAGGTTACTAAGGGTGGTCGTCACTTCCGTTTCGCTGCAATTGTAGTCGTAGGTGACGAGAATGGCGTTGTAGGCTATGGTCTCGGTAAGGCTAACGAAGTTACAGCAGCCATCGCAAAGGGTGTTGAGGATGCAAAGAAGAATCTTGTAAAGGTTCCCGTAATCAACACAACGATTCCTCACGAGCAGGAAGCCAAATTCGGAGGTTCGCGCGTGTTCATGATGCCGGCTGCTCCGGGTACCGGAGTCAAGGCAGGTGGTGCCATGCGTGCGGTGTTCGAGTCTGCGGGCATACAGAACGTCCTTGCAAAGAGCAAGGGCTCGTCAAACCCTCACAACCTCGTGAAAGCGACGGTCGCCGCCCTCACCGAGCTGCGCGACGCTTACACCGTGGCGGGACTTCGCGGAATTACCATGAATAAAGTATTTAACGGATAGGAGGACTCACTATATGGCAAAACTTAAGATTACTCAAGTTGTTAGCAAGAACGGTGAGACCAAGCGTCAGATTGCGAATCTCCGCTGCCTCGGCATCCGTAAAATGCACCAGACAATAGAGGTTGAGGATACCCCTGTCATGAGAGGTATGATTTCAAAAGTTGCTCACCTCATCAAGGTTGAAGAAGTTAAATAAGGAGACCACGATTATGAAACTTGAAAATTTGGCACCTGCATACGGTGCAACTAAAAAAAGCAAAAGAGTCGGTCGCGGTGAAGGCTCCGGAAAAGGCGGCACCTCTACCCGTGGTACCAAGGGTGCTCAGGCACGTGCCGGTTATGAACACAAACTTGGCTTCGAGGGTGGTCAGATGCCTATCCAGAGAAGACTTCCCAAGTTCGGTTTCAAAAACCCTACAAGGGTGGAATACAAAGCAGTAAACGTAGATGCTCTTGAAGCACTCGCAGCAGCTCTCGGCAAGACCGAAATCAATGTGGAGGACATCAAGTCGGCAAAACTCGCAGGAAACAAAGAACTCGTGAAGGTTCTTGGAAACGGCGAAGTAAAGACTGCGCTTACCGTTACCGCAGATGCATTCTCAAAATCAGCCATCGCTAAAATTGAAGCGGCAGGTGGCAAGGCACTTGTTAGCGAATAAAAATCATGAAGTTCATTGAGACGATAAAAAATATCTTCAAGATTGAGGAACTCCGCACGAGAATCGGCTACACCGCTCTCCTGCTCCTGATTTATCGCTTCGGGTGCGTAGTAGTGCTCCCGGGTATAGATCCGGCACAGCTCGCTCAACTCCAGGAGACAACTTCACAAGGTCTTGTCGGGCTTTTGAATATGTTCTCCGGAGGAGCTTTCGGAAATGCTTCAATCTTTGCACTCGGTGTGATGCCTTACATTTCGGCATCCATCATTGTGCAGCTGCTCGGCATGTTCGTGCCTTACTTCCGCAAATTGCAGATGGAAGGCGAGAGCGGCCGTTCAAAGATGAATCAGCTTACCAGATATCTGACCATCCTCATTATCTGTATCCAGGGACCGGCTTATGTGGCAGCGCTTCATAACCAGATTCCGGGCTCCGCATTTGTTGCCGTATCACAGTTGGGCTGGAGCAACTTCATGTTCAACTTGGTTTCTACGGTAATACTGATGGCAGGTTCCATGTTCGTAATGTGGCTCGGCGAGCGCATTACCGACCGTGGTCTTGGAAACGGTGTTTCCCTCATTATCATGATCGGTATCGTTGCCCGTCTCCCTTACGCACTCGTTGCCGAGGCGGGAGAGAAACTCTCCACTACAAACGGAGGTCTGCTTCTTATCATCGTCGAGGCTCTCATCTGGTTCTTCGTTCTTGTTGCTGCAATACTTCTCGTACAGGGTGTACGCAGAGTTCCGGTGCAGTATGCAAAACGGGTTATAGGAAACAGACAGTATGGCGGAGTACGGCAGTATCTGCCTTTGAAAATCAATGCTGCAGGTGTTATGCCTATAATCTTCGCCCAGGCGTTGATGCTCTTCCCTCTTATCTTCTCTCGCTTCGATGCGACCAGAGGATTTGCGGCCACGATGAGCAACTACACGGGCGTTTGGTATAATTTAGTATTTGGAACTCTCGTAATCATCTTCACATATTTCTACACAGCAGTTACCGTAAATCCTACGATGATTGCAGAAGACATGAAGAAAAACGGTGGATTTATCCCGGGTGTAAAGCCTGGAAAGAAGACGGTCGAGTACCTCGATGACATTATGTCGAAGGTGACTCTTCCCGGTTCGTTCTTCCTGGCATTCATCGCCATCCTGCCTGCATTTGCAATGGCATTCGGCGTGAACAACCAGTTTGCAAGTTTCTTCGGAGGAACTTCCCTTCTGATTCTTGTGGGCGTGGTTCTTGACACCCTCCAGCAGATAGAGAGTTATTTACTGATGCGTCATTACGACGGTCTGATGAAGACGGGCCGCCTGACAGGACGCTCAGGAATGTAATTTTGAAATAAATTTATAGGTATGATGGTTAGGCCCAAGACAGAAGAGGAAATCGAATTGCTTCGCGAGAACGGCATTCTTGTAAGCAAGACCTTGGCTGAAGTCGGTAAGAGAGTCGCCCCGGGTGTGACAACTTTAGAGTTGAACAGGGTGGCTGAGACTTTTATCCGTGATCACGGCGCAATACCAAGTTTTCTCGGTTTCGAGGGCTTTCCGGCAGCACTCTGCCTATCTGTAAACGATGTGGTGGTACACGGTTTTCCGTCGGACTACGTGCTCAAGGAGGGCGACATCGTTTCAGTGGACTGCGGCACATTGTACAAAGGCTATCAGGGCGATTCGGCATACACTTTCCCCGTAGGGGAGGTTGATGCCGAAACCCGCAAGCTTCTGGATGTGACCAAAGCCTCTCTTTACAAGGGAATAGAGCAGGCTGTCGACGGCAACAGAGTTGGCGACATCGGATTCGCGGTGCAATCGTATGCTGAATCATTCGGGTTCTCCGTTGTCCGGGAATTGGAAGGACACGGACTCGGAACGGGTATGCACGAAGAACCGGGCGTTCCAAATTATGGACGCAAGGGGAAGGGTACAGGCCTCCACGAGGGAATGGTTATATGTATAGAGCCTATGATCAATGCGGGAGGAAGAGGGGTGTACCTCGCCAGAAACGGCTGGGCTGTACACACTTCGGATCATCGCAAGTCGGCTCATTTCGAGCTCACGGTTGTGGTCCGTAAAGGCAAGGCTGAGCAGCTTTCTACCTATGATTTTATCGAGAAAGATGGAACGATCAATTATTAAAGTGTTATTTTAATGTCTAAACAAGTAGCAATAGAACAAGATGGAACAGTCATTGAGACTCTTCCAAACGCGATGTTCAAAGTCGAGCTTGAAAACGGTCACGTCCTGCTCTGTAATATATCGGGCAAGATGAGAATGAACTTTATCCATATCCTTCTTGGCGACAAAGTAAGAGTTGAAATATCACCTTATGACTTGACCAAAGGAAGAATATCTTTCAGATACAAATAAAAATTTCGCAATATGAAAGTCAAAACATCCATCAAAAAGCGTAGTGAGGATTGCAAAATCGTCCGTCGCAAGGGCCGTCTTTATGTGATCTGCAAAAAGAATCCGAAGTTCAAGATGCGCCAAGGATAATAGTCAAATTTGTTAATAATTAAGTTAAAGTATAAATTATGGCACGTATAGCCGGTGTTGATTTACCAAACAACAAACGCGGAGAGATAGGTCTTACCTATATCTTCGGAATCGGTCGCAGCTCCGCACGGAAAATTCTTGACGCTTGCGGTATCAGCTATGATATCAAAGTCGGAGAATGGGACGATGCCCAGATCGCTGCGATACGTAGCGAAGTAGGCGAGAACTATAAAATCGAAGGAGAACTCCGCTCTTCTGTCCAGATGGACATCAAACGTCTTATGGATATAGGATGCTACAGGGGAATCCGTCATCGTAACGGTCTTCCTGTTCGCGGTCAGAGCACCAAGAACAATGCCCGCACAAGAAAGGGCCGCAAGAAGACTGTTGCAAACAAGAAGAAAGCAACCAAGTAAACATTGATGAATTATGGCAAAGAAAACAACAACATCTAAAAGAGTTGTCAAGGTTGAAGCTTATGGCGAGGCTCATATTTCATCAACCTTCAACAACGTAATCGTTGCTCTTACAAATGCCCAGGGTCAGGTTATCAGCTGGTCTTCGGCAGGTAAGTGCGGTTTCAGAGGCTCGAAGAAGAACACCCCGTACGCAGCTCAGATGGCGGCAGAAGATGCTTCCAAGACTGCTTTCGATGCGGGTCTTCGCAAGGTCAAAGTATATGTAAAAGGTCCGGGTGCAGGACGTGAGTCCGCAATCAGAACCATCAATAATGCAGGTATCGTAGTAACGGAGATTGTCGATGTTACCCCTATGCCTCATAACGGATGTAGACCAAAAGGCCGTCGTAAAGTTTAATCAATCACCTTTTAAAGCAAAATTACTATGGCAAGATATACTGGTCCAAGCACCAAAATCGCACGTAAATTCGGCGAGCCTATATTCGGCGCCGACAAGCACTTTGAAAAGAGAAACTATCCTTCCGGACAGCACGGTCTCGCTGCCAAGCGCAAAAAGCAGAAAGACTACGGTATCCAGCTCAAGGAAAAGCAGAAAGTAAAGTATATGTATGGTGTGCTCGAGCGTCAGTTCCGCAATACCTACGACAAGGCGACACGCATGGCTGGTCAGAAAGGTGAAAACCTCCTCTTCCTCCTCGAGTCGCGTCTTGACAACATCGTTTACCGTCTTGGTATCGCTCCTACAAGAGCAGCGGCCCGTCAGCTCGTGAATCACAGCCACATTACCCTTAACGGAGCCGTATGCAACATCCCTTCGACACAGGTGAAACCCGGTGAAGTCGTTGCAGTCAGAGAGAGATCAAAGAGCCTTGAAGTTATTCAGGCAAGTGTTGCATCTACCACCAAGTATCCTTGGCTCGAGTTCGACGCAAAAGAACTCTGCGGTAAATTCCTCAATGTTCCTGCCAGAACAGAGATACCTGAGAACATCAACGAACAGCTCATCGTCGACCTCTACTCTAAGTAACATTTAACACCAAATAAAGAAAATTATGGCAATCTTAGCATTTCAAAAACCTGACAAGGTCATAATGCTCGAAAGCAATGAGACCGTAGGCCGTTTCGAATTCCGACCTCTTGAGCCGGGATACGGACAGACTATCGGCAATGCTCTCCGTCGCATTTTGCTTGCCTCTCTGGAGGGTTTTGCTATCAGTCAGATAAAAATCTCCGGCGTACAGCAGGAGTTCTCCACCATTCCCGGCGTGATTGAGGGCATGCAGGATATTATCCTCAACCTCAAGCAGGTCAGACTCAAGAGAATAGTGGAGACAGTGGAGACTGAGACAGCAAACATCGTCATCAGCGGCAAGCAGGAATTCACAGCAGAGGATATTTCCAAAGGATTGTCTTCTTTCACGGTGTTGAACCCTGAACAACACATATGTACACTCGAACCTTCAGTAAAACTTGAGATTACTCTCGTAATCACTAAAGGTCGCGGTTTCGTCCCTGCCGATGAAGGCAGAGACGAGAATGCAGCCATAGGCACTATACCTGTGGATGCAATCTACACCCCGATCAAGCGTGCCAACTGGAGCGTAGACAACTATCGTGTTGAGCAGAAGACCGACTACGAGACCTTGAACCTCGAAATCGTTACCGACGGTTCAATCTCTCCCAATGCAGCTCTTCAAGAGGCCGCAAACATCCTCATCTATCACTTCAAGTTGTTCACAGACGACAACAAACTCACTCCTGAGAGCGTTGTGGAAATTGAAAGCAACCAGCTTGATGATGAATCACTCCGCATCAGACGTATCCTCCTCAAGAAACTCTCGGACCAGGGGCTCTCAGTGAGAGCATTCAACTGCCTGAAAGCCGCAGATATCGATACTTTCGCAGACCTCGTCTCCTACTCAAGGGCAGAACTGATGAAGTTCCGCAACTTCGGAAGGAAGTCGCTCAACGAAATCGATCTTCTCGTGGAGAAAGAGAAACTCTCATTCGGAATGGATGTAACTAAGTATAATATTGAACCCAAGAAAAAGAACATTTAAATATGAGACACAATAAAGCTGTCAATCATCTTGGACGCAAGAGCGGTCACCGCAAGGCACTTCTTGCAAATTTGGCAAACTCCCTTATCCTTCATAAGAGAATCAATACCACAGTTGCAAAGGCTAAAGCCCTCAGAAGTTATGTAGAGCCGCTTATCAGCAAGTCTAAGGAAGACACAACACACTCACGTCGCGTTGTATTCAGCTACCTTAAAGACAAGAATGCCGTATCGGAACTTTTCCGTACCATCGCTCCGAAAATCTCCGAGCGTCCGGGCGGATATACAAGAGTCCTCCACACGGGTTTCCGTAAGGGAGACGCTGCCGAAATGGCACTTATCGAGCTCGTAGATTTCAACGAAGCAGCTCTCGCATCCACCGCAAAACCGGAGGCAAAGAAAACCACCCGTCGCAGCCGCGCAAAGAAGCTTGAGGCTCCTGCACAGGAGGCCCCTAAAGCCGAAGTTTCTGCAGAGGAAGCACAAGCATAAAGAAAAAAGGGAGGGAGAATTTGGCTTCCTCCATTTTTTTGCTTTAATTAGTAAATCGTTTAACTAAACAAAATATATGAATTATCTGTTCTATGCAGTTCCCGTCGCATCAATAATTGCATTGGCATTTGCGGCAATCTTCTATCGTCAAATGAAAAAAGAAGACGAAGGGACCCCTACAATGAAAAAAATCGCCCAATTCGTCCGTGAGGGCGCAATGGCATACCTTAAACAGCAATATAAAGTAGTTATCGTAGTCTTCGCAGTCCTGGCAATCTTCTTTGCCATACTCGCATACGGTTTTGGTGTGCAGAACCCTTGGGTTCCGTTCGCATTCCTCACCGGAGGTTTCTTCAGCGGACTCGCCGGCTTCATAGGGATGAAAACCGCAACCTACGCTTCCGGACGTACGGCAAATGCGGCACGCCGCTCGCTCAATGCGGGTCTGAAACTTGCTTTCCGTTCCGGTGCCGTCATGGGTCTGACTGTGGTCGGCCTCGGACTCTTGGACATTTCTATCTGGTATTGGGTGCTTCAGATAGTCTATAAACCTACGGACCCTCAGAATCTCGTAATAATCACCACCACGATGCTGACTTTCGGAATGGGCGCTTCGACCCAGGCTCTTTTCGCGCGTGTCGGAGGCGGTATATACACAAAGGCAGCGGATGTAGGGGCTGACATTGTGGGAAAAGTGGAAACAGACCTTCCGGAGGATGATCCCCGCAATCCTGCCACAATCGCGGACAATGTGGGAGACAATGTGGGTGATGTCGCAGGCATGGGCGCAGATCTCTATGAGTCCTACTGCGGCTCAATACTCTCCACCATGGCACTCGGAGCGTCTGCATTCTATGCTTTGGGCACTCAGATGCAGATGAAAGCCATACTTGCGCCTATGCTGATTGCCGCTCTCGGCGTGATACTGTCCGTTATAAGCATCTTTACCGTGCGCACAAAAGAGGGTGCGGGCATGGGACAGCTACTCAAATCCATGGGTGCAGGCACCAATCTTGCCGCCGTTCTCAGCGGTCTTGCAACCTTTCTGGTGTTCTACGTGCTCGGTTTCGATAACTGGTGGCAGTTATCATGCTCGGTAATATCAGGTCTTCTCGCCGGAGTGATTATAGGAAAGGCGACGGAGTATTATACCTCCCATTCCTACAGGCCTACGCAAACCCTTGCAAAGTCTTCACAGACAGGCCCGGCAACCGTAATCATACACGGAGTGGGGCTCGGAATGGTTTCTACCTGCATCCCTGTGGTTTCAATAGTCTGCGCAATCATACTTTCCTATCTTTTCGCCATTGATTTCAATATCGCGGAAATGATGAGTTCGGCTAAGCTCGCACAAGGTCTTTATGGCGTTGCGATAGCTGCCGTGGGCATGCTCAGCACTCTCGGCATCACTCTCGCTACCGATGCTTACGGCCCTATCGCCGACAACGCAGGAGGCAATGCGCAGATGTCCGAACTCGAACCTTTAGTGCGTGAGCGTACCGATGTCCTCGATGCTCTCGGAAACACCACTGCCGCAACGGGCAAGGGATTCGCCATAGGCTCTGCCGCTCTCACCGCACTTGCCCTTCTGGCTTCTTATATCGAAGAGATAAAGATTGCGATAGCACGCACCGCCGGGGCTCTCATAAACGGAGTGGATGCCGCACAGGCTTCGTTTACGGATGTGCTTGCACACTTCAATGTCAGCCTTATGAATCCTTCCGTCCTTGCGGGCGTGTTCATCGGATCCATGATGGCATTTCTCTTCTGCGGTCTTACCATGAATGCGGTCAGCCGCGCAGCCGAAAAAATGGTTATAGAGGTGCGTCGCCAGTTTGCTGAAATCAAGGGCATACTCACGGGCGAGGGCACTCCGGATTACAAACGCTGCGTTGAGATTTCAACGAAAGCCGCGCAGCGTGAAATGCTTCTCCCCGCACTCACTGCAATACTCGTTCCTGTCCTCACTGGCGTGCTTCTCGGAGTGGCGGGCGTGCTCGGGCTGCTTATAGGAGGGTTGGGAGCAGGCTTCGTCCTGGCAATCTTTATGTCCAATTCGGGAGGAGCCTGGGATAATGCCAAGAAGTATGTTGAAGAGGGACATCTCGGCGACAACAGGGGTAAGGGCTCGGAATGCCACCATGCCACAGTCGTGGGAGACACCGTGGGAGATCCTTTCAAGGACACTTCCGGTCCTTCGCTCAATATTCTCATCAAATTGATGAGCATGGTGTCCATCGTAATGGCAGGTCTTACAGTATGTTTTCATATACTTTAAGAAAATTTTAATAAATTATTTTTATAAATTGTTTTAGTTATTCTTTTTTTATAATTTTGCAGTCGGAGAAAAATTACTCTATTATGAAAAAGGTGACTATTAAAGATGTAGCACGCGAGGCAGGGGTTTCAGTAACTCTTGTCTCGTTTGTTATGAATGCCAAAATGGGCAAAGACGGACGTTTGGATTGTCCTGTTAATCCTAATACAGCAGCAAATGTGCTCAAAGTGGCGAAGAAGCTGGGCTATCGCAAGAATGCCGCAGCCGCGTCTTTGCGAAGCGGGCGTTCAAACACTATTGCAGTCATCACTACAGACATATCCAACAAATTCTTTGCAGGAGTGTCCCGCTATATCGAGGATAAGGCATATTCCTACGATTATACCGTACTCTTCGGAAGTTCCGACGAGGACGCCTCGAAGCTCGAGTCTATGATTGATACCGTTCTTTCCTACAATGTGGACGGAATTATCGTGGCTCCCGTGCCGGGTGGCGGACAGTGCATAGAAAGGGCTGTCGAGTCCAAGGTGCCTGTAGTGCTTCTCGACCGCGATATAGAGGGCTTGAGAGGCATAGGAAAGGTGCTTCTCGATGACATTTCCGCGGGAAGGACGGCAACGGAACTCCTTTTGGACAACGGGTACAGGAAAATAGAGATGATTTCATATACTCTCGGCATTTCCAGCCTTTCCGAACGCGAAGAAGGGTACAAGCAGAGCATGCACGAGCACAATCTCTCTGCAAATATCCATTATACAACCTACGGAGCCGTGGACAAGGATGTGAGGAATATAATCGAGGATGCGCTCCAAAGAGGAGTGGATGCTTTTTTCCTGCCTACATATTCGCTTTGCGCGAAAACCTTGCAGATTATCAAGGAAAAGGGGCTCTCCGTGCCTAAGGACCTTGCGCTCGTGGGCTTCGACGAGAGCGATGTCTACAGCCTCTATTCCAACACTGTCGCCCATATAGTGCAGCCTCTCAAGGAACTCGGCGAAAAGTCTGTGGAGCTCCTGCATAATATGATAGAGGGCATTCCTTCCGACAGAACTATAATTTTGAAACCTACCCTCATCAAGGGTGAATCAGCAGAGAAAAAATAAATATGAAAGTAATTATCAGAAACACAAGCCTCGAGGCTTCAGTGTGGGCAGCACGTTACATTGCCCGAAAAATCAAGGAAAAGGCAGCCCAAACCGACAAAGCGTTTGTAATCGGTCTTTGTACAGGCTCAACTCCAATCGAAACCTACAAAGAGCTTATCCGTCTGCACAAAGCAGGTGAACTAAGCTTCAAAAATGTCATATCATTCAATATGGACGAATATGTGGGACTTCCGGAGAGCCATCCCGAAAGTTATCATTCCTTTATGTATAAGTATCTCTTCGACCACATAGACGAGCCGAAAGAGAATATCCATATTCTCAACGGGAATGCTCCGGACCTTCAGGCGGAGTGCAATGAGTACGAGAAGAAAATAGTGGAGGCAGGCGGTTTCGACCTCTTCCTCGGCGGTATAGGCGAGGATGGACACATTGCGTTCAACGAGCCTTTCTCGTCGCTTCAGTCAAGGACAAGGGTGGTTACTCTTACAGAGGATACCAGAATCGTGAACTCACGCTTCTTCGACAACGATATGAACAAAGTGCCGAAGCAGGCTATGTCTGTCGGTGT
>CAUUCY010000047.1:0-14925 GCA_963543835.1 uncultured Bacteroidales bacterium
ATTGAAAATTATATTTTTCATTTCACGCAAAGATAGTAAGAATTTATTGTTAATTCTGTGCCCGCGGGCGATTTCGTGTGTGTTCTTCCGCATGATGCGGGCAAAGCTGTCTCTTCCCCGGACTTGTCATCCCGGACCGTCCGGATGCCTGCCTCCGGCGCAAGCCTAAGAGCCTTCCGGCATTCATTTTTTGCGTACGGATATTTCTATTTTTCCTATATTTGTCGTGCAAATAAAGCAGGTATGAAAGAAATATATTTTGCAGGAGGCTGCTATTGGGGCACCGAACATTATATGAAGCAGATTCACGGCGTTACGGACACTGCCGTGGGCTTTGCCAACGGAGAGGGTGAGAATCCTACTTATGAGGAAGTCTATACCGACAAAACTGGCTTTGCAGAGACCGTGCGAGTGCGCTACGATGAAGCAAAGCTGCCTCTTAAAGAGCTTGTAGAGGCGTTTTTTGTGTCTATAGATCCTTTGAGCCTCAACAGGCAGGGGATGGACTGCGGCACGCGTTACCGCACAGGCGTATATTATACAAATGAAGCAGACGGGGCCGTTGTGAAAGAGTGTTTAGATGCTTTGCAAAATGAATTTGAGCAGGCTTTGGCTGTGGAATTATTGCCTTTGCAGAATTTTTATGAGGCGGAAGAACGCCATCAGGACTATCTTGATAAAAATATAGGAGGCTATTGCCATCTGAATCCAAAACTATTCCTTTATCCTCGTCTTCTGACCGAGTTGAAGGCTTTGCTCGGAGATGAAAGCGATGCGCTTGCCCGTATGGCTAATGCCGCTGCGATGATAGCCGAGAGAATGCGCTTTTTCTGGACAGGTTTTTATTTTGTAAAGGGAGACGAACTCGTCCTCGGGCCTTTCTGCGGACCTGTTGCGTGCATGCGCATCAAATACGGCAGGGGAGTGTGCGGTGCATGCTGGGAGCGCAAAGAGGCTATAGTCGTGCCAGATGTGGAAAAATTCAAGGGACATATCGCCTGCAGTACGCTCTCGAAATCGGAAATAGTCCTGCCTCTATTTGCCGAAGGGCAAGTTGTTGCCGTGCTTGACATAGACAGCGACAGGCTTGCAAGTTTCGACAGGGCAGACCTTTATTGGTTGAGTAAAATCGCTGGAATAATACTCTAAGCCAGCAATTTTTTCACGAGGGAGAAGAACTTGTAGGGCATATAGCGGAAAGGCGTGTCAATCCATTTAGCGCTGCTTATGACTGTGCGGCGGTGGGAGAATGCCTTTATGCTCTCAATGCCGTGGTAGGCTCCCATTCCGGAGTTGCCTACGCCCCCGAAAGGCACATTCTCATTTGCTATATGCACTATGGTGTCGTTGATGCACGCTCCGCCCGAGCTTGTCCTGTGTATTACTTCCATACCGTTTTTCTCTTTCCCAAAATAATAAAGGGCAAGAGGCTTTTCGCGATTACGGATGAACTTGATGACTTCATCCCGCGATCCGAAAGTCATAATAGGGAAGACCGGGCCGAAAATCTCCTCCGTCATAACCGCGGAGTCCGGGCTCACCTCGTCGAGCAAAGTAGGCTCCATATAAAGACTGTCCTTGTCATATTCTCCTCCGCATACTATCCTGCCGTCCTGCAAATAGGCAAGTACACGCTCGAAAGCCTTACCGCTGACCAGTCTGACATAATGTCTGTCTGCCTTGATGTCATCACCGTGGAGTGCGTGCACTGCAGCTGAAAAGGCTTTAATAAAGTCTTCCTTTATGTCTTTATGTAAAAAAAGATAGTCAGGAGCGATGCAGGTCTGCCCGCTGTTAAGAGTTTTTCCCCAGGCTATTCTTTTTGCCGCCAATGCAATATCTGCGTCCTTGTCCACAATGCAAGGGCTTTTTCCTCCCAGTTCGAGTACGAGCTTCGAGAGATGCTTTGATGCTGCAGCCATTACGCTGTGACCGAAAGCCGGACTGCCGGTAAAGAAAATAATGTCAAAACGCTGTTCGAGCAGTTTTTCGTTTACCTCGCGGTGTCCCTCGAATATGGCTATATACTTTTCATCAAAAGTTTCTTCTATCAGCTCCCTAAGAACCTTTGACACATTAGGAACGTATGGCGAAGGCTTGAGAACGGCTGTGCAGCCCGAGGAAATCGCTCCCACGAGAGGGTTCAGCAGAAGTTGTACTGGATAGTTCCAGGGAGCGATGATCAGGGCGTTCCCGAGAGGCTCCGTCACCACTCGCGTGGATGCCGGAAATAAGGTCAGAGGCGTGGCATGACGTTCCGCTCTTGTCCACTTGTCTATATGCTTGAGGTGATTGCGAATTTCCCCCTTGACTATGCTTAGTTCCGTGAGATAGGCTTCTTCTTCAGATTTATGTAAATCCGTCCATAGGGCTTCATATAGGGCTTGTTCCCGTTTTTCTATTGCCACGAGAAGTTTTCCCAACATTGCCTTGCGGAAATTTATGTCAAGAGTCTCCTCGGAGAGGAAATAAGCGCGCTGCTTTTGCACCGTCTGTTCTATTTTTGCTGCTTCCATATTGAAAAAGGTCGGCGGGTATGTGGATATAAAAACCCCGGCACAGGCATATTTCTGCTTCTGCGTGCCGTACAGGTGCAAAATTAATACTTTTTACAATGATAATTTCGTTAAAAAATATTTGTCGGATTAAAATTTTTAACTACCTTTGCATTCCCTAAATGAGAAAAACACTCACGTACGGAAATGGTGCTGTAGCTCAGATGGTAGAGCAATGGACTGAAAATCCATGTGTCACCGGTTCGATTCCTGTCAGCACCACTCTTAACAATGCCTCCCGATTTTTTCGAGGGGCATTGTCCGTATGTCTCCTGTAATGCTGGGAACTGAAAAACAAAGCCATTATTTTTGACAAAAAAATAAAAAAGCCTTATCTTTGTGAATATACTTACTCCTATAAAGTATTTATGTCCGAAGAAGCACAGGAAATATTCCCTCTTGACCCTGAAAAGGTTTATGATTCAATGGATCAGTTGACTTTAGATTATCCGGAAGGTCCCAAGACGCTCAGGATGGGGTCGTGGCTTAATTTCGATCCTGTTCGCATTCATCAGATGATAATACGAGAAAAAGTGCTTCAAGTAGATGACTTTGAAGTTCTGACTCCTCTTGTGAGCAAACTGCGCAGGGCGGATCCCGAGTATTACAAGCGCTATATGGGGCTTCGGCTTTTGATAGACTATCCGGGTTATGATACGGGCATTATAGCCAGAATCCCTTACGAAAACGATCCTATTGGCTTTTATAAATGGTGGAGAAAGGGCAAGCATGAGAATAAAGTGTACCTTTCCTTGGCTTACCAGGTAAAGCTTTTTCAGAAAGTGGCGCTTATGGATAAAAAGGTATTGCTTAAAAAGGATTTCGATCTTGTGCGCTAAATTCCAGAACTTATCAACAATATATCCGACAGGCTTATTTTCTGCCGGATTATTTTTATATTTGCAATAGGATTTAAACGATATAATAACTAAGCCGCATATTTATAATGAGTGAGAAAAAAACTTGTCTTTACGACAGCCACCTGGCTCTGGGCGCTTTGATGAGCCCTTTTGCCGGCTACATTATGCCTATCCAATATTCTTCCATTACGGACGAACACCTTGCCGTACGCGGGCATGTGGGAATGTTCGACGTTTCACACATGGGAGAAGTGTTTATCAGCGGTCCCGACGCCACAAAATATGTCAATCATATTTTTACCAACGACGTCTCCGCTCTTGAGCCGGGACAGATTCTCTACGGAATGATGCTGTACCCAGACGGAGGCACGGTCGACGACCTGCTTGTCTATAAAGAATATGCCCCTGAGCGTTATCTTCTTGTTGTCAATGCCGCGAACATCGAAAAGGATTACGAGTGGATGCTGGAAAATGCCGGGGGCTACGATGTCAAGATTGACAATCAGTCTGAAAAATGGGGGCAGATAGCTCTTCAGGGACCCGATGCGGAGGCTGTCCTGAAAACCGTTCTTGGCTTTGACGCTTCGGCTCTCGGCTTCTATACTTTCAAGGATTACGAGGACGGAGGAAGAGTAATAGTAAGCCGTACGGGTTACACCGGCGAAGACGGTTTTGAAATCTATGCCAGTTTGGAGAATACTGTCCGTTATTGGAAAAAATTGCTTGACGCCGGGGTGAAGCCTTGCGGGCTCGGTTGCCGCGACACTTTGCGCTTCGAGGCGGGTCTTCCGCTTTACGGAGACGAGTTGAGCGCGGAAATCAGTCCTGTCATGGCAGGTCTTGGCATGTTCTGCAAACTCGATAAGGCTGAATTTATAGGCAGGGAAGCCCTTGCAAAACAGAAAGCTGAAGGGGTCGCAAAGAAAATAGTGGGAATTGAAATTTTCGATAAAGCCATACCGCGTGCAGGCTATCCTGTCGAGCTCGAAGACGGCACTCAAGTGGGCGTAGTCACGACCGGCTATCGTTCAATCAGCCTTGACCGTAGCCTGTGTTTCGCGCTCGTGGACAGCCGCTATGCCGCTTTGGACACTCCTCTTAGCATTCGCATACGCAAGAAAGTGTTCCCGGGCAAAGTCATCAAGAAAAGATTTTATCAGACAAATTATAAAAAGTAATCACTAAAAAGTTAATAATTATGGCAGAAGTAAAAGAAGCTTTGCTTTACAGCGAATCACATGAATGGGTAAAAGTCGAGGGAGAAATCGCTATTATAGGTATTTCCGATTTCGCCCAGCATTCTATGGGTGACATCACCTATGTCGATATGCCCGCAGTCGGCGACGAACTCGAAGCGGAAGAAGATTTCGGCGCTCTCGAAAGCGTGAAAGCGTCAAGCGAGCTTGTTTGTCCGCTTTCAGGCGCTGTAGTTGAAGTAAATGAAGGACTTGAAGACACTCCGGAGCTGATAAACAAAGACCCTTACGGCTCATGGATTATCAAGCTTAGGATGAGCGAGCCGGAACAGCTCAAGGGGCTTTTAAGTCCTGCACAATACGCAGAAATCGCAAAATAAATCATTATGTCGGAATTTGCATATTTTCCACACACGCCGGAAGATATATCCCTTATGCTTGAGCGCATAGGAGTGAAGGACATGAAAGAGCTTTACTCCGATATGCCTGAGAGGCTTCTCTACAAGAAAGAATATGAGCTTCCCGATGCGATGAGCGAACAGCAGGTGAGGGATTATTTCAACGGGCTTGCCGCTATGGATGTACCTCTCAAAGTGTTTGTAGGCGCAGGTGCCTACGATCATTACACTCCTTCGGTAATTCCTTACCTTACTTCCCGCTCGGAGTTCATTACAGCCTATACGCCTTACCAATCTGAGGTCTCGCAGGGTACTCTTCGGTATATTTTTGAATATCAGAGTATGATTTGCGCACTCACGGGTATGGATTTCTCGAATGCCTGCATGTATGACGGGCCTACGGCTGCCGCAGAGGCTATGAGAATGTGCATTGCATGTACGCGCAAGCGAAGCAAAGTGCTTGTCTCAAAAGCCCTTCTTCCCAATGTCATCGCTACAGTCCGGACGTATGCGAAATATTACGGCACGGAAATTATTTATGCCGGGGTAGATGAATTTGAAACCAGTCATGAGGATGTGAAAAATGCCGCTGCCGACCCTCTCCTCGCAGGAGCCATACTGCCGAGCGTGAACCGCTACGGAGTGGTTGAGAATCACGAGGGCCTTGCAGATATTCTGCACGCTTCCGGTGCCCTGTTAGTGGAATATTGCGACCCTTCGGCTCTTGCCGTAGTCAGGACTCCTGCCGAATGGGGCGCTGATATTGCAGTGGGAGACGCTCAGACTCTCGGAATACCTCTCTGTTACGGGGGACCTTATGTGGGTTTCATGGCAGTCAGGAATGAACATCTGCGCAAGATGCCGGGACGTATAGTGGGCGAGACCCGTGATGCGGAGGGGCGCCGCTCCTTCGTTCTCACTTTGCAGGCGCGCGAGCAGCACATACGTCGAGAAAAAGCGACCTCCAATATATGTTCCAACGAGTCGCTTATGGCGCTCTGGGTGACAATTTACCTCTCTTTGATGGGACCTGCCGGCATGCGTAAAGTCAATGCCCTAAGCTATGCGGGAGCCCACAGACTCCATGACGAACTTATAAAAACGGGAAAATTTGAAAAGGTCTGCAACAAGCCTTTCATCAAGGAATTTGTGCTGAAGCCTCTGTGCGATATTGAAAAACTCCAGCAGAAGCTCATCGATGCGGGTTATTTCGCCGCGCTCAAAACAGAAGAGGGCTATGTGAGTTTCTGTGTCACGGAAAAACGCAGTGCGGAAGAGATTGACGGTTTAATCAAAGTTGTAAAGGAGCTCTGAGTATGAAGTATTACGATAAACTTGTATTTGAACTTAGCAAGAAGGGCCGCATTGGATATTCTCTTCCCGTATGCGAAGGCGATGTTGAGCTTCCTGCCACTCTCAGACGTGCCGAAGCGGCAAAACTTCCCGAACTCAGTGAATTGGATGTGGTGCGGCATTACACCAATCTGTCCCAAATGAATTTCGGTGTCGATACGGGATTCTATCCCCTCGGCAGTTGTACGATGAAATATAATCCGAAAATCAACGAGGAAATTGCGAATATGCCTGCTTTCCAGGCCCTGCATCCTCTCCAGCCGGACTCCACGCTTAGGGGAGTGCGCAGAGTATATGAAGAGCTTGACAAGGCGCTTTGTGCCGTTACAGGTATGTCGGGCTTCACTTTCCAGCCTTGCGCCGGAGCTCACGGGGAACTCACGGGCCTTATGATTATAAGGGAATATCACCTTTCACGTAAGGATTATGCAAGAAAACGCATCATTATCCCGGACAGCGCGCACGGTACAAACCCTGCCTCGGCTGCTGTTTGCGGTCTTGATATTGTCGAGGTCAAGTCTCTTGCCAACGGCAGGGTGGACGTGGAGGCACTGAAGCCTCTTCTCGGACCAGACATTGCAGGTATGATGATGACCAATCCAAACACCCTCGGCTTGTTCGAGACCCAGATTGAAGAAATAGTAGAACTTGTGCACGGCTGCGGCGGCCTTATGTACTATGACGGGGCGAATATGAATCCTCTGATAGGAGTTGCCAGACCGGCGGACTTCGGTTTTGATGTGATTCACTTGAATCTCCATAAGAGCTTCTCAACGCCTCACGGCGGCGGTGGTCCTGGAAGCGGACCTGTGGGGGTGGTAGAGCAGCTCCTGCCTTTCTTGCCTGCAATGAAGCACGTAAGCGGTTTCCACGGCAATTTCGCAGTGATGCTTCGCGCACTCGCTTATATGAAGATGCTCGGCAGGCAGAATGTACTTAATGTGGGCCCACTTTCCGTGCTGGCGGCAAATTATGTCAAGGAAAGCCTGAAAGACTGCTACGAATTGCCTATAGAGGATGTATGCAAGCACGAATTTGTCTTCGACGGCCTGAAAGACAAAGCTACGGGCGTAACGACTCTTGATATAGCAAAACGCCTGCTTGACTATGGTTTCCATTCACCCACAATCTATTTCCCTCTTCTTTTCCACCAGACTATAATGATAGAGCCTACGGAAACGGAGAGCAAGGAAACTCTCGACTTGTTTATTGACACCATGCGCAGGATTGCCGAGGAAGCGAAGAATGATCCTGATATAGTCAAGAGCGCACCTCACAATACTCCGGTCGGCAGGCCCGATGAAACTACGGCTGCGCGTCACCCTATACTTAAAATACAGGACGAAGTATGCGGATTGTAATTATAGGTGCAGGACCGGGCGGTTATGAAACTGCGATAGAGGCAGTCAGACGCGGGCACGAAGTGACTCTTGTAAGCGCAGGCCCTCTCGGGGGGACCTGCCTGAACGAGGGTTGCATTCCGACCAAGACTTTTATCTCCTGCGACAACTTAGAGGAGGCGCAGGTACGTAAGGCAGAAGTCCTTGAGACGTTACGGAAAGGCATTGCGTCTTTGCTTAAAGGCGTGCGAGTGATAGAGGGCATTGCTTCATTTGTGGATGCCCGTACCGTGGCGGTGGGGGAGGAAAGCATAGAGGCTGATAGAATAATTATAGCTACAGGCTCCGTATCCTCATCTCTGCCTATCCCCGGTGCGGATAAATGTTTGACTTCCAAAGAAATTCTCGAATTGGACAAAGTTCCGCAGAACTTGTGTGTAATAGGAGGCGGGGTGATAGGGCTGGAGTTCGCTTCAATCTTTCACAAGTTCGGTTCTGAAGTTACGGTGCTTGAATACGCCCCGCAGCTTCTCCCTAACTTCGACACGGATATTGCCAAGAGATTGAAGTCTTTCCTTTCCCGCAAAGGGATGACAATAAAGACAGGATTCCAGGTTACTGAAGTCCCTGTTGGCGAATATGATGCGGTTTTGATGGCTGTAGGACGCAGGGCGAATGTGGATACTCTGAATCTTTCGCAAGTCGGTATTGAATATTCCCGCAAGGGTATAGTGACAGACGATAATTTCCTGACTTCGGTTCCGGGCATATATGCAGTAGGTGATGTCAACGGAAAGTGCATGCTCGCCCATGCCGCAAAGTATCAGGGACTTCATGCTCTGAACCATATAGACGGCATAAAGGACGAAATACGCTTTGACCTCGTTCCTGCCGCCGTATTCACTTCTCCGGAGCTTGCTTCGGTGGGATTTACGGAAGATAAATGCAAGGAGGAGGGGATAGAATACAAAGTACTCAAAGCCATGTATGGAGGCTGCGGGAAGGCTGTTGCCATGGGCGAGAGCGAAGGAGTGTGCAAACTGCTTGTGAGTAGCGAAGATGAGAGTATCATCGGCTGCCATATCATAGGAACCCACGCTTCCGATCTCATACATGAGGCTGCCGTGCTTATTCAATTCGGTATAAAACTGAATCAGGTGCGTAATGTAATACACGCGCACCCGACTCTGTCTGAATTATTTGCCGCAGCTGTAGGTTAAAAACCATAGTTTACGCCTATGGACATCCAGAAAGGATCTCCCAAGCCAAGGTTGAAGTTGTGTGCAAATTCTGCCGAGATGATGAAATTCTCATTCCAGGCAAGTTTCAGTCCAAGACCCGCAGTTTTGACAAACTCGCGGGTCTTGTCATTTATATACTTCCTGGTGTCTTTGTAACCTGCCGACATAGCCTTGGCTTTAATTTCCGGCAGTTTTGACAATTCATCGACTTTGTATGCCTTTGTGGCAAAACCGCAGTCGAAGAAAGGATTGGTGGCGAGATAGAAGAATTGATTGAGAAGCTTGAATCTCACGAGCTTCACTCTTAATTCAAAGTTGCCCCAGGCATAGCCGTCCGCTATTATTCTGTTCATATAAGTACCTCGTACAGTGCTGGAACTGCCGAAGCCTTCTGAAATCATCTGCTTTAATACTAAAGCATTGATGTTCTGCTGCATGTAGAACGGACTTTCTCCTGCTATCGTGCCCTGATAAGCAAGTCTGTAGGCAAATACAGGACGGCCTGCAGAGAAAAGATCGAGAGGAACAGTCAGGTACTGTTTCCAGTTTGCCGAGAGTTTCAGGTATTTGTAAGAGTCCCTGAACAAATCAGGAGAGCCGCAAAGATATAACTCAGACCATATTCCTCTGTTAGGCGCCGCTTCAATATCGCGTGTATCATATACCAGACCCGCCTTTATCTCAAGTCTTGAACCTCCATTCACTTCATTGGCAGACAGAATATTCAACTTCCTGTAATAGTCGTAAATGGTATTAGTCGGGTCATATTTGGTGTATTTGTCTTTATTGAGATCAGCTATGCTAAAATGCCAGTAATTTATACCTCCTGCCCAACTGAGTGCCGGGGTGATTTTTCCCTGGAAGTCTGCAAGAAGACGGGTCATATTTCTCTGCATATAATAATATCCGCTACCATAACTTTCCTTATTGTATTCAGTCATTGCTCCATTGAAGCCGTAGAAACTGTACAAAGGGTCTGTTACGTGCGTTGCAGATGCTGTGACTCTCATATTCGGAATGACATATTTGGAGTCGTAAGCGAGGTAGAAACGTGAACGACCTTTGGTGTAATGAGATATTTCCCAGGAGAACTTATGCAGGGGATCCGGATAGGTGCTGCCGTCTCCGTGGTAATATACATCACCGAAAGCTCCGTATTGGAAGCCCATGTCGCTTGAATAAGTGGCGCATGGGAGCAGACCCAGACTCCAGCCTGTTTTTACTTCTTTTCCGGCAGCAGTAGCGGTCGCCGCCGTTGCAGAAACTGCGCATAGCGCAACAACTGCCGATAAAATCAATTTTTTCATTATTTTTCCAGTTCTTTTGCTTTAGCAAGGAATGCGCGTACGTGCTGTACATATTCTGAAGGATGATCCTTGTATGCCATGGCATGCTTTGAGCCCGGAGCTATCCAAAGTTCTTTGTAGCCCTTTACCTTTGCTTTGTAGTTGTCATAGACATGTGCCGTAGGCACGAAATCATCATCTTCTCCGTGTATGAAGAGTACAGGCTTGGTGCTTTTTGCAAGCTGCGTCAGAGAGGATGCCTCCTTAAAACTCCAGCCATAGCGCTGTTTGCAGACTATGCTTGCGCTCGTGAGTATGGGGAAAGGAGGAAGGTGGAACTGTTGCCTGAGATTGTTCTTGAATTGATTCCATACTGAAGAATAACCGCAATCATCGACAAAAGCCTTTACATATCCGGGTAGTTCATCGCCGCTGAGCATCATTGCCGTGGCTCCGCCCATGGATACTCCGTGTACCACGGTGAAATCATTGTTCCAGATATCGTGTGCGACTTTGATCCACCTTGCCACATCAAAGCGGTCGAACCAGCCCATCTGCACCGCACGTCCTTCCGAATATCCGTGATAGTGCAGGTCGGGCACCATGACATTGTAGTTTAGAGAGTCGCGGTACATTCTCACGAGATTGAGAAAGCAGATGTGGTTGTCGGTATAGCCGTGTACTACGATTGCATTTCCTTCGGCTTCGCAAGGATTGCTTGCGGGAGCATAAACGGCATGAAGCCTATAGCCTCCCTCACCTGTTATGGTGGTGTCTTTGAAAACGCCTGCATTGTGCAGTTCGTCATACCACTTGATAATACCCGGATAGCGGGATTCTGTTTTGCGGCGGTCGCCTTCAATGTCATTTCCGTGCTCCTCGGGAAGCAGTGCGTAGTTGACCATATACCTGCCGACAAGGCAACTGCTTGCGCAGACGAGCATGGCAAGGATGGCAAAGCTCCAGATAAGTATTTTTTTGAGTTTCATAACCATGTAATAAAAGTGTTATTTAATTATATTATATACCGTTAATTTGCCGTTTTTTACCTTAAATCGTATGTCAATATCTTTGAAAGGGAAGCCGTATCCCTTTTCAGGGTCATTTTGATAATGAGGTCTTGGGTCGAGGGCTAAAACTTCTTTGAGAACTGCCATTTCTTCTTCGGAAAGCACTGCTTCGAGTTCTTCCTCAAGACCGGCGGAGAACTCGACTTCGAGTTTCTTCCATTCGTATTTGTCCGCAAAACCATTGCCTGCTCCTATATGGGAGTCAGCATATTCGAGATAGGGTTTGATGTCATAGACGGGGGTTCCGTCAATCAGATCCGCTCCTCTTACCTTGATTATACATTTTTCAAAGTCTATTTTTTCAATTTTAACGGAAGACAGTCCCAGCGGGTTGGGGCGGAAAGGGGAGCGTGTTGCAAAAACCCCCATTGAACGGTTGCCTCCGAGTCTTGGAGGACGTACTGTGGCTTGCCATTCCCTGTCCGCATTTTCCGAGAACTCCCAGATCAGCCACAGATAACTGAAGCTATCAAGCCCGCGCAGAGCCTCCTCGCGTTTGTATTCGCCGCAAAGGCACACTTCTCCCGTAATGTCCGCAAGACCGCTCTGACGCGGAGTTCCGAACTTGCTCCCGAAAGGGGAACGGAAGATTGCCACAGGTTTCATAATTTGGATTTATATGACGTGTAGAGCGAGTCCAGCTGAGCTATGAATTCCTTTTTAAGCGGCTCTGCCGAAGGGGATTCCATTTTCAGCGGGTTTATAGGAGTTCCGTTTTTCCATACGCGGAAATCCAGATGAGGACCGGTCGAGGCGCCTGTGCTTCCGACATAGCCTATGGTCTGTCCCTGATGCACGCGCACGCCGCCTTTTATGCCTTTTGCAAAACCGCGCAGGTGCAGGTAAGCCGTAGTGTAAACGCTGTTGTGGCGTATCTTGATTGTGTTCCCTCCGCCTTTTTTGTCCCAGTAGGCGTTGATGACCGTGCCGTCTCCGAGGGCAACCACAGGCGTGCCGGCAGGAGCTGCATAATCAACTCCGGTGTGAGGGCGCACCTTTCCTGTTATCGGGTGCTTGCGGGCGTATGAGAAAGTGCTGCTGATACGACGGAAGTGCAGAGGAGCTTTCAGGAAGGATTTTCTCAGGCTTTCTCCTTTCTCATTCCAGAATTTGTTGCCTCCGTCTCCCGTGTCGAGACGTATGGCATATTCATTTTTGCCGTCTCTTGAAAATACTGCAAAATCCACTTTATCCACATAACAATATTCTCCGTCGCATTCGAGCACTGTGTAGAAGGCACGGAAACGATCGCCTTTGCGCAGGCTGAAAAAATCCACGCTCCAGGCATATATATCTGATAATTCCCAGGCGAGCGCTATTGGTGCGCCAGCCTTGTAGGCATCGGCGTAGAGGGAATTTTCTATTATTATGTCCACGAATTTGTCCACGGCTTCCACCTCCCTGTCTGCCTTGCGCACTTGCAGGGAGTCGAAACATACGAATACCGTTTTATGTATTTTATCGCGGTGATAGACTACGTATCTAAGAGCGGGATTGAGGGTATCCTTTCCGTAATATGCACTTATGTCCGCACCGGCACGCATTGAACGTACATTGAAAATTTCGCCGCTGCGCCTTACGAGGGTGCTTGCATCCGCCGTGCCCAGACCGAGCCTGTTCATGAGTCCTATGAAGGTCTCTCCGTTTTTGATTTTTGTCTCGGATACATTCAGTGTATCCGGATTAAAGCCGTAAAGATTCACTTCTTTGGGGCTTTCGGCAAGCTGTTCAGACTCTTTCGCCTTTTCATTTTTGCAGGAAGTGGCAATAAGTAAAAAACTTGTTATCGTTATCGTAAATGCAGGTACAATTCTCATTTTCAAGTCTATTTTTTACAAATTTACTAAAATCTTCCGATTTTACATCCCCGTAATCATTAAACAAAGTAGTAGCCTTTCTCTACCAAAGTGTATAGGAATTTTCTTTTTGCGGCTAATATATTATATTTGCAGGAAATTATCATCCTCATGAAAAAGTTTCTATTGCCTGCTTTCGCAGCTCTTCTGTTGTTGGCGTCATGTTCTTCCAATGACACGTACTATTTCAAAATAAGCGCGGTCACGAATTTGAGTAACGGAAAAGAGAGCGAGCTTATGCAGTATGTCGAATCCAAAGTGAATTTGAAAAAAGACTGGATATATCAGGTCCCGACACCCACAGAAGCTTCAAATCTTGCTAAAAAAGATTTCGATGCGGAAATTGCCGATATTGACGAGGGGACTCTTAAGTCTTATCTTTCGGAAGGAGATAATTTCACATTGAGCCTTAAAATGTGGGCTCCGGAATCACAGTTGATAACCCAGAAAAAATGGAGTAAATAATATGGTAATACTCATTACAGGCATTTCCTCAGGCTTCGGTCTTGAGATGGCAAAGACCCTTTCCCGGAAAGGGCATACGGTTTACGGCACAGTGCGCCGCGAAGTCGAACAAATAGCGGGAGTGAATTACCTTAACGCCGATGTCCGCGATGAAGAGTCCGTGATAAAGGCGGTGGATGAAGTGATAGGGCGCGAGGGCTTTATCGATGTGCTGATAAACAACGCCGGAATGGGGGTCGGAGGACCTATAGAGTTTACTTCAACTTCAGATGCGATGAATCAGATAGATGTCAATTTCTTCGGTCTCGTGCGTTTCGTGCACGCCGTACTTCCATACATGCGTAAGCGCGGAAGCGGTAAAATAATAGCCATGAGCTCGATAGGAGGCCTCATGGGGCTGCCTTATCAGGGCTTCTATTCCGCTGGCAAGTTTGCCGTCGAGGGTTATTGCGAGTCCCTGCGACTTGAAATCCAAAAATTCGGAATCAAGGTGGTTGTAATAGAGCCGGGAGATTTTGCCACAGGATTCACTGCCTCGCGCAAGAAGGTCGGCTCTTGTACAGAGGAGCTGGCAAAGGCATATCCAAGTTATGCCAAGTCTATGGAAAGTATAGAAAATGACGAGAACGGAGGGCTTGCGCCGGAATTTCTTGCAAGCAGGATAGCGAAGATAGTTGAGAAAAAAGATCCTGCATACAGCTATATAATTGCAACGTTTTTGCAGAAAATTTCAGTGTTTATAAAGAAAATAGTAAGCGCAAAGACTTATTCAAAGATACTCGGCGCTTACTATAAGTTATAAGCAGAAGAACTGTCTGCGGGCGTGTTTGCGACCCTTCCTTGAATTTTTGCTCTTCTTGAGGGCAAAGCCTATTACAAGGATAATATGACAATGCCGATAATGATGAAGGTTTCTACTTGCGTGTTTCGGGTGACGAAAACAGGAAAAGTAGCATTTTCAGCGGAAAAGGTATTGTTTGGAAGAATTTTCTTATATTTGCCGAGTGAAACACTAAATACTTTTTGTAACATTTTAAAATTTAAGACTTATGAAACTAACAAAAGTAAAATGGTTTGCCATGCTGCTGGTAGCAGCGATGGTGGTGGCTGTATCCTGCAAGAAAATCGAAGGACCTGCCGGCCCGGAAGGACCGAAAGGAGAACAGGGTATCAAGGGAGATAAAGGTGAAACCGGAGACAAAGGAGATAAAGGTGAAACCGGAGACAAAGGAGACAAAGGAGACAAGGGAGATAAAGGAGAGCAGGGCAGTGCCAATGTCAAAGCCACAAATTGGTACTTCTTTG
>CAUUCY010000048.1:0-14813 GCA_963543835.1 uncultured Bacteroidales bacterium
CCTCTCTTTCTATGCGATGCCACCAAATACTTTTGGCAACATTACCTCATTTTTATAAATCAGTGCAAAGCGCCTGTTTAGTATCCTTTCTTCAGGAAAATATGTCTGTAGATGAAAAGCAAGTATCTTCGGAAAGGCAGGAACCAGCGCCAGAGGGTAGCCACAAATTGCAGGGACTTGGATTGCGGAAGGGAAATTCGCCCGTCAGGGCGTATTATATGTATGACTGTGCCGCAAATGTCGCAGGCGCGACAAATTTCCGTGCCCCGCACATTTCCGTCCCCCATAAGCGTGATGCGTGTTTCAGGGGCGAGCCTGCCGTCGGGGAAGATTTCCGGCTCGCGGAACACGCGGTGGAGTACGTAATGTCCGGGAGCGATTTGCGCAAGTACTATGTCGCCTCTGTGGATTGCAGGTATTTTGCGCAGCTCCACGCTGTCCACGCCTCCGCGTATGAAGGGCAGCATGCTGTTGCCTTTGGTGCTTATGGTGACGTCCTTGCCTTTCGCGAGCATTGCGCTTGCGTCTCCGAGTATCACTTCGTTGGGAAGTTCTATTTTATGTGTAGTCAGAGGCATTTTACTCTTTGTTAAGCGCACCCATGCCTTCTGCGCAGGCTCTTGCCGCGTCTTCGTCTGGCAGGCATTCCATTTTGTAGCATCCTATGCCG
Organism: uncultured Bacteroidales bacterium; assembly: GCA_963543835.1. Taxonomy (GTDB): domain Bacteria; phylum Bacteroidota; class Bacteroidia; order Bacteroidales; family UBA932; genus Cryptobacteroides. The sequence continues at coordinate 671 of CAUUCY010000048.1, forward strand.
GCTACGATTTTCTCTATGGTGGCGTGCAGCCCGTCAGCAATCTTAGGCTCGGCTTTGAAGCCCGAGCAGGAGGAGTAGATCATCGCGTAGCTTTCCACGAGCGACATTTTCTTGAGAAGATTGTGCTGTGCCTGCACTATTTGCGCGAAGCCTCCCACGGGAGCGGATATGTTGCGGTAGCATGGTGTCTTTCCGCTCCATGGCGAGCCGTACACATTGATGCGGCCGCCGTCGAAAACCCTGATTACGGGATTGTCGTCGTTCATAAGCAGCGTGTCGGGTATGGCTTTGAGCCATTGGCGCGAATGGGTACTCTTGCCGGCGCCGCTGTGACCGAGGAAAAGGTAGCCTCTGCCTGCATGACGCACCACGGAAGCGTGCATCTCCAGAGTCCCGAAAGGAGCCGATGAGAATGCATAAAGTATCATCAGGGCATTGCTGAGGGCGAATGCTCCTGCTGTGAATATTGCAATTTCCGCCATTCTGAAATCTTTGTCTGCCTGCACTTCGCTGCACACTTCCTTGGAGTTCGGGGGACATACGCGTATGCGCCAGCGACTCTCGTTCCGGGCGATTTCTATGTGCGGCATTCCCTGCTCCGGCTCTTCGTCATAGATTACTTCTGCCTTGCATTCAGGGAGTTTCTCAACTAATTTCAGCGAGAACAGTAAGTTTTCGGAAGCTTCGCAGCGGAAAGGCTCATAAGGACCGAGCTCTTCCCAAAGTTCGGAGCCTCCGGGCATTTCAAGTTTGAAATTATGTTCTGCTACTTTAAAGAACTTTTCCATATCGATATTTTATGGCACGGGGTCATAGCCTGAGCCGCCGAAAGGGTGGCAGCGGAGCAGACGTCGTGCGCTAAGGTATAATCCTTTGAAAGGACCATGCTTGCGGAAAGCCTCGAGGGCGTACTGCGAGCAGGTCGGGGTGAAGCGGCAGCTGGGCGGGAAGATATGCGACAGGCATATCTGATAGAATCTGATGAGCGCCACAAACGGAAAAATGAGTATTTTCTTCACAAATTCTCTCATTTTGAAATCTGTTTGAGGAGTTCTGCCATAGAGCTGTGCACAACTTTGCTTTCGGCGATTTCGGGACAGGCGTAGATGAAAAGTATTTCGAATGTCTTTCCTCCCATCAATCCGCGCTGTGTACGATAAGCCTCGCGTATGCGGCGTTTCATAAGATTGCGCTTTACTGCGCGTCTGAATATTTTTTTGGGGACGGAGACCATTATCTTGGACTCGTCCGAAGGACGGAAGCAGAATTTGAGGCATCCGGCGCTACCGTAACACCCCTCGCGCAACAGTTTTGCTATCGCGATTCTGCCCTTGAGAATAGAGCTTTTCGGGAGAGTATTTCCTATAAGCTCCGACATTATGCTGGTTTAATTATTTTGCTTTAGATATTGTTCAAGAGTCATTACGACTGAAGGACATTCAGGAGTAGGAGCCTGAATCTCAATCTTGAGGCCTGCATCGGTCATTGACTTCACTACATTCTTGCCGAAAGATACGAACTTCAAGCCACCCTGCCTGAAATCATGGAAATTCTCGAACAGCGACTGCACATCGTTGGGGTTGTAAAGCACTGCCATATCGTAGTCGTCGAGCTTTACATCCCTGATGTCCTGCACTACCGATTTTACGAATACCGCCACATTGTAGTCAAGTCCTTTCTTGTCGAAAAGGCTTGTCAGAGCATCGTTATTTGAGTTTTCCACAGCCGTTATCAGGAATTTCTCCTTGGCATGTCTGTCTGTGATGAGAGCCACAACGGACTCGGGAGTCGCCGTGCCGAAGAAGATTTTGCGCTTGCGGTACACTATGTGCTTCTGCAGGTACATTGCAACAGCCTCTGAAGTGCAGAAATATTTCATCGTTTCCGGAACTTTCACGCGAAGTTCGTCGCATAGTTGAAAGTATGCGTCTATGACGTGTCTTGAGGAGAAAACCACTGCGGTGTACGCAAGCAGATCCACTCTTTGAGCCCTGAACTCTCTTGAAGAGAGCGCCTCGATTGCAAAGAAAGGTCTGAAGTCTATGCTTACTCCGTATTTCTCTGTGAGGGCATTATAAGGGGCTATGTTTTGAGGGGCTTTCTGCGAAATAATAATCTTCTTGATGCTCATTTAACTAACTTTTAAAATACTGTGAGTGCTGTCAAAGCACCGCCACCGCTGCCAGCAGCAGACCGGTGGGAACTATTTCAAGGGCGCAAATGTACAAAAAAGTAATGAAAGGAGAGCATTTTGAAGCCAAAATTTGCGTTTTTCTTACAAGCGCAATGAAATATGACAGCCCTATTTCGACATAGAAGACGATTTTTATAACGGATTCACTGACACCGAGAAACGAGAGAATGCCTAAGGAAACAAGCAGTAAAACGCAGCCGAGGATGATGTAGTTTCTGACACAGTATTTGGCGGCATTGAAGATAGAGCGTCTCTCGTGTCTGCCCAGAGTTATATATGACGCGAGTTCGCGCACGCCCAGGTAAATCATTATTACTCCTATGACCGCTATAGGGCGCAATTCTGCGTCGAGTCCGTATATGAATGAAGGCACTCCAAAATCATAACGCAGAGCGAGTAGGGCTATGACGGCTACGGATATTGCGGAATAGTAGTTCCTTATCCTCATCTGCGAGATATTGTCCTGTATGTAGACATTCTCTTTCCAGAAAGTCAGGCAATTGAACAGGACAGGCATGATGTTGATGAGATTGCGTATATTCACCAGCACCAGCACCACCAGGGCTATTACGGATATGCTCCAGACTATCCCCATCAGTTTCCCCTCTTTGCCTTGTAACCCATATTCGTGAGAATTTGTGTGATCTTGTCGCGCAAATCCCCCTGAACGGTGATTTCACCGTCTTTTGCCGTACCCCCGACCCCGCACTTGACTTTCAGATGCTTGCCCAAAGCCGCGAGATCTTCCTGTGTGCCGACAAAACCCTTGACAAGCGTAACCTGTTTACCTGCGCGCCCGCTTCTGTCAATGCTCACTATGAGTTTCTGCTGCGCGGGGGCGAGGGTTGCCTGCTCTTCCTGCCTTTCCTCCTCGTATTTGAAGTCAGGGTCGGTGGAGAAGACCACGCCCAAACGCTTTTTCCAATCATTATCTGCCATAGTCTTGCAAAGATAGCTAATCCTTTTGTATATTTGCAGGTTATACAACAGGAGATTATGAATAAAAAGAATTTTCGCTTATGGAATTATTTCACCGCGGCAACGGTGTTTGTGATTTCCGCAGTGACATATCTTTCCACCATAGAGCCTACCGCTTCTTTTTGGGATTGTGGGGAGTTTATAGCATCGTCATACAAACTTGAAGTGGGGCACCCTCCCGGGAACCCCGTATTCCAGCTTTTTGCCCGTGTATGTACTCTTTTCGGAGACAATATGCACGCTGCGGTACTCGTGAACTCCATGAGCGCCCTTTGCTCGGCACTGACCATTTTCCTGCTCTATTTCACCATAGTTTTCTTTGCAAAAAGGCTTGTGGGGAAGCAGGAAAACGGGGAATACAGCCTCGGCGGAGCCATAATAATTTTCGGCAGCTCCGCTGTCGGTGCATTGGTATATTGCTTCTCCGACACTTTCTGGTTCTCGGCGGTGGAGGGCGAAGTTTATGCGATGTCTTCGTTGTTTACGGCACTTGTGGTGTGGGCGATGACAAAATGGTATGACGAGGCGGAGCTGCCGCGTGCCAATCGCTGGATAGTTTTCATATGCTTTATGATGGGTCTGTCCATAGGTATACACCTGCTCAATCTTCTTGCGATACCCGCACTCGTCTTCATGTACTATTACAGGATGCGCGAGGACGGCAAATATTCCATGAAAGCCCTTTGCGGAATCACTCTGCTGTCCTTTCTCATCATAGCCCTGCTGTTTTTCTTCTTCGTGCCTTATTTCCCGAAGCTTGCAGCGTATGTGGACCTGTTATCCGTGAATGTGCTTGGGATGCCTTACAATGTGGGCGCGGCATTTTTCCTGCTCTCTTTCCTCGGGCTCTGCTTCTGGGGGCTTTTCAGAACTATGCGCAAGGGAAAGGTTTTCCTTAATACTCTTATCCTCTGCGTGACGACTATAACCATAGGATTTTCGCTTTTCAGCATAGACGTTATCCGCTCTTCTGTAAAGACTCCTACAAACGAATACCAGCCTGACAATGCCTTCACTCTCGTAAGATACCTTTCCCGCGAGCAGTACGGCAAGACTCCGCTTCTGTACGGCCAGTATTTCGATGCTCCGTATGATCTCAAAGAAGGCACTTATTGGGCTCCTGTGGGCGGGAAATACAAGAAAGTCCCGAGTCCTATCGATGCCGACTATAAGGATGCGGGCAAGATGCTCTTCCCGCGCATGTGGAGCAGCGATGCGAAACATGTGGACTTCTATCTGAAATATACCGGAGGAAAAGGAAAGAGGGTGGCAGGAGCGACATATCCCAGGCCTTCTTTCGGCGACAATCTCAAATTCTTTTTCGACTATCAGTTGAACTGGATGTATTGGCGCTACTTTATGTGGAATTTTGCAGGAAGACAGAATGACATACACAGCCCTGTACCCGGAGATATTTTCAATGGCAACTGGGAGTGCGGCATAAAGGCAATAGATGATTTCCGTCTCGGAGACCAGACCGACGCTCCTGCCATATTGAAAGAAAACAAGGCTAAGAACCATTATTATCTTCTTCCTCTCCTGCTTGGTTTGCTGGGGCTGTTTTTCCAGTTCGACAGGGATAAGAGAGGCACCTGGCTGGTGTTCCTGCTGTTTTTCATGACAGGTATAGCCATAGTGCTTTATCTCAATCAGCCGCCTTATCAGGTGCGCGAGCGCGATTATGCCTATGCGGGCTCGTTCTACGCCTTTACGATTTGGATAGGGCTCGGGGTCGCAGCCCTGTATTCATGGATTAACGAAGCCTTGAAGGGCAGAGGGGCGACTGCGGTGGCTTCGCTCTCTGTGGCGGCGTGCCTTTTCGTTCCTGCCCTTATGGCTGCGCAGAATTGGGACGACCACAACAGAAGCAATCGCTACACTTCAACGGAAATAGCGACCAATTATCTCAATTCGGCAGGCACCCAAGGCATACTCATAACTCACGGTGACAACGATACTTTCCCTCTCTGGTATGCTCAGGAAGTGGAAAATATACGTACCGACGTGCGTATATGCAACACTTCGCTTCTCGGCACGGACTGGCACATAGACCAGATGAAATATGCGGTCAACGAGTCCAAGCCTCTGCCTCTGAATATAGGTCCGGAGCAGTACCTGTACGGAACTAATGAAATAATACATATCTACGAGGCAAAGGAACGTGTGCTTCCTCTCAAAGATGTGATAGCCGTGTTCAAGGACCCTCGCCTGAAAATAGGTCTTTCTTCGGGGAAGAAGGTGGATTACATAATATCGAGGAAGTTCACCATTCCCGTAGACAAGGACAATGTAATCAAATACGGCATACTTGACGAGAAATACCGAGACATCATTCCTGATGAAATAACTCTTGAAATACCGAAGGGCAAGGATTATCTCACGAAGCCCGAGCTGTTCATGCTCGATCTTCTTTCGGATTACCGTTGGGACAGACCTCTCCATTTCCTTAATATGGGCGGAGACTTGAATGTGGGAATAAAGGATTACCTCATGTATGAGGGATACTCCTGCAAGTTCATCCCTATAAAGAACAAGATTTCATCGTCCGATGCGGGCTTTGTGGATACGGACCACATGTATGAACTTATGCACGGGGTATATAAGCACGATGCCCTGTGCCGGGAGGATTATTTCATAGATTACCAGAATTACTACACCTTTATGGGTGTCATGAATCTCAGGACTATGTTCAGCACGGCAGCACGCGCTTTCGTGAAAGCGGGCGAGCCCGACAGGGCAAAGGAAATGCTGGACAAGAGCATGCTTGCGATGCGCAGATTCCCTCTGTGCGGCATCCCTTTCGGATTCACATCCAATGATCTTATGGTACTCGAGCAGATACGCTTGTATTATTCTCTCGGAGAAAAGGACAAGGCAGATTCCCTTGCGGCGGAATATTGGGAAGAACTCTATAAGAACACGGTTTTCTGGCTTGAATTTTTCGATGTCGCCAAGGATAATTTCGAGCTCTGCGGTCACCTTGTGCACTATCTTATTGACGAGCTCAAGGACGGCGGCAACACGGAGTTTGCGGATTCTGTTGCCGAAAAATACAATTCTCTGCTGAAAGCGGCTTCAGGCACGGTATAATATGGTTGAATTTCCCGGGACATATTGGAAAGATTACGAGCTTCTGGACAGCGGGGAGGGTGAAAAACTCGAACGCTACGGCTCGTATATCCTTGCCCGTCCGGAACCCAAGGCTCTATGGAAGAAGTCTTTGAGCCAGTCGGAATGGGATCGCCTGCCCCACACGCGTTTCTCGCCCGGAGCGGGATTCGGCAAGGCGGGAAAGGAAGACAGCGGCACATGGCAGCGTCTCAAGCCCATGGAAGACCAGTGGTATATACGCTATAACAGCACGGAGAGCGGGCTTAAACTAAGCCTCAGACTTGGCTTGACTTCGTTCAAGCATGTAGGCGTTTTTCCCGAGCAGGCGGCCAATTGGGAATTTATTTACCGACAGACAGCCGCCCTCGCAGCCTCTCAGGAAGCAAAACCAAAGGTGCTGAATCTTTTTGCATATACCGGAGCGGCTTCGCTTGCCGCAAGGGCTGCCGGGGCGGATGTGACCCATCTGGACTCCGTTCGTCAGGTTATCACCTGGGCTAAAGGAAATATGGAACGCAGCAAGCTCGACGGCATACACTGGATAGTAGAAGATGCAATGAAATTCGCCCGCCGGGAGGCACGCAGGGGGAATTCATATCAAGGCATTATACTCGACCCTCCCGCTTACGGACACGGACCGGACGGGGAAAAGTGGAAATTGGACGAATGCCTCTACGATATGCTCTGCGAAGTAGGACGCATACTTGCCCGGGAAAAGTCCTTTATGGTACTGAACCTATACTCAAACGGCTATTCCGCCGCCCTTGGCGAGACAGTGGTGCGCGAAGCTTTGAAACTTAAGGAAAATTACGAAATGAGCAGCGGAGAGTTGGCTCTGAACGACAAGTTCGGCAAACAGCTCCCCCTTAGCATTTATGTAAGATTGAAACGATAGGAAATTATATGAAGAACATAAGAAACTTTTGCATTATCGCCCATATCGACCACGGTAAAAGCACTTTGGCAGACCGTTTGCTGGAACTTACAAGCACACTGAATGCGCGTGATATGGAGAACCAGGTGCTCGACAGCATGGACCTCGAACGCGAAAAAGGAATTACGATAAAGAGCCACGCGATTCAGATGGAATACGCCTATAAAGGCATACAGGATGATTTCAAGGGGCAGAATTTCAAGCTTAACCTCATCGATACTCCCGGACACGTGGATTTCTCCTACGAGGTGTCGCGCTCAATCGCTTCCTGCGAAGGTGCCCTCCTCGTTGTGGATGCCTCACAGGGTGTGCAGGCGCAGACTATTTCCAATCTCTATCTTGCAATAGACCATGGTCTTGAAATCATACCCGTGCTGAATAAGATAGATATGGATTCCGCCCAGGTGGATGTGGTTACGGACCAGGTATGCGACCTGCTGGGTTGCAAGCCTGAGGATGTGTTCAAGATTTCTGCGCGCACAGGTGTGGGAGTAGAGCCTCTCCTCGATGCCATTGTGGAGAGGATTCCTGCGCCCGAAGGAGACCCGGACGCTCCTTTGCAGGCACTCATATTCGACTCCGTTTTCAATCCTTTCCGCGGGGTCATCGCATACTTCAAGGTCAAGAACGGTTCTATACACACGGGCGAGGAAGTGAAATTCTTCAATACGGGTATGGAATATGAGGCGGAAGAAATAGGAGTGCTGAAACTCAAATTGCAGCCTGCGAAAACTATCGCCTGCGGAGATGTGGGCTATATCATATCGGGTATCAAGAGTGCGGCGGAAGTGAAGGTAGGAGACACTATTACCTCTTTGGAGCATCCTTGCGCAAGTGCCATCGCAGGTTTTGAGGAGGTCAAGCCTATGGTCTTTGCAGGTATGTACCCTGTGGACGCCTCCAAATTCGAAGAGCTCCGCACCACACTTGAGAAGTTCCAGCTCAATGACGCCTCTTTTGTCTACGAACCGGAGTCTTCGCTTGCTCTCGGCTCGGGCTTCCGTTGCGGCTTTCTGGGGCTTCTTCATCTTGAAATCGTGCAGGAGCGTCTTTTCCGCGAATTTAATATGGATGTAATAACGACTGTTCCCAACGTCTCCTATAAAGTATATACGACCCAAAATGAGGTTCTGGACGTGCATAACCCCTCAGGCATGCCTTCTCCAACCCTGATAGACCACATAGAGGAACCTTTCATACGTTCGCAGATTATATCCAAGACGGAATTTTTCGGACCTATCATGAAGCTCTGTCTTGACAAGCGCGGCACTCTAATCAGCCAGCACTATATAACGGCGGACAGAGTGGAACTCAATTACGATATGCCGCTCTCCGAGATAGTCTTTGACTTTTACGACAAGCTCAAGTCCATTTCCAAAGGCTATGCCTCGTTCGACTACCATATAATAGGCTTCCGCCCGTCCAGACTCGTGCGTCTTGACATACTCCTCAACGGCGAGCCGGCGGATGCGCTTTCCACTCTTATTCACGAGGACCGCGCTTATGATTTCGGACGTAAGATTTGCGTGCGCCTGAAAGATCTCATCCCGAGACAGCAATTCGACATCCCCGTACAGGCTGCCATAGGAGCCAAGATTATAGCGCGCGAGACTGTGAAACAGTTGCGCAAAGACGTGATTGCCAAGTGCTATGGCGGAGATGTGAGCCGTAAGAGAAAGCTTTTGGAAAAACAGAAAGAGGGAAAGAAGAGAATGCGCCAGATAGGCTCTGTGCAAGTGCCTCAAAGTGCATTTATGGCTGTATTGAAGCTCGACTCCGATTAATTTTCAAATATTTTTTAACATTTTTGCTGTGTCTGCGTCTTAAAGGTATGAAAACAAAAACTATCACACTTATTATGACGCTCGGCATTCTGTTCCTCTTTGTGAACTGCGCCGGGAATGCGGCTGACGCAAAGCGTCCCGCCGGGAAAAACAAAATCAATTCTTTGGTGAATGATTTTCATCGCGAGGAAGGTTTCGAGATTGTCAAACTCGGCTCTTTCTCGATGAATCTCCTCAGACTTGCCGTCAAATTTTCGGATGACGGAGATATGGACGAGGACGATCGTAAGGCTATGAAGGCTTTAAGCGGCATCAAAGCCATGACCGTAGTGGATTACGAAGATGCCCCAAAGTCTGTAAAGGACCGTTTTACGGAGAGACTTGACAGAATACTTGCCGGCAACGAACTTCTGCTTGAAGCGAAAGATGACGGTGAGACAGTACGTATCTATGCTTCTCCGACCAAAGACTCTTCAATGGTGAAGGATATAATAATCCATAACCCTTCTGATGGTGCTTTGGTGTGCTTTTTCGGCACTGTCGACATGGATTTGATAGGCGAACTCGCCAAGCAATCCAAAAACATGGATTAGTATATGACCGGGGAGGTTTTCAAAAGCATTTATCTTCCGCTTAGCGACGGACTTTACAGGGTGGCTTATTACATTCTGGAGTCACGCAGCGATGCTGAAGATGCCGTGCAGGACCTCTATATCAAGCTCTGGGAGTCCATTGACAGACTCGACAAAGTGGAGAACCCAAAGGCTTATGCGCTTCGCTTGATATATAATTTATGTATAGACAGGATGCGCAGGGCGCAGACTTCTCCCGTAAGGGAAAACTTGCATGAGAATATCCCGGAGCCCGGCATTGTCGATGATGACGCAGCGGAGAAGCTACAAGTGCTGAGGCGGAAAATCGAAGAGCTCCCTCGAAAACAAAGGGAGGTTGTGAAGAGAAGAATTTTTGCGGAAGAGGAATATGACACCATCTCCGAGCAGACAGGAATGTCTCAGGGGAATATACGCACGCTTCTCAGTATTGCACGAAAAACATTAAAATCAAAAACAGCGAGATGAAAGACTTGAAACGGATTGAATCAATGAGCGCGGAGATGCTTGAAGACATCTCACAGGACAAGTCTATCGAAGTTCCTTCGGGGCTTCGTGCGCGGCTCGAAAAGAGCCTGCCTTCAGGGAAGAAAGACAGGAAGTATCTGTGGATTGCAGCTTTGGCTGCCGCTGCGGCCCTTGTCTTTACTGTCGGAGTCAATTATTATGATATGCACCGCCTGCCAAAAGACAGCTTTACCGATCCTGCTCTTGCATACGCTCAATTGGAAAAAACATTCAACCACATTTCCGACAGGATAAATGTCGGGATGTCAATAAACACGAATAGAAAATGAAAAGGATAATTTTAATAATAGTTTCGACTATATTGTTTGCTGTTTCGGCATTTTCCCAAAGCGGCAGCGCCCTCTACAAAAAATACTCGGACGAGAAAGGAGTTGAGGCGGTATATATTTCCAGTGCGATGTTCCGCCTTATCGGGCGTCTTCCGGATTTGGAAATAGGTGATGAGGATGTCAATATCGCTCCGGTCATAAAAATGCTCTCAGGCTTTTTTGTGCTGAGTACGGAAAATCCTTCCATCTCCGAACGCCTTTACAAGGATGTCTCGGACTATGTAAAAAAGGGTAAATTTGAACTGCTGATGGAAGTGAAAGACGACGGGGAGGTGATGCGAATGTACACCGTAACCGATAAAGAAATGATAAAAAGTTTCGTAATGGTGGAAACTGAGGGTAGCGAGACCAATGTCATCTGCTTCGACGGCAAAATCCCACGTGCCGAGCTTGACAAACTCCTCTCTTCCGCCATGAAAAATTAAAAGTTTATCTGAGGATTTTTGAACACCCGCCCCACGGAGGGAGGGTGTTACTTTTTATCATAAGCCTGATATGCTTAATGTCGTGTATCACCTGTATATAATCAGGTGTCTAAATGAATAAAGTCATATAGACCGGGATTAGGATAAGTTCTCCGTCCCGTCTTAGGTCTTTCGTATAAATCAGGTATCTTCTATCGATTTTGTCGGAAAATTTCTTACAGAACTCATCCAATGATGTGTGTGCTTTATATCCGGAAGATTTCACCTCAACAGGGCATATTTTCCCTCCTCGCGCGAGGAGGAAATCTATTTCATAGTTATGCTTTCCACTATGCGTAGGCCAAGTATGATAGTAAAGTTTATCTCCTTTTGCCTTTAGCATTTGCGCAACTATATTCTCATACACATATCCAAGATCAGCCGATAATTTATCATTAAGCAGTTTCTGATAAATTGTGTTTTCGGTTACCTCTTTGTCCCAGAACGCGAGTGTTGTAAATAATCCTGTATCTGTAACATACATCTTATACTGTTCCATACTTTTGTTCATTGACAGTCCTGCAGACGGATTATTGGCGTGGTATGCGAATGTGACTGCCATACTGTCTTCCATATCTTGAAGCAGTTCTTCTATATCGCCGGATTTGCTGTTCCTGCCTATTACGCTTGTTGGCATATATCTGGATGCGTTTCCTGTGAGTTGAGAAGGCGTTGCCATAAAGAGACGTGTCGCCCTGCCGGTAGGGTCTATCTTTCTGAAATCATCTGCATATAATTCAATAATCTCTCTCTTTACGGAATCAACGACTGAAAGATTATTTGAGTCGAGATATGCATTTACTGACTGAGGCATGCCTCCAACAAGCATATAAAGGCGGAAATCACGGAGGAGCTTACGGCAGACAGCATCTGTGACACCGTGCATATTCTCAAAGCATTCTTTCATAAGAGGGATTGTCGCAGAATCTCCTAATGCCCATCTAAACTCCTCGTAGTCCATTGGAAACATCTCTATGCGTGTCTCCTCGCTTGGTATGACGATTCCTTCGGTACTTTTCTTTATGGATAGCAGAGAGCCTGTTTCTATGTAATCGTAACGGTGGTCCTTTACCAAATATTTTATGGCTTCTCTAACTTTCGGAGCCTTCTGAATTTCATCGAATATGATTACAGATTTCCTCTCCTCCAAACGGACATTGTAGATGAATTGAATCTGCATAAAGAAACTATCTCTGTCAGAAATACCATTGACAACTTCCCATACGGCTTCCGGGGCGTCTGCGAAGTCGATTTTTATATACGAGGCATACTCGTTTTTTGCAAACTCTTCCGCTATAGTTGACTTTCCGACACGTCGCGCCCCTTTAATGAGAAGCGCTGTCGAACCATTCTTGCTTTTCTTCCAGTCAAGCAATCTATCGTATATCTTCCTCTTGAAGATGCGCCCTGAATTTTTCATTTCTCGAATTGTTTTCGAACTCGACGTCAAAAATAAGTAATTATACACGAATCTCAAAATCTTTTAATGATTTTCACCCTCTTTTCTCGAAATGTTTATTTTGCCGACGAGCATTTGTTTTTAAAGATTTTCTTTTTCGAGTTCCGGACTTGGATTCTCAATATTTTGCCTAACTTTACGCTTGTGATAATAGAGGCGAAAAATATTAGAAAAGCTTTCGGTGCGCTGGAGGTGCTGAAAGGGCTTGATTTGGAGATAGAGAAAGGGGAGATAGTGGCGATTATGGGCGCTTCGGGTGCGGGGAAATCCACTTTGCTGCAAATTCTCGGGACTCTTTCCGCCCCGGATGCCGGCAGCCTTGTCATAGACGGAGTGGACATCAAGAGCCTGTCCTCTAAGAATTTGAGCGCATTTCGCGGGAGGCGTATAGGTTTTGTGTTTCAGGATCATCATTTGCTCGCCGAGTTCACAGCCCTTGAAAATGTCATGATTCCCGCGCTGATAGCGGGCGCGACAAGGCGCGATGCAGAGGAGCGTGCGGAAAGCCTGCTCCGGCAGGTGGGGCTTGCCGAAAGAAGTTCTCACAAACCCTCGGAACTATCCGGAGGCGAACAGCAGCGCGTCGCGATAGCACGCGCCCTGATAAACAAGCCTGCAGTGCTCTTTGCCGATGAACCTTCAGGCAATCTGGACTCCGGCACCAAGGCTGAAATCCATGCTCTTTTCCTCCGTCTGCGAGGAGAGCTCGGGCAGAGCATAGTTATCGTGACCCACGACCCCGAACTTGCAGCAATGTGCGACCGCACTCTCAATATGCGTGACGGTCAGTTTATATAATGTCGGAATTCAGATTCAAACAGTTCTCCGTCAGAAACGACACCGCACTCAAAGTGGGAACGGATGCCGTGCTGCTCGGCGCTGCCATGACGCTCGATGTCGGGGCGAAAAGGTATCTGGACATAGGCGCGGGCACAGGCGTTATTTCACTGATGGTAGCGCAAAGACAGCCCGAAGCCCTGATAGAAGCCGTGGAAATAGACGAATCCGCTTCACTTACCGCCCGCTTCAATTACGCCTCTTCTCCCTGGGCGGACAGGCTCAAATGCTATAATGTGGCTTTGCAGAACTTCAGCCCGGAAGCGCCTTACGATCATATTTTCAGCAATCCCCCGTATTACGACTCTTCTCTGAAAAATCCGGAAGAAAGCAAGGCCGTCGCCCGACACAATGATTCCCTGCCTCCGTCCGCATTGCTTTGTTTCGCATCGGAGCATCTTGTCGAAAACGGCAGGCTTTCCCTGATTCTCCCTTACGATTCCAAGTCAAGGCTGATTCGCGAGGCTGCCGGCTACGGACTTTATCCTTTCCGCCTGCTTGCCGTGAAGACCGCTCCCGGCAAAGCCCCGCGCCGTCTTGTCGCAGAATTTTCCTTTACCCGCCCTTCAGCAGCTCCGCACGAAGACACGCTGATCTTACAGGACATAAAGAATTTCCCCGACAACAAGGAGGGGCGCACAAGCGAATACCTTGAGCTGACGAGCGCTTTCTACATATAGGAAATTATCGCGAATTTTGCTAAATTTGCGGTCACCAAAGTGAAATTGACAAACAACAATATTAATTATGCAACAATTTATTGACAGTTACGACTTCGCTGGAAAAAAGGCGATTGTCAGAGTGGATTTCAATGTGCCACTTAACGAAAACTTTGAAATCACTGACGATACCCGCATCCGTGCTGCCCTCCCTACACTCAAGAAAGTGCTCGAGAAAGGAGGTTCCCTCATAAT
>CAUUCY010000049.1:0-14495 GCA_963543835.1 uncultured Bacteroidales bacterium
TCGTTAAGGTAAGTTATATATCCGCTTCCGTCTTCGGCAAAATCTATGAAAGCCCTTGCGCTTCTTGCTTGTCTCAACTTCTTTCCGCTCAGAGCGACAGGTTCTGACCATCTGTCTTTCTCCAATACCATGAAGAAAGCTGTTTTATCCTTGTCCGCAAATACAGCCACTATATCTCCTGTCTTTGGATTTATCCCGAAATCCATAACTTCTTCTACCGAACCCGATTTGCCTTTCGTTGCTGCGACTGCATTTCCCGCAGGAACAAGCTTTGCTTTTGTCTCGTCCAATTTATAGAGTTGTATCTTGGCGTTTTGGCTCAAGGACGCGAGCACATAAATCCCGCCCTTGCCGTCATTTTTGACAGACAGGTTTGTAGGGATACCGAATTCTTCTCCTTCCGGTATGAAGTTTTCCACCAATAGTGTCCAGCCTTTACCGTCGTTTTTATATACATTGTGACCTTTCCTGTTTATTGAAGTTACAAGGTAAACAGCATTTTCCGTCTGTGTCAGGGCTGTGAGATAAAACATAGCTTTGGAGCTTTTATCGTATGCAGGGCACTTTGGAAGAGGATTGAACAGGATATCCCAGTTTGTACCGTCGAACACTGCCTGTTCTGCGGAACGTCTGCTTGCACCCTCATCTGAGGTATAGAAAAACTCCGGATTATTTGTGCCCGTTGCAAAATATACAGGAGGGTTTCCGTATGACAGGTTTGGCTTATGACTGAAGCCGTCCTTGCCTATGAGTACCCATTCTCCCCCTTCAAATTTGCGCATGGAAAAAAGTGATTTTTTATCGGCGCCGTAATAGAGCAGGTGAGGAACATTGTTTTTAGGACCGAAAGCGATTACCGGATTGTCCGCAGCATCGGCTGTCGTGTCGGTTAATGCCAGAGGGCCCACTGCATCGAAAGAAGTTCCGTTAAATTTGACTACGGAAATCTGGGCTTTTGCCTTTTCCTTGCTCGAGCGTAGGTAAGCTACATACGGCATTTTGTCCGCTTTATTGATGGCTGTGCAGAAATCCTTGCCCATAAATGCCCCGTTCTCTTTATATACGGCTTTCTGTACGGCGGAAAGTCCGAGAATTTTGCCCACCTTTACTTCGTATCTGCTCGAAAGTTTGGATTTTGAGTTGGTGACGACGATGTCCAAAGGGTAAGTTGCGTTGAACTTTATCTTCCCGTCGGTGATAGTGTTGTCGCCGACGCTGATGACATCATTCTCTCCCGCACTTACACTTGCCACGAGATTTTTATCCTTGCCTCCTCCCTTGATGCGGACTACCATTGATGCCGTTGCGGGCTCAATCTTGATGTCTTCCGAAATATATTCTGAGTTATCAGCGGCAAGAATAGCAAAAGATTTGAGTTCTGCCGGAGTCGTGTCTTTCACTTCCTCCTTGATTTTTTTGCAGGAGACTGACAGGGCCGCCACTATGGCAACACCTGATAATAATTTGAATAATTGCATAATAATTTTGTTTTATTGATTTACTTTCGTGATTTTGTACTCGGAAAACTTTGCGTCAGGCCCCGGATAACCTATTCTGACCGAATTATCCGAAGTGGATTTCAATCTTATTGTGATTGTATTGTCCTTGTTTTCGTCCACTTTTTTCTTAATGAAATCTATCCTTACGGGTATCCTGTTGATGCCGGGCGCGAACACCACCTGGCTTGATTCGGACACTGTTACATAGTCCGCTCCCTTTTCAAGACCATCGCCTGAAATTATTTCATAATCCACGACGAGTTTTTCGCTCCTTGTCGGAGAAATCAGATTTACATAATAAGTATAAACTCCCTCGGTATCTGAGCTGACATAGGATGACGCCCCTCCGTTCTCGTCCTTTATGCAGACAAAATAATCGGAGAAGACAATGTGCAGATTGTCTTTGCATGAGCAGACCGTCAGGGCCGCGAGTATTGTCAATATTATTTTTTTCATATAAGCCGTTTTTAATATCCGTCGTTCTGCACCATAGTATCGTTTGACTGCATTTCTATTCTGTTTATCGGCAGTATGGTGCGGTAGTCGCCGTATTTGAGAAGTTTGATTTTCGCCGAAGACTCTTCCGCTCTCACGATGTCTTTGCCTCTGCGCGTTAAATCGAAAAGCGAATGACCCTCGAAACAAAGCTCTTTCACCCTTTCCTGCATTATGATTTCATTGACGGAATCAAGATCAGAATATGTTATTACGATGCCTGAAGCATCCGTGCCTTTTGCCCTTGCCCTCAGTGCCGCAATGTCTTTCATTGCTCCGTCAAAGTCTTTCTTAGGGCCGTTTGCAAGAGCTTCCGCGTGTATCAGATACATCTCTGAAACCCTCAACGCAACGGGATTGGCAGCTCTGAGTCTGCTGTCCGAGATGCTCTTCAGAGGGCAGTACTTACATACCGCATCGAAGGTCTTCCCCTGGATTTCGGCAGACTCGACAGCTTCGGGGATATATGTCAGCAAGTCCTTTCTTATATCATCGCTGTCGAAATTTGATGCAAAAGACTTTACCGGCACAAAATCGAGGTTTGAATTCATGCTTGGGTTGAAGCTGGACACGAGCGTGGAAGTCTTGTCGTAGTGATTCCACCTAAGTATTGCTTCCGAATCCGATTTTTGCAAGGAAAAGGAATTTCTGAAGAAATCCGTATATTTTCCCTTCGGGGTGAGTCCCACTTTCTTCATTACGATTGAGGAATACTTTTCGGCATTCTCCCAGTCTCTCATGTAGAGATATACCCTTGCGAGAAGAGCCTCGCACGCAACGGCGTTGAAGTGATATTGGTCGTCTATCGTGTTCTGCTCTCCGAACATTTCAAGGGCTTTGTTCAGGTCTTCAAGCACCTGTGCATACACTCTCGCAACGCTCTCCCTCTTTATCTGGTCGCGGAATCCCGGTATTCCCGTCACCACGGGCACTCCTATATGTGATGCGTCTTTTGTGTAAGAGTACGGCTGGGCATAACAGTTGCAAAGGCACCAGTGGGCAAAGCCCCTGGCAAAATATGCCCAGGCGAGCATCCTGTCTATAGTCTCCCTGTCTCCCTTTCCAGGATATGAGCGGTAGAGGTCCGGACCGTACTCAAGCATATAATTGGCATTGGAAATTACAGTCCAGCCTGAGCCCCACAGTCTTCTCGGATACGATGCCACATGCTCGGGATTCAGTTCGTAATTGTACAGCAGATTGTCTCCCTCGCCCGCAGTAGTGACAATATCGAGAGTGTTTCCCATCGCTTCCGCATATTTAATGTAGTGGGCGTCATAAAAATCGCTGAAACATTCGTGCAGACCTTCTCCTGCCTGTGTCAGTCCGTCTATAACCGAGAAATTGTCTTTTATTGTGCTTTTCCCGAGGGTTTCGACAGTCAGAAGCCGGCTTTCTATTTCAGCTATCTTGTCGCAGGACCACACGGACATTGCCGCCGCAAGCCCCAGACATATATTTATTATATTCCTTTTCATATTGTGTGCTCCTAAAAATTAAATGAGATTTGTGCCGAAATGGTTCTTGTCATGCCATTTTTGTACTTCAGCGTCTTGTACGAGTTCAGGCTTGAACTCTGGGACGGCGTCCACAAATACAGATTGTTTGCAATCAATGATACCACCGTGCTATTGACGCCGATCTTCCTGTTTATCTTTTCAGGCATTCTGTATCCTATTGACACGCTTCTGAACTGTATGCCTGACATATTGAAGAGATGCTTTGTGCTGTTAAAGCCTGCCATGTCTCCTCTTTTGGCGATAAATGCGGGGTTTTCGCTCAAATCTCCGGGCTTTCTCCAGTGATCCAGCATCTCTACCGCTATATTGTCCTCAATCGCGCTTGAGCCGTAGTCGAAAGGGTCTATCTGATCCCAGCCTCCTATCGTGTAGTCGAACATCACCCTCATAGACCATTGTTTGTATGAGAAATCGTTTGACACGCCTCCGTAAAGGTCGGGCTGTTTCGAATACTGAGGCAGCAGAACTCTGTTTTCATAACTGAAAGAATAGCTGAGGTTGCCGTTCTTGTCATACCACATAGGCGCTCCCGTCGTAGGGTCCACTCCTGCCCAGCGCACCAGCCACCATGCGTCTTTAGGCGCTCCTTCAATCCATACATGGTCGAAGAATCCGGTGTGCATCCCCTTGTAGAGTCTGGTGATAGTGTTTCTGTTGCGGGAGCCGTTCACCGATGCGCTCCAGTTGAAGTCCCGTCCTTGTATAATCGAGGCGTTGAACTCAAATTCAATACCTTTATTCGTGATTTCTCCTACATTGCTCATGACCGAACTATCGGTTATGACCGAAGAAACCCTGCCGCTGTAAAGAATGTCGCTTGTCCTCTTGTTGTAGAACTGGACATCAAGGCTGAAGCGTTTGAAAAAGCCCAGAACCACTCCTACATTGAGGATATGCGTGTTTTCCCAGGAAAGCCCGGGATTGGCGGGGGAGGAGAGTTTTGTGCCGGCTTTGCCTCCGTAATATGCGTTTGAGGAATAGGAACCGTAGGAACTTGAAGTGTCTATTCTGGAGTTCCCGTTGTTTCCGTAGGAAGCCTTGATTTTGAAAATATCCATTTCTTCCACCTTCCAGAAAGCCTCCCGGTGTATGTTCCAGGTAAGACCTATAGATGAAAACTGTCCCCATCTCGAATATTGGTTGAAAGAGGAACTGCCCTGTCGTCTTGTGCTCAGGGTTATCCCGTATCGCCTGTCGTAAGTCGCCGATGCGTAGGCTATATACGAGAGAGACTTATTGTTGCTCAGCGACGAAGAGCCCTTTCTCGTGCTCGCGTCCGAGTATGCGATTTCTTTTGTGTTGTCGTTTGCAAAACCGTTTCCGCTCGCATTCAGGGACGGGTGATAGTTGGAAGTGTATTCCGTGCCCAACATAAAGTTGGTTGAAAGTTTGCCGTCCAGAAAATCTCTCTTGTAATTTGCCCTGAGATTTTCGAGAAGCACGGTGTCGAACATTCCGTATCTTTCCGAATATCCGTTAAGACCCGCGTCAGAAATTCCGCTTAGGGTTTTCATCGAACGGTATGTCGCGGAATATATGTTGAGGAAATTCGCTCCTGTCAGTGAAGTTATCTTCAGCCCTTCGACGGGTTTCCATTCAAAGGTGACGTCAGTGTTTGCCGCCACGGAATGCTGGTAGTTGTCGTTGTACTCTCTCTCTGGAAGTTTGTTGCCGAAGAACTTGAAAGCCTCCTCCTCGTAGACCGTCTCGCTTCTGCTGTAGTAGTTGTAAAGCCTGTATGAGCCGTCGTCATTGTAAGGAGAGAAGATAGGAAGTATCTTTTCAAAATTTGAAGGCAGCGAGAATATATTGTTTTTCGTATATGTTCCCGATAGATTTATGGTTGCAGCGAATTTTTTGCTGAACTTGAGAGTGACCTTGTCCCGGAGGGAGTACCTGTGCGAAGAGTTCCCTATGAAAGGAGAACTCTGGGCATAATAGCTGAGAGAAAAATAATTTTCCATGTTTTCCGAGCCCCCGCTTGCCGAGAAATTGATTTCGGTATCGGAGCCGGAGCCCGTATAAACCCCGAACCAGTCGGTGTTCGTGGTGGAATATGAGTTGTGTTCGTTGTCCCTGTACGGGAAAGCGTCTGCCGGACGGCCCGCATTCACCCAGGCTTCCTTTGCCATCTGGAGATATTGTGTTCCGTTCAGGAGTTTCTTTGTAGTGGACCGGTCTATGCCGGAGATGCCGTATTTTACAGAGGCATTGTATGAGGTCCGGCCTTTCTTCGCGCTTCTCGTTGTCACAAGTATTACCCCGTTTGCACCGTCCGCACCGTAAAGAGCCGTTGTGGAAGCATCTTTGAGGACAGTCATGGACTCTATGTCGTCCGGATTGATATAACTCAAGGGGCTGACATTGGCAGAAGTCCCCGAGATTGCCCCCGTTCTGCTTCCCGTGTATATGGGCACTCCGTCTATTACCCAAAGAGGCTCGTTTGAAGCGCTCAGCGAGCCGTCTCCGCGTATGCGTATTTTGACGCTTGTGCGTCCGTTTGAATTGTCCTCTATCACATTAAGACCGGGGACTTGGCCTGCGAGTATATTGTCTATGCGGGCAGCGGGCTTAATCGAGATTTTGTCACGACTCACCTGAAACGCCGAACCCGTGAAGTTCTCCTTGTTCTGTATAAGACCGTAGCCGGCATTTATTACCGCGGCCTCCAACTCCGAATCGTTTTCGAGACTTACATTCAGGGGACCGGGCCCTTTCACCTCTATCTCGAGAGTCTTCATCCCTAAGTATTGAAATGTAAGTATCTTTCTTTCAGGACCTTGATTGAATGATATGGAGTAATTTCCGTCCAAATCTGTAGTTTCTCCCGTCTTGGAGCCCTTGTATGAGACGAAAACGCCTATAAGGGCTTCTCCGTTCGAATCCTTTACTGTTCCGTAAATCTTCCCTGTCTTGTCCTGTGCGTAAGAACTCAAGCCACAGAGGCTATAAATTGTAAGCAGACAGGTCGTTATGAGTATTCTACCAAGCGATATTTGCATAAAATTCCTTAAAAATAGCTGCAAATATACAAAATTTAAACGAAATACAAGTATTTATAAAACAGGGTGTTAGTTTGTTTTTCAAAACCAACACCCTCGGATTTTAATAAAATTTATAAGCTATTCTCCTATTTCTCTTAACATTTCTGCCACTGCAGCCTCTATTTGCTTATCTTCACCCCTTAAAATGGAGGCAGGGTCGTTGTAGACCAGAATATCAGGTTCTATCTGTAGATTTTCAAGGTATCTGTTGTCTTTGTAGCTCCATGCTCCCACCTGAGGTATGCCGAATACTATGGTAGGGTCGATCTGTCTTTCCCACCACACTGCCGTCATCGTTCCCGGCACAGGCGCACCGATGAGCTTGCCTATCCCCAAAGTCTTGTAGACGAAAGGAAATCCGCAGGCATCGGAATAATTGTCCTCTCCTATGAGCACGCAGGACGGTTTTGTCCATTTTGAATAAGGCTCGGTGCTGATATACTGTCCGCGCGGCTTGAAGTCGAGATATGCCTTTCCGTTCAGCAGGCTTGCGAGGTCATCGTGCAACCATCCTCCTCCGTTGTGACGGGTATCTATTATGACAGCCCCGCAGGAGCGGTATTTTCCCAGAACTTTGGAATATACCTCACGGAAACTGCCGGAATCCATGCCGCGCACATGCACATATCCGACTTTTCCTCCCGACAGACGGGCTACCATCTCCTCATTGTGTCTCACCCAGCGCTTGTAGAGCAGCTCTGCGTCCGAAGAGTTAGGCGTAAGATAAATTTCCTCGGTCTTATGACCCTTTTTGACTGTGAGCATGGTACGTTTGCCCGTCGTCCTTTCGAGGGCGGTGTACCATTCTGTACCCTCCTCTATCTCCTTGCCGTTTACGGCGAGTATCAGATCCCCGGCCTTTATCTCGGGATCGCTTACGCTCAGCGCGCCCCCGCGCAACAGTTCCTTTATCTTAAGTCCTTTGCCATTATATTCCTCATCGAAAATTACACCTATGCGTGCTACGCCCGGCGCTCCGAGGGGGAAATTGTAATAACGCGCTCCGGTGTGCGATGCGTTGAGCTCTCCAAGCATTTCCGAGAGCAACTCCACAAAGTCACGACTGTTGTTGATGTAAGGGAGGAAGAGGGCGTAATTTTCCTTTATTCCGGCCCAGTCTACTCCGTGTATTTGAGGGTCGTAGAATTTCTCTACAACCTGTTTCCATACGTGGTTGAAGATATATTCGCGCTCCTTATAAGGGAAGTATTCATATTCTCCCTTGAACGAAATCTCCTTCAATGTGCCGCCCTTGACATCCACCTTGAATGCTCCGAGGGAAGTAAGCGCATACAGTTCCTTTCCGTCGAGGGAAGGGATAAATGCACCGTAGAAGCCTTTTTTAATGACTTTTATGCTTTTTTTCTTCACATCGAGACAGCACAGGTCGAGTGATTTTTCAAGCAGAACGGTGTAGTATAGTTTCTCGCCGTCATCGGTAAGGTAGTAGTCTCCGAGGCGTCCGGAATGTGAAGTGAGACGCACTATGCGGTCATCGCGGCGCTCAAGTTCCAATTCGAGCTTTTCGCTCTTCTTTTCCTTGTCCAACGAGTCTTTTTTCTCTTTCTTTTCGGCTTTTTTGTCTGCGGACTTTATGAGTTTGTCGAAATCCGTGTCTTTTTCCGTCTTTTTGAAATTGGCAAATTCCTTGTCGTCGAAGAACATCAGGTATATGTCCCCCTCTGCGCCCCAGCTTCCGTGACTGCGGAAACCCGCCTTGTCGGACTGCCAGGTCATGGCCTTTCCCTTCATCGCCCAACGGAAATTATCATCTGAATAACCGCTCTCCGTCAGGTTGATTATGCTTCCGTCCTCGATATTGATGAGTGCCACATCCTCGTGATTCCAGCCTCCGTCCGCCATATATGTGCAGAGAAGATAACGGCTGTCCGGACTCCACTCAAAGCTCTGGTCTCCGTCAGTATAGGAGTAGTTCACTCCCTTGAGAAGGGATTTTTCGCCTCCTCCGTTGGTCTTTTTTATTACTACTTCGGTACGGTCGCGCAGGAATGCCACCCACTTGCCGTCCGGTGATACTGCCGGCTGGAAGCAGGTTTCTCCCTCCTTTGTGAATCGTTCTTCCTTGAATTTTTGGGAAATGCAGAAATAATTGTCCTTCTTGTTTTCAAGACTGCTGCGCCATATTCCCCATTCTCCGTTCCTTTCGGATGCGTAGTATATGGTGCGTCCGTCTTTCGAGAAACTTACTCCTCTCTCCTGTTCGGGGGTGTCGGTGATGCGTGCAGTGAAATCTCCCTCGACTGAAGTCACATACACGTCTCCGCGTGAAATAAGAGCGACTTCCTTGCCTTTCGGCGACGGGGAGAGACTGCGCAGAGCTGTTGAGGAACGAAAAATCTTCTCGCGCTCATAACTGTCTTTTGCTATGCTCACTTCTATCTTCCGAGGCTCGGAGCCGTCTTTCAGAGTGTATAACTCCCCGTTATAGGAGAACACCATAGTTCCGTCGCCCGCAATTGAAAGGTAACGTACGGGATTATCCTTGAATTTGGTGATTTGTTCCGCTTTGCTTCCGTCCAGTGAAGCTTTCCACACATTGAAATCTCCGCTCTGCTCGCTCAGGAAATAATATGTCACGCCGTCAGGTGCGAATACGGGATTGCGGTTCTCGCCTATGAAGCTCGACAACTTTGTATAAGTGCCGTCTGCCGGGTCGAATTTCCATATATCGCGGGTTACGGATGAGGTATGATGCTTGCGCAGGGGGTCCTCCACTCCTTTGCGGTCTTCGTAGAGCATGACGCCCGAAGCGTTTATGCTCAGGTTGGAAATCGGGAGCGAAGTTACCTGCCTGATTTTTCCTCCGGATTGGGAGACCGAATACAACTGAGGCGTATTCGGGAAATTGGAGTAGTTTACGTCATATTGAATATTCGATGTGAAATAAATTGTTCCGTCAGGTCCTACTGCAATGGGCTTTTCGCTGCCGTTGTAGGTAGTGATGCGTCTTGGGGCGCCTCCTTCCGCCGATACTGCCCATAAATCTGCCGTGCCCTCGCGTTCAGAACTGAAAATCACTTCCTTTCCGTCCGCAGTCCAAAGCGGGTTTGACTCATGGGACGGGTGGGAAGTCAGCTGCTTCGCTTCTCCGCCATTTATATTTACCGTGAATATGTCTCCCTGCCAGGCAAATGCTATTGTCTGTCCGTCGGGAGAAATGCTGCTCTGTCTTAGCCACTTTACCGGGTTCTGCTGCGCCGCGACTTGCAGGGCGAAACAAAACAGAATAAATAATGCAGATAACTTTCTCATACTATTATAACTTGAATTTTACACTTTCTCTTATATCGTCCGATGAGGAGGCGAGCAGGGCAATGAAATCTCCTTTTTCGCAAACCCATGCCCCCTTGACTTCATCGTAAAAACTAAGGGCCTCCTTTCCGAAACTGAACTCTACCACAGCGCTTTCCCCGGGTTCAAGATACACTTTCTCGAAGCCTTTAAGCTCCTTTACCGGGCGGTCCACCGATGCTTCAGGGTCTGAAATATACAGCTGCACAACTTCCGCTCCCGCCCTGTCGCCGGTGTTCGTTACACTTACTTTTACCTTATAATCGCCCTTTGAGCCGCTTACTTTTGCATTACTGTACTCAAAAGTGGTATAACTCAATCCGTGCCCGAATGCGAACATAGGCTTTATCTTTTGTTTGTCGAACCAGCGGTAGCCCACATAAATCCCTTCGGAATAATTCTCCTGCCATATTCCGTTCTCGTCCTGTATTCCCGGATATTGCACCTCCGAGCGTATGGCTCCGTCTTCAAGTCTGTACGGCATTGTGAAAGGCAGTTTGCCCGAAGGGTTGACGGCTCCAGTGAGCACGTCTGCAATGGCATTGCCTGCCTCGCTCCCGCAATACCAGCCCTGTACCACAGCCGCAAGCTTATCCAGCCACGGCATTTCCACGCCGTTGCCCGAGATATTTACGAAAATCATATCGGGACGCACGGCAGCCACTGCTGAAATCACTTCATTTTGTCCGTAAGGCAGGTTGTAGGAGAGGCGGTCGCTCCCCTCGCTGTCCTGGTGGTCTGACTTGTTCAGGCCGCCCACGAATATAACATATTCTGCGCCCTCGACGGCTTTTACCGCATCGGCGATGAGCTGCTTTTGATTCCGTTTGTCGCTAAGGTCGAATGAGCCGTAGTCCGCCTTGTACACGGCAGAGCCTACGTATGCCCTTTCGTAAACTACTTCGCAGTCTTTCAGAGCGGCTTTCAGACCATCGAGCACAGAAATC
Organism: uncultured Bacteroidales bacterium; assembly: GCA_963543835.1. Classification (GTDB taxonomy): domain Bacteria; phylum Bacteroidota; class Bacteroidia; order Bacteroidales; family UBA932; genus Cryptobacteroides. Next base: position 10,818 of record CAUUCY010000049.1, read on the forward strand.
TCGTGATGTGCTTTGAGCGAAGAAGAACCCCCGCCGACAGTCAGGGGCAGTATCGCATTTTCTCCGAGTACCACAACTTTTTTCGCCCCTTTCTTCATCGGCAGCACTCTTCCCTCGTTTTTCAGGAGCACTATGCCGGAATTTGCTATTCTCCGCGCATCGGAAAAATGTTGAGGGCTGGCAAATTCTCCGAAGCCCTTTTCTCCTCCTATTTCCGTTCTGAACATCAGCCTCAAGACTCTGCGGCATTTGTCGTCGAGTTCTTCTGTGCCGAATTTCCCCTCTTTTATTCCGTCTAAATAGGCTTGTGCAAGGAAATACTTGTTGTACGCATCTGTAGAACCCATGGTCATGCCGTCGGTCCAGGTCCCCATTTCAAGGTCAAGACCGTTGCTTACTGCCTCCGCGGTATCGTGACAGCCACCCCAATCGCTGATGACTGCGCCGTCGAACTTCCAATCCTCTTTCAGGATTTTGTTTAGAAAACGCTCATTGTGGCACATGTGCTGTCCTCCGTAAAGGTTATATGCCCCCATAACCGACCAGACTTTCGCTTCGGTCACGGCAGCTTTGAAAGCCGGAAGGTAAATCTCATACAGAGCCCTGTCGCTCACCGTGACATTTGTCGTATGTCTGTTATAGTCCTGATTGTTCAATGCGTAGTGCTTTACGCATGCAGCGACGTTATTCGACTGTATGCCTTTGATGTAAGGCACTACCAACTGCGATGCGAGGAACGGGTCTTCCCCCATATATTCGAAATTGCGTCCTCCGAGGGGAGTGCGGTATATGTTTACTCCCGGTCCGAGGAGCACATTCTTTTTGCGGTAACGTGCCTCGGAGCCCACAGACTTGCCGTAAAGAGAAGCCAGATTGCGGTCCCATGTCGCTGCAAGGCAGCTGAGCGCAGGGTAGGCAGTACAGGAGTCGTTTGTCCAGCCGGCAGCTTTCCACTTGTCCCAGAATACTTCCGGACGCACTCCGTGAGGACCGTCATCTGTCCAGAGTTCAGGTACGCCAAGGCGCGGAACTCCTCTTGAAGAGAACTTCGACTGTGCGTGAATAATGCCTATTTTCTCTTCGAGAGTCATCTTCCCGAGAGTGGACTCAATCTTTTTATCAAATGATTGCATCGTATTGCTGCAACATCCCGTTAGAGCGGCAAGAGCGAGCAGAAAGCTTGATATTTTTATCATAAGCAACAAATTTAAGAATAATTGCATTTAACGCAAAATCTTAACTGTCCTATTGTCCCCGTGATGCAATTCCTACTGATATTTTGAAATTCTGCCCAAATGTTATAAATTTGCGCCCCGCTAAAAAGAGTAAGTATAAGCATCTTTGGTTTAGGGTATGCTTTTCCCTTCCAGCCTCTTGTCTACAATGGACATTCTTATGAAATAGACAGAAAGTTCAGTTTATGCGGAACTCTTGATGCCGTTACTTGGATAGATGTCAGGACAGGGAAGTTTTATATTCCTGAAACTTTCGGTATAGTCTACCCTGACGAGGGGAGGGATTTTGATGGCTTCGTGATTCCTTCTTTACAAATTGGTACGGATCTTGTTATTGGGGATGGGAAGATTTCTTTTAAGATGAAATGCTCTTTCTATGACTTTTCAAGTTCCTCGTTTGTCAGGGGTTGGGTCTATGCCAATTTAGTGAGAGTGAACAAGAAGCGGTAGGTCCTCTGTATGACCGCTTTAAAGTATTAAGAAAAGGATTGTTTTAATATCAATCTTAAACACTTTGTATTATATGAAAAAAGAAAATAGTTTTCGGTGGAGAGCTGAACAAGAGTATGCTGCTCCGCAAATTGAGTTGATTGAGGTGGAAAATTCACATAATATTCTTGGCGGCAGCAGTGAGTTGCTGCCTGGAATGCCGGGAGAAGACTGGTTTGCATTTTAAAAACAAGAACGAATTGAAGATGAAAGTAAGATTTACACTTGCAGCCCTCGCTCTTATTGCATTCGGCTGCACCAAGCAAGAACAGACAGAAACTATACAGGATAATCATACATTTGTCGTTACCTTACAGGCATCCATGCCTGAAAATACAGATGCTACCCGCGCCACTTATGAGAACGACGGCGCTGAGATTTCCGGTATCATTATGAAATGGGAAGAAGGCGACAAACTCAAACTCTGCTTCAAGCATAACGATGTGTGCTACTACAAAGACGCGGACATCGTTCCCGGCAGCATCAGCGAAGACGGCAGAAAGGCGAAGTTCAATATAGAAGTGCCTGGCGAAATTTCCGATGCCGCCACTTTCGACTTCTATGCCGTGTTTCAGCGGAAACACCCATATAACAATGATTGCGGTGGCTTTTTCCAAAAGGGCACGACAAATTTTGAACTTGTTGCGGAAGAACAAGAGAATGTTACGCTGAATCAAAAAGGGGAGTCAGGGAAAGGCATAATTAACCCTATGCTGCTCTTCTCGCATAAGAATACGAATAAAGCCGGGTTGGCTGCGCTCAAACTTGACTTTGCTCACACCGGTTGGGTTATGGCGCTTCACCTTAAAAACAATAGCGGAAAAGAAATGGAACTGCCAAGTTATATCCGGATTGGATATTCTGACAAATCGGAAAGTTCTTTTATTTGGAACGGACATCATTCCGCAACTTCAAAGGTAAAAATGGATGTGGCTACAGGCGCCGTTACTGCCGATGCTCCGGATTGGAAGAGCAAAACCTGCGCAGGATTTGCAATCAATGAAGGTAAGTGGAATCCTCTTTACAACGGAAAATTGGCTGCAGGCGAGACGCTTGTTGTCTACCGCTGGCTGGTAAGTACTGATAAAATCGAGAAAATGGGCGCATTTATGCAAAGAAAAGGCATAGAAGAAGAGGACTACTCCTTTAATAGCCTCCGTGCCAGGTCGGTAAACAAAGGCAAGGTATACCACGTCTTTGTAACTTGGACCGGCGGTGCACTGACGTTTACCAACAGAGCAGGCACGGTGCTTTAAATTCCCAGAATCCTCCTTGGTGAGGAACAAATAAATACAGCGGCGTTTCCGTATATCCCGGGAATGCCGCTGTATTTTATAAAATATAGGAGAGGCTTATCTGTAATCCTCGCAGTCCGGCATTGCTATGTTTGTGAGTATTTCCTTGATTTGTTTCGGATTGCGCGGGCAAATCAGAAGCACGTCGTCAGTGTCCACCACGAGATAATTCTCCAGACCCTTGACAATTACCATCTTGCCCTTCTCGTCGCTGTATATCATAGTGCCCTTGTTTTCGGAGCACATGCTTCGAGGCACGCTCACGGCATTCCTGTCGGGGTCTTTTGCACTTAAATAACTATATAGGGCTTCCCAGTTGCCCACATCGTGCCAGCCGAAAGAAGATGGAGTCAGCATCGCTATTTCAGTCTTTTCCATTACGGCATATTCCACTGAAATTTTAGGGCTGTCGGTATAGATTTTTTCGAGGAAAGCTTCTTCCCACACTGTGCCGAGATTATCCTGCCAGCCTTCAAAAAGACTTGTGATTTCGGGCGCGTAACGCTCCAGCTCCTCCTTGATTACATCCGCTCTCCAAACGTAAATTCCGGAGTTCCAATAGAATTCTCCGCTGTTCACGAATACTTCTGCAAGTTCCGCATCGGGCTTTTCCGTGAAAGTCTTTACTCTTAGAGGATTGTCCCCGTCTTCTTCTCCCA
>CAUUCY010000050.1:0-14091 GCA_963543835.1 uncultured Bacteroidales bacterium
GATTTGAAGTTACGATAGAACGAGGTCTCGTGTGTGAACCCCGCTTCCTCGCTTATTTCCGACATTGTAAGCCCCTTGCTCTTGTCGAGAAGAAGCGACTTCGCATATTCTATCCTCAAACCGTTCACATATTCGGTGAAAGACTTGCCCGTGCAGTTGTTGATACTGTTCGACACATAAGTCTTGTTTGTGCACAAAGATGCAGATAAATCAGTTATTTTAAGACTCTTTAAGACAAACATTCTTTTCTGCTCCATTTCCTGACTTATCATGTGCATGAGTTGGTCTTCGGAACTTTCCTGGGCATCCGTCTCCGTGGACTCGGCATCGCTTATCTCGGCGGCAGTATACTGGAGTCTTGAGCCATTGTAGAAAATCATAAAGAGCAGCGAAGAAAAGCATACAGAAGGAATTATTACAATAAGGGAATGTGCGAAGAACTCGCGCCCGAGCGCATTGAGAAGCCCCGAGCAGAACGAGGTCAATACCAACAGCACCATAAGCTCCATCATAGGTCGGACACTCTTTCCATGAGTGTCCGAATAGAAGTTGTCAATCCCGCGATTGTAGAGTTTCAATCTGCGGTAGCCGAATATGCAGACAGGCAAAAAAGTGAAGAAAAAAAACACCTTTACGAGCACTCCGATATCCGCAAATACGGATATAATTCCCAAAGTCAAGCCAGGGAGAACGAGCCAATATGCCTTTAATTTAATGCTTGACGATTCCGTTATGCTTCTTATGTAAAGCCAGAAAAGCGGATAGACCGACAGGGAGCAGCTGATCCACAGGGCATCAAGCCATTTGTTGCCGCCATCCATGAAAAACACAGCGTGACAGAAGTAAAGCACTGTGCACACGGCTGCAAAAAGGTTCAGTTGCCTCTTGCCCGGATCATTGTTTTTGAAACCGAGCAGCAATATCACCGTCCAGGTAAGACACACGGCAAAAGGCAGAGAAGAGAATATGTAATAGCTTATATTTTCTTCCATCATCTGAAGACTTTAAAATAGCGATTCACAAGCCCAAAGTTAGGAATTTATAGATTCAGATACAAAAAAACATGCTATTTGAATACCAGCGTGAACTCCGTGCACCCGCTATCGCTCCGGCTGAGGTCAATAAGCCCGTTGTGTGCACGCATAATCTGACGGGAAAGGCTCAAACCTATGCCGGAACCCTCGCGTTTGGTGGTGAAAAAAGGAATGAATATCTGCTCCTGGCTTTCCGGAGATATAGGGGCGCCGTCGTTGCATACATGTATCAAGGTCTGTTCGGAGCTGTCTATTTCCGCGCTTATACTTATGTTTTTCGCACCTGCCTGAATAGCATTCTTGATAAGATTTATTAAAATACGGCTGATCTGGGACTCATCGGCATAGATAAGAATATCCGCGGAATCCGAAGAATAAGTGCATAGAGAGCCGGAAGCGGCACATTCCTCCTTTGTCAGTTCTATCACTTTCTCCGCCAGGTCGTCCACCATGAGGGCTTTTTTCAGCGGTCTTGCAACTCCTGCCAGCTCCCGGTAGGACTCGACAAACTTTATCAGATCTTTTGAAGAAGCCGAAATTGTCTTGAGTCCTGCCTTGACATCGATTTCCCGCTCCTGTCCGGGCATATCGATATAATGTGAAAGAGCATCGCTAAGGGAAGCTATAGGGCTCACAGTATTCATTATTTCATGGGTCAGCACGCGTATCAGCTTGCTCCACGACTCCTGCTCGTTCTGCTGTCTTCTCCTGTCGACTATCCATTTGATGCGGTTGAGAGTACGGTTGAATTTATTTTTATCGGCAAATCTGAAATTATATTCCCCGTCTTCGAAAGCATCCAGCATATACTCCAGCTTTTTTCTGTCCTTCTCGCGTATGTATAAGGCGGTAAGGGCGACAATCAAGACTGCCGCAGACAAAGAAGCGAGTACGATTCCCCAGACAGGCATCATATATTATATTTTTTCAATTTACTGTAAAGTGTAGGGCGGCTTATTCCCAACTCGCGTGCGACAAGCGTGAGATTACCCTTGCAGCGCGCCATAGTCGCGCGTATGGTCTGCTCCTCCGCCTCGCCGAGAGTATGCACAGGTCCCGAAGCCTTATTCTTTTTCACCTCGAGCGAGAGGTCCCCGACCTTCAGCATGTCCCCTTCCGAAAGGATTACAGCCTTTTCTATCGTATTTTGCAGTTCGCGTATGTTTCCGCTCCAGCGCTGGGCTTTCAGCAACAGAGCCGCAGCTTCCGAAATTCCGTTCAGCTTACGCCTGTACTTCAAGGAAAAATCACGGACAAAACGTTCTGCGAGAGGAATAATGTCAGCTTCGCGCTCACGCAGGGCCGGCAGATGAATCTCCATTGTGTTTATGCGGTAGTACAGATCCTCGCGGAACCTGCCCTCACGCACCATCTTCTCAAGATCCATATTGGTGGCGCATACAAGACGTATGTCTATGGGTATTTGTTTCTCCGAGCCTACCCGGGTGACACTGCGGTTCTGAAGGACACGCAGCAGTTTTGCCTGCAAATGAAGAGGAATATTCCCTATCTCATCGAGAAAGAGCGTAGAACCATCCGCCTGCTCGAACCTGCCCGTATGGTCGGCATGCGCATCCGTAAAAGCCCCCTTGACATGCCCGAAAAGTTCGCTCTCGAAAAGGGTTTCCGTAATGGCCCCAGCATCGACGCACACCATGGGCCGGGCCTTTCTCAGACTCCGCCGGTGAATCTCGCGTGCCAGCACGTCCTTTCCCGTTCCATTCTCGCCTGTAATAAGCACGGTGGCATCGGTAGGCGCGATTTTCTCCACTATATGGCGTATATCGGACATAGCGGGGCTTTCACCCCAGTACATATCGCTTTCAGTAGCTTGCGCAAGAGTCTTTTTCGATTTTGAAGATGCCGAATATGCAGCTTCGAGCACGGATATCAGTTTATCATTATCCCAGGGCTTTACGAGAAAATCGAAGGCTCCCCTTTTCATGCCCTCCACGGCAAGTGCGATATCAGCATAGGCTGTAAAAAGCACTATCTGCACCTCGGGATACATCTTCTTGATTTCTTCCGTCCAATACAGACCTTCATTACCGGTGTTGATGTCGGTGTAGAAATTCATATCGAGTAGCACTACATCGGGGCGGAACGCCTCCATCGTTTTCACGAGAGTAACCGGCGAAGCGATCAGCTCCACCTGCTCGAAGTAAACTGGCAGGAGTATTTTGAGGGCGTTTCTTATACCGTGGTTGTCATCGACTACAAGTATTCTGGCTTTTATCATAATTCATCCCTGAGACTTCCCCAAAGATAATTATTAAGCGGCTTATCACCAAAAAATACCTATATTTGCAATACAATCTTCGTGCAGACCCATCCTACGGGGATTTTCACTTCATGGAATCACTTAAAAGAGCGTTGAAAATACTTCTTGCCGCAACTCTTACGGCTTGCAATTCGGGAGTGTTCATCGAGGATTTTCTTCCCGAGACTCAGGAAGTCATCCTGCGTGGGGGCACTTCTTCCCTGTACTTCAAAGCTGAAAACTGGGGGATTTTTGAGCTTGTGAAAAACAATCCGGCTTCTTCAGAACCTGTCAGTTTGAGCGTCTTCGATTCAAACGGAAAGAAAGCAAGCCTGCCGATACAGGAAAAGGAGGGGGCTACGATAAGTGTCGGGACCGGCACGGTCAGTTTCAAGATTGAAAAAAAAGAGTCCAAAAGGCTGGACTTCGTCAATGGGGAAAACATGGAGGAGGATACAGTCAGGTATATATTGGAAGTCGGCAACGAATACGAAAGAAAACATATAAGCATACTTCTTCCCCCTACACGAAAATACAAAATCGACAGCGTGGTGTATCAATGGGATAAGTTCTCATACTCGAACGATATAGTGGAAGCGTCGGGCCGCCCGAGGCTCATAGTGAACAACAGCGCGGGGAAAGAGCCTGCAAGTGTTTTCCTGCAACCCTATAAAGATGCCTTCAGGAAGGTGAAATTTCACTTGGGAGCGGAATGGAATGACACGAGAATAGAAAAATTTTTCGCTAAGGAGGAGACAGCCATACTCATTCCCGACATAGTGGACGGGAAGGCGGAATTATCAGGTACAAAAGCCTTTTTGCGCGAATCCGAACAAAAACAGGATGCGGGGCTGGACAGGGATTTGGAAATACGGACAAGCGTGCCTGCAGGGAAAAGGATGCTCTTAGAAACTTTCCTGTGCATACAGGAATATCACCTGCCTTTCACCGTCCATGCTTCCAATTCCCAGACGGGAAGGAAAATAACTTTGCCGGGGGACCTGTCCTCTAAAAAGCCGTTCAAATATCTGATTCTGAAAAAAGAGATGAAAGATGATGAAAAGTAGAATCTTTATTGCGCTGTTGTGCTTAATACATATCAGCGGCACTCTCAAAGCCGGCTTGCTTGACAGTACTTTCAGAAAAATTCACCCTATAGTGGAATGCGGAATAAGACCTGCATACACCCTGCCGACAAATGACTATTTCAAGGGTAAGAGTCCTGAAGGGAAGCCGTCTTCCGCCAATCTTTCAGCCCATCTCAAATACGGCTTCAGCTTTGCCCCGGACTCATTCTACGGCTCGGCATACCCCGATGCCGTCCAAGGCATAGGCATAGCTTTCAACAGCTTTTTCAACCCCGGGAACATAGGCAACCCCCTTGCCTTTTATGTATTCCAGACAGCCCCCGTTATAAAAATAAGCCCACGCCTGTCTTTGGACTATGAATGGAATTTCGGCTTGTCTTTCCTCTGGAAAGAATATGACCAGAAGACCAATCCATACAATATTGTCGTGGGCTCCGATGCCAATGCCTACATAAACCTCGGGGCGAGCCTGAACTGGCGTCTGAACAAGTCTGTCAATCTGAAAGCGGGAGTCGGGCTAACGCACTTTTCCAACGGCAACACCAAATACCCCAACGGAGGAGTAAACACAATAGGAGGGAATCTGCAACTTGCATGGAATCCGAGTCCTCAGAAAGCGGGCAGGCGCTGTGCCTTTAATGAAAGCGTTTTCAAAAAGCGCATAAGCTACGACCTTGTCCTATACGCTGCGACAAGGAAAAAAGGCTTCTACCTTGACGACGGCAATCCATTCGTAGTCCCCGGCTCTTTTGCTGTCCTGGGCATGAACTTTTCGCCTATGTACCATCTGAGCAAATACTTCCGGGCAGGGCTTTCTCTGGATGCCCAATTTGACGAAAGCGCGAACATCACAAGCCATATTGTGGACAAGGGTGCCCCAAGGGAAAGAATAAAGTTCCACAGACCTCCCTTCTCCGAACAGTTTGCAATAGGCATTTCTGCGCGTGCGGAAGTGATAATGCCGATTTTTTCAATCAACATGGGCATAGGACGCAATATTCTCTGCAAAGGAGAGGACACGGACTCTCTCTACCAGATTTTCGCCCTCAAGACAAAACTGACGGACAGGCTATTCATACACATAGGCTATCAGCTGTTCAAATTCAAAAATCCCAACAATCTGATGCTGGGATTCGGTTGGAGTTTCCGTTGAGCCGATTTTAGCGCCTTCTAATCATTCTTCAAAGACTCTACAGGATTTGCAACGGCAGCGCGCAGACTTTGGAGGCTCACCACCAGGACAGTTATAATTGCGACGAAAACCGCTGCCAGAATGAATATCCACAAAGGCACGGGAGCCTGATAGGCAAATCCTCCGCGCCACACGAGCATAATCCAATATGCAAGAGGGGCGGCAATCACGAAACCGGCACCTGCTATAAGCAGATACTGTCTATTTATCCTGCGCAGAATACTTCCCACAGTGGCTCCGTTCACGCGACGCACGGCTATCTCCTTACGCAGGAACTGGGTTTCAAAGAACACCAAACCTATGATTCCTATAATGGAGATGAGCAAAGCAACCAAAGACGCGATTGAAATGAGCCTGCCAAGAGCCTTTTCCTCCATATACATGTTCTCCGTCCATTCGTCCAAATACTCTACTGTCACTCGATCCGGCTCCAGGCTTCCGTCGAAGCTGCATACGGCTTTCCTTATATATGCCGAGACTTCATCGAAATCGGCATCCCGAGCAATTTTCACATACATGTTAGGGAAATTCCTCCACTGTGTCTTTCCCCATATAAACAGGGCAAGAGGCGAAATCGGATGCTGCAAAGGTTTGAAATTAAAGTCTTTTACTATAGCTACAATTTCCGCATTACCTTTATGGGCGCCCACAAAAGAACCGACATGACAGAAAGGGAAACTTCTTATGAAATTCTCATTTACAATAAAACATCCTTTCTCGGACTGGTTGTCCGAAGGGAGAAAATTGCGTCCCTCCAGCACCTTCAGTCCGAAGAAATTCAGGAAATTGTCAGTTACAGGCAATACTTCCATGAAAATCCGCTTACCATCTTCTTCAGTGCGTCCCCATCCCATCTTCTGCATGGATACAAGCTGATTGTCTGCAAACGTCACATCCGTAATCGCGGGGTTCTGCATGAGTTTTTCCGACAGGGCTTCATGCTGCGCGCCAGCGATATAGCCGCACCACGACTGCAAGACATTCTCCCTTTGGAAGCCCATATCCCTGCGCATCATGAATTTCGTCTGCACATTCACGAACAAAGCCATAAGTATGAATACAAAAGACAGTACGAACTGAAGCGCGACCAAAGCATTTCGCAGCCCCTTCCCCTTGACGCTCATTGCATACGAGCCTTTGAGCACCAATGCGGCAGGCTGGGAAGTGGAATACATTGCAGGGGCTATCCCCGCTATTACTGCTGAAACCACGGAAAGCCCGAATGCAAGAGCAATGAGTCCCAGGTTATCCTTGAGCTTCAGGCTTGCGGAAACATAGGAAGAAAGAGTCGTTCCCGAGACGAGATGAACAAGGGCAAGAGAAAGGACAAAAGCCGTCAAGGCGATTATGCCGGCAGAAACAAGCTGCCTTCCGATAAGGGAAGTGCGGCTTTCTCCGAGCACTTTTCTGGTATTTATGGCTTTTATGTGGAAAGGAATCTGCGCGAACGCAAAATTGACAAAATTTATTATAGCAATTATAATCAGCAGTATCGCTATGGCTGCCAAAGTTATGGTTATTCCCTTATTGGCACTTCCCTCACTTGCCCTCACATCTCTTTCATAATGCGCTTCGTGAAGTCTGCTCAGGCGGAAACCCTTTTTAAATATTTCCGTTTTCTCCTCATCCATATCCCCTCCGAAATATTGTTTATAAGCATCTACAATCAGATTCTGAGTCTCCATTGCGAGAGTATGGTCTTTCAGTTTCACAAAGGCATTGAAAGACCATTCCTGATTGTCATTCAGAAAACGGTCCCCGATATTTTCCATAAGATCGCAGTGCATGCTGAAATTGCGTGGGGTATCCTTGAAAACTCCCACTATGCGCAGACGCTGCCCTGAATCCGTTTCAAGAATTTTTCCTATGGAAGTTTCGGAGCCGAAAAACAGCTTGGAAACCGATGCTGAAACAATGGCCGTACCCCGAGCGGTAAACTCCTCCGCAGAGCCTTCCTGCCATTCAAGGGGGAAAACGGAAAGCATGGCGCTGTCCACCTGGGCGGACGATACCGTAACAGGGGAATTTTTGTTTCCCTCACGATGATATATGCGCCTTTGAATGCCCCAGGAAGTGCCTATGTTCTCTATATTCGGGCTTGCATTGCGTGCAATCTGTATTAAGGGACGGCTGAAATAAGTTGAAAACAGACCGTCGTCGATAAAGTTGTTCTCCATACGGTACAAGTTTTCCCAAGAGGGAAAATTCTTGTCATAACCGGCGTCCCTGCGCACCTGTACCATAAGTATCAGAGCTGCGGCAAATGCCACGCTCATTCCGACTATATTTATAGGTGTCGAAAAACCTGCTTTATTTAGAATTTTCATTTGAAAACTGTTTTATTCTTTTCTGATGGAATCCGCAGGATTGACGCGGACCGCGCGTGTAATCTGGTATATTATTGCTACAAACGCTATCAAAAGCGATGCAAGGCAGGAGATAATGAATATCCTGGCATCCAAATCGATTCTGTATGAAAAACCCTTGAGCCACTCAGCCATCATATAGCGGGAAAGGGGAATTGCAAAAAGGAAAGAAATTAGCAAGGGAGTGAGGAATATCCTCAGCATCAGCGCACCGACGGCACAGGAGCTGCCTCCCATTATCTTGCGGACGCCTATTTCTTTCTCCCTTTGGCGTATGAAAAACAGCGAGATTCCTATATATCCCAAAATTGAAATTATGACGGCAATGATGGTGAACATAATAACCAGATTAAGCGTATTTGTCTGTTCTTCAAAAGACTCTCTGATAAGCTGTTCAAAAGAAATCACTTCCTTCTCCGCCTTGATTTGCCCGTCCGCTTTTGCGACGGCATCCCTGATTTTTTGCAGGGCGTTTGCGGAGCCGTCTGTCTTTACTATAAAACCGTTCTTACCGAACTCCTCCGTAGCTTTCAATTTTATTAAAAAAGCCTTGGCGTTGCTAAGTATGTTTCTCGTATGTATATCGGAAATGACACCTGAAACATTATAACTGTATTTTCCGAAACTCGCAACGCGCCCGTCCTCGGACATCTTCATTTCCTTTGTGCATTTCTCCGTCAGATAATATCCCCCATATTTGTCTCCGTAGTCTTCCAGTATTTTCACTCCATATATGTCAAGTGCCACGCTGTCCAGCTCTGAAGTGCAGAAATACTGACTTTTCCCCGTCTCGTCAGTCAGTACAGTCATAACCAAGGGGTTACCCATAAGACTCGAGCCATCGAACACACCTGTCTTTTTTATACAAGGCAGGGATTCGAGCGCCGTTCGGATAAGTTCCGGATGCCGCTTGCTCATAATCATGACAATGTTTTCGGTCTCATAGCCCAGAGGGGCATTTATCAGATGTTTCAATTGAAGGAAAACTGTAAGCGCCGCCGTAAGCATGCTTACAGTTATTATATTCTGTATAATTATGAAAGTCTTGCTCATTATCATCTTGGAATGATAACGGAATCTTCCTTTTACTACGTCGATAGGCTTGTAACCCGCTATCTGTATGCTCGGGACAATCCCCGAAACAAGTCCGGTAAGGAGTAAGAACAAGGCGCAGACCGAAATGGTGCCGGGACTTATGTCATTGACAATAGAGATTTTTCCTCTGAAAAAGTGCGCCATCCTGTCCTGGAAAATCAATGCCAGGGCGATGCCTATGATGAATGAAACAAGGACCATTAAGCTGGATTCGCCTATAAGTTTCGAGGCTATCTCCCACGGACCGCTTCCAAGAAGTCTTCTTGTCGCCATTTCCTTGGCGCGAAAACCCGTATTCGCAACTGTGAGATTTATATAATTCATTATTGCAAAGAGCAAGATGGCAAGCACTACCGAAAGTAGAACAGTCACTCTCCCCTTGTCTCCTTCCTGCAGGCCATCTCCCCTGTTCTTAGGAGAAAAAAGAATGTCAGTAAGCGGGGTAAGCGTAGTCTCTTTCCAATCAATCATTACACTTATAGGTACATTTTCCTTGATAAAATCATTCATCGAGGAAAGTTTGGAAGAAAGATCCGCCCCTTCTTTTACCATCAGGAAAGTCTTGAACCCTCCGCAAGGACCGAATCCGTATGTATGGTTGTTCAGCCTATATCCGAGGACATGAGGGTATCTGCCCATGTTTATAATTATTTCAGCCTCATTCGGCAGCACGGTCTTGTCTAAATCACGCACTACTCCCGAAACGGTGTAGAGCAGTGTAGTGTCCATCAGGGACTCGTTGTTGATAGTCACGAATTGCGTCCCTGCAATGCTCAAAGTCCGTCCTATAGGATTCTCGTTTGGGAAAAGCATCTTTGCAGTCTTTTCGGTAATGACACACTTATCCGGCGAATCAAGGGCATAACGGGACTCCCCCGCTTTGAATTTGAAGTCGAAGAAATCAAAAAACGTAGAATCTGCAATGATTATGTTCGGAGTTGAACTATCAACGTGTGGCATTGAATATTCTCCGCCTCTGATTTTACCGTTTTGACATATCAGACGGCACATTTTTTCAATTTCAGGATAGCTGTGTCCCAACTGTTCGGAAGCGTCGGGCCAGCTAAAGAAGTTGTCCTGACTGCCGAGAAGAAATATTCTGTCCCCGTTTTTGTACCCCCTATCCATACTCAACTGACGCCAGGTATAGTCGCCTATCAGGATAACGAACATAAGGGAAACAGAGAGCCCTACGACATTTATTATCGTGTACAGAGGATTGGTTTTCAGAAAACGAAAAAAGGACTTCATCACAGCTCGTTTTTCACATCGGACACTATCTTGCCGTCAAAGAGATCTATGGTACGCTGGGCATAGGCGGCATCGCGCTGGGAGTGGGTTACCATGACGATGGTAGTGCCCTCACGCTTAAGCTCGCCGAGCAGTTCCATAACCTCCTTGCCGTTCTTCGAGTCGAGATTGCCCGTAGGCTCGTCTGCAAGCACAAGTTTGGGATTGGCAACCACCGCTCTTGCAATAGCCACACGCTGCTGCTGGCCTCCGGAGAGTTGTTGAGGGAAATGCTGCGCACGATGGCTGATTGCCATGCGCTTCATAATTTCGGTGACCCTTGACTTCCGCTCGGAAGAAGATATTTTAAGATACCTCAATGGCAATTCTATATTCTCGTAAACATTCAGTTCGTCTATTAGGTTGAAACTCTGGAACACAAAGCCTATGTTTCCTTTGCGGAACTTTGTGCGTTCGTTTTCTTTAAGCCCTCCCACTTCAGTCCCGAGCAGTTCATAACTGCCTCCGCTCGGGTTGTCGAGCAAGCCAAGTATATTCAGAAGTGTGGATTTGCCGCATCCCGATGGTCCCATAATTGCGACGAACTCTCCCTCCTTAATTTCAAATGAAACTCCGTCGAGAGCAGTTGTCTCGATTTCTTCGGTCCTGAAGACCTTTGTAAGATTTGTTACTTTAATCATGATATATGGTTTTTGATTTATCTAATTATAAGTTCGTCCTTGTCGCCGTAACTGTCGTAGTTTGAAACTATTACTTTCTCTCCAGGCTCCAAGCCCTCGAGTATTTCATAGAACTGGGGGTTCTGGCGACCTATGCGTATGCTGCGCTTGACTGCCCTGCCGCCGTCCTTGGAGAGCACATATACCCATTTCCCTCCGGTATTCTGATAGAAAGTGCCTCGGGGAATGAGTACGGACTGCTCTGCCTGCCCGAGTTGCAGATTGAGATAGTAGGTCTGACCGGTGCGTATATTCTCCGGCTGTCCGCCGACGAACTTGAAATCCGCCTGAAACTTGCCGTCTCTTACCTCAGGATAGACTTTGCGCAGCTGCGCATCGAACTTTTCGTTCTGACGGTTGAATGTAGCTTGAAGTCCGGGCACCACCTTGTCTATATAGTGTTCATCGATTTTAGCCTCTATCTTGTAATTCCCCTCGGAGTTAATCTGGCCTATTTTGACTCCCGATGCGATATACTGCCCCAAATTTGCATCCAGAAGACCTATGACACCGTCTATGGGAGCCTTTATGGTGAGCTTGTCTTTGCGTCCGCGTATAAGTTGCATGTTCATGCGCATATTATCAAGACTCTCCCTCAGACGAGTAATTTCCGTAGAGCGGTAAAGGCTGTCCTGAATCATCGAGCGCAGGGTCAGGTCGAGATTTTTCCTGGCAAGTTCATAGTCTTCCTTTGCCTTGAGATACTCCTCGCGAGAAATCAGTTTCTCCTCGTAGAGTCTGCCATTCTGCTCGTACGCCCTCTTGTTACGCCATGCCTGGGTCTCGTAGCTGAGGCGGTCCTTTTCGTGGGAGAGCTTCTGCTGCTCCAAGGAGATCAAGGTATTGCGGAGTATATTCTCCTTTTCCGCAAGTTCAGCCTCGGAATTGAGTATCTGAAGATCGAGATTATCATTGGACAGGATGACTATGGGTTCACCTTTACTCACTTTTGCTCCCTCTTCTACGAATATCTTCTCGACCGTTCCCCCCTCAAGGGGGCTGAGTTGTATTGTGACCATGGGTTGAAGCTGTCCGCTGATGCGTATATAATCGTTAAATTCCCCTTCTGTCACATCTCCTGAAATTATGGAGCTGCCGTCGATGCGCAGCGAAGAGCCCCCTGTGTTGAGAAGCAATATCGTCATGAGAACGGCGAATGCTCCTGCGAGCCAATATTTGACTGCCTTTCGGGTGAAAGCCGCCCTCCAGCCTGTTTTTTTCTCTATTATCTTGTCCATTTTTACTGATTTATATATTCTACACCATTGTAGTAACGCACTATTGCCTGTTTGATAAGATATTGGTAAAGCGAGTTCATCTCATCCGCTTTTGCCTTCAGATAGTTGTTATTTGCCGTCTGAAACTCTAAAGAAGATATAAGCCCCTGCTCCAGTTTCTTCACATTCAGATAATAGGCTTCCTCCTGCACCTCTGCCTTGAGCCGCGCCTGTCTGTGCGCCATTGCCGTCGCGTTCCTGTCCTGTATTGCCCTGCGCACTTCTGACTCTATCTCTCTTCGCTTGCCGTCATACTCCGCAGACACTTTTTTCAGATAATTCCGCTTGCGCGAGATATTTGAAAATCCGGAAAGGCGCCTGAAAATGGGAATGGAAACCGACATCTGTATATATTCGCCGCCGTTGTTAGTGAACTGGCTGCGGAAAGAGCTCGTCTGCGCCCCCTGATAGGTATAATAACTGGTGTTCCAGCCGGCATACAGACCTATGCTCGGCAAGAGCTGCCATTTGGCTATGCTAAGTTCGCGTTTTGCATTAAGTACTGTCCACTCCGCCTCCCGCAATGCAGGATTATGCTCCATTGCGAAATCCACGACTTCATTGACAGCCACGGCTTCAGCCTCCCTTTCGGGACATGAAGAATCTATGTTCAGCTCCTTGTCGGTATCCCAGAACATCAAATCGGCAAGGGTCATTTTCTGGCTTTCGTACATATTGACCGTGTTTATATGATCGTATTTGCGCTCCGCCAGCTCTGCTTTCATCTGCACCACGTCAGCGTGTCCTTTCTGTCCCGATTCCTCTTGGCGCATTGCCTTGTGCAGTGCTGTCCGGGCCGCTTCTACCTGCTCTTCGTACACCTCTGCCAGACGCTTGTAATACGCGACGTTATAGTATGCCTCCATCACTGCAAGACATATATCCGCCTCTGCCTGTTTCTGCCTTGAATCAGCGATAAGCAGACCGGTTTGGGATATTTTCACATTATTCACCGCCTTGAACCCGTCAAAAAGTTCAAAACCCGCGCTTACTCCATAATTGTTATGGAAAGATGTAGTATTAAAGTAAGTATTTGTCTTAGGGTCTATGCTTCTTCCGAAATTATAATAGGCATAGGTCTGGGCATTGATCTGCGGAGTGCATGCGGCAAGGATGGCATCGCGCCTCGCAATACGGGCATCTCCTGCCTCTGCCTCGAGTATCCTCATTCTGGTGGAATTGCTCAAGGCGTATTCCATACAGTCGTGCAGAGTCATAAGCTTCTGCGCTCCCGCCGCAAACACGCTCAGCACCGAGTACAGAGTCATTATCATTCGCTTCATACTTTACGATTTTACAACCGCACACGATAATAACATCCCCCGTGCCAAAAGTTCTAAGGCATTGATTGTAATAATTTTACAAAATAGACACAGTGTAAAAACGTAAAGAAACTTTACACGCGGTGTAAAGTTTCTTTACAATGAACATAATAACAGTTATTACGCTCTTAATTCACAAGAGGAAACACCGAAGATAATCTACAAATTATCCATCCGCGGTGCACAAGATTGATTGATTTCTAATAATACCGCCCCATAAATAATATAACACCGCTTTCAGCTTCGCTGATTATAAAATGGAAACTCTTGTCTATAACAAAATCTCGAACCGGCATAGGTTCAAGAGCAATATCTACAGAAGTCGTTACAGAAGTCGCTTTTGAACCATCTTCGTCGACATCAAGTTTCGTTATTTGGAGACATTCTACATCACCAGCTCCTATCGGGTTAAACTTTACACTTTGAGTTCCGATAGAAAACTTAGGAAAATGTAGACTTAAGTTTTCAAATTTTTCTTTAAGCCGTA
>CAUUCY010000051.1:0-13689 GCA_963543835.1 uncultured Bacteroidales bacterium
CCTTCCCCTGTTCAATATCCTTTTTATATTGGGAAGGAGTTTTCCCCGTATAGGCTTTGAAACTCGTGCTGAAACAGCGCGGAGAAGAGAAGCCTGCCTTTTCTCCTATTTCGGCAAGAGTCAGACTGGTGGTACTCATAAGTTCCATGACTTTCTCCATTCTGATTTTGTCTATACAACCCTGTATATTCATACCCGTAAGTTGCTTGACCTTCACGAAAAGGACGTTACCGGCTATGCCGAAATAATCCACCACAAAAGGGACATCCAGTCCAGTATCGGAGATATTGTCCCGAATGAGCTTGTCGAACCTTATAAGGAAGTGCTCGTCGGCAGAACTGAATGTGGACTCAAGCACTTCCGGGCGTCCCTTGGCTGTACGGAAATTCTCTCGCGCCCGGGCTCTGTGTTTAAGCAGGCGGTCTATGCTTTCCCTTATAGTCACGAGCTCGAAAGGTTTGGTTATGTAATCGTCCGCACCGTTTTTATATCCCAACATACGCTTGCTCTCATCACTTCGGGCGGTCAGAAGTATGACAGGGATATGACTTATTGCAAGTGTGGTCTTGACATAGAGGCAAAGGGAAAAACCGTCCATCTCCGGCATCATCACATCACTTACTATCAAATCCACTTTATTCTCACCGAGCACTTTTACCGCCTCGGCGCCGTTGCCTGCCACAAGCACTCTCTTCATATCGAAAGAAAACTCGTATTTAAGATAATTGAGTAGTTCCTGATTATCTTCGACTATGAGCACTGTCGCATCTTTTACATCCTCGACTGCATACGGAAAATCTTCCCCGACAAATGCGGAGGGATTCACATCCGGCGGATTATTAGCAATCGCCCCCCTCCTGAAATCTTCCACAAACTTATTTACACGCTCATTTATGGCAGCCGGAATGAGGGATGAAGATTTCAAAAGTTCCCTTGACGCCTGAACTGTCGTTACTGCCAAATTCAGCAAAGCCCTCACCTTCCCGGGAAAACACCAGCATGCGGACAAAGATACCAGAGCAAGCAGGAAGAGTATTGCAATGAATAAAACGGAAATATTCAGAAAGTGCACATCCATACCAAACGGATGCTGCCAATCCGTCCAAGTCGCATTCTTAATTGTGCCGGCAGCATATACTTGCCCGCGCGAAAGATTATAAATTTCATGGAGGATCTTGTCCTCGAGCATAATTTGCAAATGAGAAGGCTCGGTGAAAGAAAACGCCTTTGAATAAACGGAAGCGGAGAAAGCCAAAGAGGATATAAGGAATGAAATAAGGAAAATCTTTGTACGTCGTTTTTTCATCTTTATATTATCCCTGAAGTACAAGATGCGAAATTAAGGAAAATTTCCGCAAGGACAAGCAAATTTCGTCATCCCACGCGACAAATTTCCATTTTCAGCGATCAAGAAGACTAAAGTTTGTCAAATCCAATAGTTTATATAAATTTGCATAGTTATCCCACAACGCATACTCAAACTATTATTTTACACACATATTTTAGCACATATCACTATGATTAAAAAGACTGAAAATTTATGTACAGAAAAGCAATATGCTTCTCCGAGGATTTGTGCAATCTCTGTACGCACGCAGGCGGCATTGCTGACGTCGAATAGCAGCGATACCGGATTTGAAAGCCTTACGCCGGACACGGATAACGACTTTGACTCTATCTTTTGAAATTTAAAAAAAGCCGATTATGGGAAAAATATATAAATATCGTATCGCATTGCTTGCAATTCTTTCGCTCTCAGCATGCACCAAGGAAATAGAAAGCGCAAAGGAGGAGACAACAAAGCCCGAAGACGTAAAGCTCGTATCTTTGGACATCAAGGCCGGAGGCGAATCGTTCTCCGACACAAAAGCCATAGTACAGAACGGTGGGAATCAGATATTTTGGGAAAATACCGATAAACTCGGGGTGTTTGACGGGACAGCAAAAAGAGAGTTTGTCACAACAACGGCAGACGGCACTTCAAGCCGGACGATGTTCTCGGGAGAGGTCGCCGAAAATGCAGAAAGCTTAATCGCCGTATATCCGTTTGAAGCAGGAGTTTCATGCAGCGGCGAGACTGTAACGGCGCGTATCCCCAAAGAGCAGATTGTTCAAAAAGGAAAGAATATCGCTCAAGATGCGATTGTATCAGTAGGTAAAATAATTTCCGGGAAATTGGATCTTAAAACAACGGTGGCAGTCGTAAAAGTAAACATAAAACGTCCCGATGTAAAAGCAATAGTAATCGATGGAACAAACATTGCCGGCACAGCTGAATTTTCCGCTTCTGACGGAAGTTTATCTAAAGTAGTAACAGGCGAAAACAAAGTGAGTCTGAAATATTCCGAGGGACTTTTCGCTGCGGGGGATTATTACATCACACTCATGCCTGGAAAAACCAATAAGGGAGATTTCAAGGTATACATCGAGGGTGAAAATTTCAAATCGGAGACTCTTTCTTCAAAAAAGGAGCTTACTCTCGTACGCAATAGCTCTTTAGACTTCTCCGCTCTTGAATCCGCGATATCATATAAGTATGTCATTTCGACCGCGGAAGAACTCGTCAATTGGGGTAAGATTGCAGAATTCTGCAACAACTCTGACACGGTCGAGCTCGCGGCGGACATAGATTTAAAGCAAGCCGAGTGGACGCCTTGCGAATTCAAAGGCACTTTCGATGGTAAGAATCATAAAATATATAATTTAAAAGTCAGCACGACCGATTCTTATGCAGCCTTTTTCCAGACCTTGTCCGGTCACCTTAAAAATACCGTCTTCGGCTCTTCCGACGGCAACAGCTACGACGGCTTCAGCACTTTTGAGTTAGGATACACTAAAGACAATAAAACTTGGATGTATGTCGGACTTGTAGGCAAGATACTTGAAAAAGGAAGCATCACGAATGTAAAGAATTTTGCCAAAGTCAAAGTTCTTCAATCCAACATAACGAAGTTCAGACTTGGAGGAATTGCCGGGAATTGGGCGAGTGAAGGCTCTCTCGAAATGTGCCGGAATCATGGAGAGATTATTGTTGAAGACTGTGCCCAAGGCGTGAAAGATACACAGCCTGAGTTCAATGTAATAGGCGGCTTGGTAGGCTGGGCAGATAAAGCCCCTCAAAGATTTAATGGCTGTATTAATGCAGGAAACATAATAAACCACTGCAAGTTCGTAAAACATTTCGGAGGAGTGTTCGGATGTTCAGGCAACAATAAAGTCTCCTTGGAATCATGCGATAATTCCGGAGATATAAATGATGATGCCGAACATACGTCCGACCTTTGGTTGGGAGGTATAATGGGAAAATTCAATGACGGCGGGAAATTGAAATACTGCAAGAACCATGGAAAAATAAATTTTACTGGCAAGGCAAGCAGCTTAAATATCGGAGGGGTACTCGCTTATACCACTAAATCCGCTCCAAGCGTCCTGAATTGTGAGAATGAGGGTGACATCAAAGTCAATGCATCGGCAGACAATGATGTCAACATAGGCGGATTAGTCGCCTATATGAAAGGCAAGGATAAGAATAATGTCGCCATCATAAAAGATTGCAAAAATTTCGCTTTAGTGGAAGTCTATGGAGGTACAAATGGGAAGACTCACGTAGGAGGAGTGTGCGGAAAGTCCGATCAGCATTCCAAACTTAGTGATTCTATTGTAAATGAGGGGAAAATACTGATTCACGATAGTGGAAGAATATTCCAGGCAGGCGGAATTGCGGGGTATTCTTACCATAGTCCGGATGAGATTTTCAGTGACGGCTCAGAGTCGTATAATAAAGGCGATATTGAAGCGATAGGGCTCGTAAGGGAAGAGGGGGAAACGCACCATATAGGCGGAGCATTAGGCTATTGCACGGCAGAATATAGGAGAATCAAGGTTTCTGCAAGGATCATCGTCAAGGCAGCAGGCAGAGCAAGCGTTTCTGCCGGTTTGGCTGTCGGGCAATCCGGAAAAAAAACAGGAGATTACAAATTTCACCAGGGAAGTTTCAAAGGTTCAATATCAGCAACGGTAGAATCCGGTGGTGATAACTCAAATGTGCATGCAGGCATACTTTACGGCTCTTTCAAAGAGGCGAGTACGCCTGAGACGCGAAAACTCCAATTCGGCTGGGACGAGACTCTGCTCTTGGACCCGACAATAACAGTGAATGGAATTCAATTAACGGAGAGCACACTCGATGACTTATTGATTGGAAATCCTAACGGAACTCCGGCGAGGTTTGAGGCAAATCCTAAAAAACCTCATGATACTCACAGGATCCAATCCTGGAATCTTTAATAGTCTGACACATCAAAAACCTCGGGAGTTCATTTCAACTCTCGGGGTTTTTCTTTACCCGAATCAGTCAAGGCTTAATCCGGCATGCCCGGCAAGAAAGAAAGCAATGCCCGCTTATCTTCGATGCAAGAAATTTCACGGGCAGTACGCGCCCCCTACTTCTGCAAAGAAGATTTCAGCCTGTAGCTGCCGGAAGGGAATACATATTCCCAGTACCCGTCCTCCGTAAAGCCGAGCGCTTTTACTCCACGGATCTTGCCTACGGAAGCATCCGGAGTCCCAGGCACAAAGACTTTCGCTACCGTATTTGCCGGAATATTTATATTCCAGACGAAGTCTTTTCCGGATTTTTTCCAGTCGCTGCTTATCTTCCCATATACTGAATCGTAAGAACATTTGACCCAATACAGTCCTTCCACGGGATACGGTTTCAGGTTCATTTCCTTAAAGCCAGGCTTGGTCGCACGTATGCCCGCCAGACACTCGTATTCCCAAATGACAAGGTCTCCGAGCAACATGACGTGGTTTCCGGAGTTCATCGAAGGATCGGCAGTATCTCCGTTCCACAATTCCCAGATAGTAGTGGCTCCTTTCTCAGCCATATAGCCCCAACTTGGATAGGTAGAGTCGGATGCTATCCTGAAAGCCAGGTCGGCCCGCCCGTATTCCGTGAGACAGCGCAAAAGTTGTTGGATACCTACCACCCCCACACTCACATGTCCGTCCAAATCGTTCATTGTCTTGTCCTCTATGTGCGAAAACACTGTTTCGACATATTCGGCAGGCACCATCCCGAAATAAAGGGGAAGTATATTGGCTGTAACCGTATTGTTGGAATAATACCCGCAAGCCTTATTCAGATATTTCTTATTGAATGCGATTTTCGTTCTTTGCGCCTCGCTCTCAAAATATTCCACGTCCTCGTCATGTCCCGCCACAGTCGCAAATTTCGCCATCATTTTCATGAACCTGTAATAGAATGCCGTCGATATAAGGGCTCCTTCGGTGATTCTGGACGGGTCCTTGGAGTGTATCAATTCGGGAGACTCCGGCGGGATGCACCAGTCCCCGTATGTGTCCTTAGTCATAATATCGTCTGCCATATATTCGGACTTCATATAAGACAGCCATTTTTTCATAGCCTTATAGTTATCCCTGATAGGTCTGTCATCGGCATAGCGCATGAATATCATATCGGATGCCGTAAGGAACACTCCCGGCCATGTCAGATTGTCCGTATATATCTTCTCCCAGAAAGCCGGGGCGACATCCGGCAGACTTCCGCTTTCTTTCCGGGCTTCGGAAAGGTCTCTCAACCATTTGGCATACAGACGTCCGTTGGAGAAGATATATGACTCCCCATAGCAACCGGTAGTCCTGTCTCCGGTCCATGCCATCCTCTCATCCCTCTGCGGACAATCCGTCGGCATGCCGCGATAATTGCCTCGAATACCCCAATATGCGTTACTATAGACCTTGTTGATTATATCGTCGGAGGTCTCGAAGTTGCCGGTCAAAGGCATTTCATCGTAAAATACCTGCCCCTCGAAACTTTTGAGAGACGGCTTTTTGCGCAAACCCTTCACCTCCACATAACGGAAGCCGTGATACACGAAGCGGGGCGTCCAGGAGACGGGAGAACTGTCTTTTGCAATATACGTATCGGTAACTTCCGCTCCCCTGAGATTATCCATATACAGAGTTCCGTCCTTGGAGAGAATTTCGGCGAATCTCATGGTCACTGTATCACCTTTCTCCTGACCGGAAAAATTGATTTTGAGCCATCCCACCATATTCTGTCCCATATCAACGATATATCCGTTATCGCTAGGCATTATACTGAGCGGTTTCAAAGTTTCCTGAATTCGTATATACGGGTTCGGCTGTGCTGTAAGCATCCCGCCGGGAGCCTCTGAGAGCGAGGCTTTTTGCCACTGCGAATCGTCGAAGCCCGCCTCGGACCAGCCGGGCATCTCCTTGGAAGCATCGTAAGTCTCTCCGTCGAACTCGTTGTTCTCTCTTATCGGTCCGTCCGCAGTAGCTTTCCAGGTAGTATCGCTGATCACAATCCCTTTAGTCCCGTCAGCATAATCGATTTCCAATTGGAACAACAGGCAAGGCATTCCGAAATGAACAATGGAAGAGGTCGGCACCTTCTCCACAGGCTTGATTCGCATAGAAACGAATCTTCCTCCCCCCAGAACCACTCCCACGGCATTTTTTCCGTTTTTCAATTCTTCGGTCACATCATAAGTGTTGTAATAACAGGTCTTCCTGTAATCGGAAGGTGCAGGTTTCAGCACCGCATCCCCTATATTCTTTCCATTGATGTACAAATCGTATGACCCGAGACCGCAAATATAGAGTCTGGCTTCGGCTATTTTGCCCGAGGTCTCGAAATCTTTTCTAAGGTAACGTGCGTTCACGCGGGTATGCTTATCAAGCACGTCCTCAGGAGAATCGCAAGCTACCCAAGCGGCTTTCCAGTCCTCTTGATGAAGCAAAGCCATCGCGAAACTTGCAGGGGCGCTCTCAACGACTCCTCTGTTGGTCTCCACAATGACTTTCCAATACACTTTCGAGCGGCTGTCCAAGGAGGCACCCTCATAATGGTGCCCCACAGATTCACCCGAAATCACAGTCTGCGAGTCCCAAAGATCGGCTTTCGCCTCCGAGAGCAAATCGGGGGAAGAGGCAGCCAGTATCCTGTATGATTTCTGATACACGTCAGGAAGTGCGGATTCGAGCCTCCAGCCCAAGGACGGGTCTCTTACCCCGAGAGCTTGAGGTTCATGCAGGAACTCCGCTTCCAATCCGGTCACGACAAGCTCTTTCCCTGACGAACAGCCCAATACAATAAGAGACAAAAACAATGCAAAAACGGAATCGATCGATATTCTCTTCATTTTCAATGTAAATTTAATTTCTGTATGACTCCGGGTATTCAGTTATATCTTTTATGACTTTGCACCAGCTCGACAGTCGCTGCGGCGAGTCCTTCAGAAAAAGCCCTGAATCCTATTTTATCTGCCTTATCTCCGGAACGTATTATGACTTGACATTTCCCGTTGAAAAGACTCCTACGGGCAGAGTTCCCCTCCTCTGCGAAGTCGCTCTCATGAGAATTCGGATTGCCGTTGCCGACTCCCGCTATCCGGGCGTCTCCCGTCAATTCGAAGCTGATAAGATTATCGGCATCGGGCACTTCCAGCCCGTCCTTATCCACTACGGAGACATTCACTATCACAAGGTCCTGCTTCCCGGATGCCAAAGTATATTTGTGAGGAGAGAGAACAATCTTGGATGGTCTACCCGTCGTCTTGATCTCGGACTGGAATTTCCGCCCATTACGATAGCCGACGGCTTTCAATACGCCTTCCCGATATTTTACTTCCCAATTCAAATGACCGTAGCGCGGCATGACTTTCTTTCCTAAACTCTTCCCGTTAAGGAACAGTTCAACCTTGTCTGCATTGGAATAGACCCACACATCCACCGACTCTCCTCTATCCGGCTTCAGATTCCAATGAGGGGCAAGATGCAGTACGTCCTCCTCGCTCCACCAGGATTTATAATAATAATATACGTTTTTCGGAAATCCGCACATATCCATCACCCCGAAATGGGAATTTATGGCAGGCCATGCAAAAGGAGTGGGCTCTCCTCGATAATCGAAACCCGTCCATACGAAAGCTCCCATAAACCTTTTATCAAGGAAAGTTTTGGACAGCCATTGTTCTGCGGTAGATGCCCAGCTCGGATAGCTGAAATCCTGATCGGAAAGTACTGCCCGGGTAGTGTCTGCCATAAAAATTCCGGAAAACACTCCGACTTTTTTCAATTCTTTGCCGGACAGATACACCCCTCTGGTGCACACGGTGCTGGCAACTTCAGTACCTATAATAGGCTGGTCCGGATGATCATTCTCGTAATCCTCCAATGCGGACAGATTGTAATTGAATCCCCTTACAGGTATCACCTCATTGACTCCGCTCTTTATATTTCCAAGACTTCCGCCATAAGTGCAGGTACGAGAGGGGTCCAATTCTTTCTGCCGCCGGATCATAGTCCTCGCAATCCTCTTACCTATGGATGTTCTTTGGACAGCCTCTTCCTCATTTCCGAGATTCCACATAAAGATGCAGGCATGATTCCTGTCCCGTTTTATTAAATCCTCGAACTGTCTCAAATATTCCTTGCTGCTGTTGAGCAGTCTGGTCTCGTCCAGCACCAGCATCCCCAGACTGTCGCAAGCATCCAAGAGCTCCGGAGTCGGCGGATTGTGAGCCGTACGATAGGCATTCGCCCCCATTGCCCGCAACAGACCGACACGATAATATTGCATTTCATCCACCATTGCAGTTCCTATACCTGCATGATCCTGATGCACGCAAAGTCCCTTTATCCGGACTTTTCTGTCATTCAGATAAAAACCGTCTTTCTCGTATCTGAATGTCCTTATCCCAAATCTCGTTTTCACTTCGTCTACCGCTCCGTCAGATGTAATCACTCGGGTTGCCAAAGTGTACAAATACGGTTTCTCGGTGTCCCAAAGAGTCGGATTTTCGACGCAGATATGCTCTTTTATCTCTGTATTTCCTCCGGATGGAGTCGAAAACGGAGCGGAATCCAGTTTTGCCACCGATTTCCCGTTTCTATCAAAGACCTCATATTGTAAGCTGAAAGTCTTGTTTTTCTCTCCTTCGTTATTCACCTTGGTATTTACGGACAGTTTTGCCGAAGCGGGAAGAGTCCCTGCCGGAGAAACTGCCTCGGTGTAGACAAAGACATCCTCTGGAACCAGATGCAGATTATCATATACATTCAGCCACACATGTCTGTAGACTCCGGCCCCTTCATAAAACCAGCCTTCAATCTGGGTAGCATCCACACGTACTGTTATGACATTTTCCTTATCAAATTCTATGAAGTCGGTAATATCGAATCCCACTCCCGTATAGCCGCTCATATTGCTTCCGAGATAGATGCCGTTTATCCAGAAACGGCTCTCCCTGAACACTCCGTCAAAGCGTATTTCGAAACGTTTTCCGGAATCGCCTGCAGGAACGGTAAATTTCTTTCTGTACCAGGCAACGCTCGTCTCCGGGAAGTCCGGTCCGAGTGCCTTGTAGCCATGTGTCTTATATGCCTTTTCAGAAAACGGAAGAGTCACTGCCCAATCGTGCGGAAGCGTCACCGTTTTCCATCCTCCGTCGTCAAAGCTTATTGTCGAGAACTTCCCCTCGTCAGCCTTGGCTTTATAATAATGGTAATAAGCATAGTCCAAGTCTTTGGACGGCTCTTTCGCATTGCCGAACGTGAATTTCCAATTCTCATCGAAGCGTATTCTTCTCCGGACTTCCCGGCTTTCCAGAGAAAAGCATTGGGAGAGTGCGATAAAAAAAATGATAAGCGATATTGTATTTTTAAGTCGTGACATATTAAAAAATCATTTGATAATCCTGTATTTTCACGGGAAGCATATCAGTTCTGCGGTGCGGATTTCACCGTAAAAACATCCGTATTCACATCCGTTCTTTTCATGTGTTCTATGACTATATCCGTAGTCTTATAGTTTTTATCAATAATATTGTCCGTAACCGTTACATTCCTGCAACCGTCGAGCAGGAATCCGCTCTTTTGCCAGGCATAGGGAGCATAAGTAAAGGTTTTTACTATTCGGTTTCTCTTAAAACTCAGATTCCTTACCGATCTCGCGCGTACTATAGGAGCGTCGAAAAGCTTGAACGTATTGTCGTAAATACTGATATTCTTGTGATAGGGTTCATCCTTGTCGCTCTTAGGTCTATGCGAGGGAGTTATTGTTATGACAGCATCTCCCCATTGCCAGCGGCTTCCGTCACGATTGCCCGAAGTAAGACAATCTTCGAAGACATTGCCGAATATTTTCAAATTGTTATGAGCCCCCGATTCGAACCAATAGTCCAAATCCCCTTCCACAAGAATCGCCGTCCCTGCGGTACGGAAATAATTGTCCGCAATAATGACGTCTTTCGGGGTGGTTACCAGTATCCCCCGCGCCCGGTTTCGCTTCAGTATCCGGCAATGCCTTATCTCGACTTCCGGATTCCAGGTCTTGTTCTCGATAAAGTCCCCGACCTTGACCGCCCCGGAAAAAGGTCGGAGGAAAGCGAGTCTGAAGCCGGTAAATACACCGTTTTCAAAGACTTCCTCTCTTGAAGCCACCACTCCGGTCTCGCCTCGCTGCGCGCTTTCATTGTCGATAAACCATATTTCGTCTCCGGCATGGACAGTAGCCGCTCTTGCCGTGACTTCCACGGTACGCTCATCTACAAGCCGTAGAATTTTGGAATTAGTCCCCCGGATATTGATAAAATCATCGCCCTGACCCGTATGGGCACAATTTATTACTCTTATTTTCCCCTTGCAGTTCGTAAAATGCGAGGCATCGGCGACAGTACTGAAAACTCTGCCTTTAGCGGCATTCACCGTTATGTTTGCATTGTCCATAGTCACATTCTCGGTACGCTCGCAATGAACGCCATTGCTAAGAGAGTGATATATAGTAAGGTCCTTCAGGACTATATTTTTACTGTTGGCTATATGTATTCCGGTGACAGCATAACGCACGTGGCACAGCACGACGATATTCCCTTTGGCGGGTTTTATTTTAGTCTTGCAATGCAAGCGTACAAGCCCGTTCGGCAACTCCTCCGCCCTTTGTCTGAAAACGTCTCCCAAAGGCCCGTCCCAAGTATTATAGACGATTTCCCCGCTGTCTTTGTCGAAAAGATTGTTGTATGAATTGATTACCGGCAGTTTCCAGCCCTCTCCTATAAAGAACAGAGTGTCCCGTTCGATCACATAAGGATATTGTTCCCTGTCGATGCGCATATCCATATACTCGTCAGTGACTTTCTCGATAGTCGCCTGAGAAGTGTACGGCCGCTCCCAATCCACGGAAAAATTCCTCATAGTTATATTACTGCAGGAATCCATATCGGCAATTTGCATCCAGCCGTGAAAGATAAATTCGGAACCGTTTCCATCTATAACGACATTCTTAAGATCTTTCAGATAGAAGCCTTTTGTTACTACGGGAGCCTGAGCGGAGGGTCTGAAATCGTACCTTCCTTTAGGGAAAGAAATCACAAGCGAATCGTATCCGGACGCATCCCGGATCGCGGCTCTCAAAGCCGGGATCACATCTTCCTTACTGCCGGGGATATATCCGTAATCCGTAACGGACAGAATATTTTGAGCCTGAATCTTCGCAGCGAAGATCCAGACTCCAAATATCAGAACTATACTGAATCTACCGATGTTCATAGCATTCAGTTCAATTTGACCAGACTGAAATCGTCCACGTATACGCCATAGCGACCGTTACTGTTTGAAGCTGCCCACACGCCGATTTCGCAGGTGCCGCTGCCATCCACATGGATACCGTCGATGACATATTTTTTGAAGCCGTTGGGATCACAATGCCAGCTATGCGCCTCTATATCAACTTTCTGATCAGCTCCGGAATAGCCTTTGACAAACAGATAGGGATAAGGATCGGACGGGCTCTTATTTTCCGTCATATAAGCCCATGCCTCGAATCTGTATAGACCGTCTGCAAGACCGGTGAAAGTCTGAGATACCGAATATTCGAAAGTGGACGGATCATTATCCAATCCAAGGTGCAGAAAGCTTCTGGAAGCGTTGTGTCCGGCCTTGTTCCTGAAAACCCAAATGGTGCTGTTCCCCGGATTGATTTTTGTCCAGGTCCAGCCTTCCGGATGATTATCCCCTATAGCGGACTCGAATCCGGGATTCACGACAAGATTCTCACCATACGAAGCTACGGTCGCCCCGGTAAGAGTTCCCAAGTCCAGAATCTTATTCCGTACAAGCGAGACCGCTTTGGAAGTCGATTTTACTTTCTCCGTCCCGTCCTTTTCTATCCACAGAGAGAATCCTCCGGACAGGACTTGCGGGATAACGGTGAGATAGTAATCGGTATCTTTAGCGAAAGCTCCTTTCAGAGTCACGGAGTTGCTCGGTCCATCCATATTAGATGAAGCTATCGGCGTCCCTGCATTGTAGTCTATCGAAACCTTGCCGGCGAGGCTCTCGCCTTTGTTACCTATAAGTTTCACGCAGCTGACTCCTTCTTCGTCAAGCCTGAATTTCACGACAGCGCAGACATTCTTGAAGACGAGCAGCTTGTCGGTAACTGAAGTGTAGGCAAGTGACAGATTGGCACCTGGTGAGAAAGTACCGGCTACGGCGGTCTGGACAGATGGCAGGGTCGTCTTTACAACAGAGCCGGAAATTGTAGCCGCGGCATCGTAAGGATATAAGGAATAGACCGAAACGGCATTTGAAGCCACCGAAGCGCTTATCTTATTATCTGCCACGACGGACGGGACTGGCAGAAGTCCGTTTACATTGTCGAACACGCAGACTTGGTCTCCTTCTGCCCAAGCCACGTCGTGACCGTTCAGGACGGTCTTTGTCATGTCTGAGCGAAGCTCGAAAGTCATGGAAGAAACAAGCGGAAGCGGATTCTGCTCCGATTTCGCACAGGCGACTGCCAGGAACGACAGCCCTGATAAAATAAAAATGCGTCTCATAGTTTCAATGATTTTTACCATTCGAAATTCTCGTTTCCGGACTCAAACGATTCATTTGAAGTCCCGGCGCTCAAACATATCGGAGCTACGGAAGATGTGGAAAAGACATCTACGGCAGGAGAACGATAAGAAATACTTCTCCCCGGATTGATTTGTTTTTCTGTGTTCATAAGTAATTCGCGTTTCATATAGTTTTGTTTAATAATTCACCTTAGTCAGACTGAAATCGTCCACGAATACGCTGTATAGACCGTTGCTGTTGGACACGGCTCTGACACCAATCTCACACGTGCCGCCGCTGACATAGATATTGTCGAGCACATAACAACAGTATGCGCTATGGTCATAGTGTCCGCCAAGGGCATCTATGAGTACTTTTTTGTCGGAAGAGGCACAACCCCGGGCGAACAGATACGGTGACGGATCAGACGGGCTCTTTCCTTCCACTATGTATGCCCATACTTCGAGACGGTACAGCCCGTCAGGAATATTTGTGAGTTTCTGGGAAAGGGAGTAGTCGAACGTGGACGGCTCGTGATCCATACCGAAATGGAAACGGCTTCGGGAAGCGTTATGCCCGTGAGAGTCTCGGAAAACCCATACCACGGACTTTCCGGAGGTCTTGGTCACGGTCCAGCCGTCCGGGCGGTCGTCTCCGACAGCCGATTCGAAGCCAGGATTCACAAGCACATTTTCACCGTAAGTCGGGACAAGGACGCCGGCATTCACGGCTTTGTACACCTTCACATAATCTATAAGAAGATATGCCGGCAGTTTAGTGTCGTCCACTTGCACATCG
>CAUUCY010000052.1:0-13590 GCA_963543835.1 uncultured Bacteroidales bacterium
TACAAGTAATTTTGCGAAAGTTAGTAATTTATTTGGCAAAAGTGCAGAAAGTCCCGACTAAATTTTCTTCGCGTGGGAGTTTACCAAATAGACTATGGAGATGTAAGGGATTCCGGAATTGGTCTGGAGACCTATCTCGCAGGTACGGCTGTTGGAATAGCCTGTTTTGACCTTAGCCGCAGCTATTTGAGGCTTCAATTTTCTTAAAGCCCATTTATTCAGTTCGGGATGTGTCATACCCTTGTCCCCCGCAAAGCCGCAGCATCCCACCTCTTCCGGCACAATCACATTGTCGGAGCAGAGTTTTGCAAGATTCACAAGCACCTCCCCCTTGCCCATCAGACGCATGGAACAGGTGATATGCACCGCAACAGGCTCGGAAGTCTGTTCTATCTGCACTTTACCGATGACAAACTTGGAAATAAACTCCGCAGGCTCATAAAGTTTCAAGGATTTGATGCACTTGCGCATCCTGTGAAGACAAGGGCTCTGGTCGCAAAGCACCGGGTAAAGTCCGTTCTCGGAGGCTTCAAGCAAGGCTTGTTCCAACTCGCGCACTTTCTTGTCTGCGATTTCGGGCATGCCCTTGCTCTCCCAGATAGTCCCGCAGCAGAGTTTGTTTTTATTCTCCGGAAAGACAACTTCATAGCCCGCCTTGTGGAGCAGATCAACAGTTTCCTCAACCAAAGGACGAGGAGCAGGAGTTCCTTTCGCATTGCCCATCATCTGATTGAAGCAGCTCGGGAAATATACAACTTTAAGCGGAGCGGTCTCGTGCGGAACGGCAGTCTTCTCTCCCGAATCGGCAGAGGCGGGCGCAGCCACAGCGGAAGATTTTTTTCGAGCCTTTTTCAAAAGTGAAGCGGGTATCTTGTATGGCCGGGGGAAAGACGGAGTCCAGAGAGGAACGCCCAAGCCTTTGTGCAGTCCGCGGCAAAGCGAACTCATTGTATTGTCTCCAAGTATTGCACGCCCAAGCCCTGCAAGCCTCATAACTGCCCTAAGCGAGCCGCTCATCCAATTGAAATGCTCCGCTGCAAATATCCACATGTCTTTCTCCACCAAGCCTATACCCTGCCGGCGCAATTCGTGCGTCATATCTCCCACATTTATGCCCATAGGGCAGGACATCGAACACAGACCGTCGGCAGCACAGCTCTTCTCTCCCGGCTCGGAATAAGCACGGGACAATAAGTCCGCTTCTTTTTCGCGCCCCAGCCCGCGAAGCCGCGCCATCTCGCGCTGAACGGCTATACGCATACGCGAAGAGAGGGAGAAACCGCAGGAAAGGCAATTCACCTCGCAGAAGCCGCATTCTATGCACTTGTTTATTTTTCGGTACGCTTCAAGAGTCTCTTCGGGTGCACCCTCAAAGGCTTCGAGCACAGGCAGGGCTTTAAGTTGTTTTATAAAGCAATCCGGGTCTTCGTTGAATATAACACCGGGATTCAATATCCCTCGAGGATCGAAAATCTCTTTAAGGCGCCGCATCGCCCCGAAAGCAGCATCGCCCCACTCGTATTTGACAAACGGAGCCATATTCCTGCCCGTACCGTGTTCGGCTTTCAAAGAGCCTCTGTATTTTTCAACAACCATTTTTGCCACCGCCCGTATCATATTTTCATATCGGCGCACTTCCGCTTCCGAATCGAAAGCCTGATTGATTATGAAATGGAAATTCCCGTCCAGTGCATGACCATATATACATGAATCATCGTAGCCGAACTCGTCGAGCAGGTCCGAAAGGTCTTTTACAGCCTCCGGCAAATCCTCTATATGAAAAGCTATATCCTCGATAAGGCAGGTGGTGCCCTGCTTTCTCATACCTCCCACTGTCGGGAATATACCCGAACGCAAAGCCCAATAGCGCGAACTGACGGAAGCGTCCTGAGTGAAATTGACGCCACTGACGGTGTCGAAAGCCTCCAGGGCATTTTTCACTGCGTTTATTTTCTGCTCAAGCTCTTCTTGCGTTGCTGCAGCGACTTGAGTCAGAACAGCTGTAAGATTCTCCCCTGTCTTGTCCCCCACCGATGCAAGTGAACGCGGGTCAAGCAGTTCTGCCGCGACCACGCTGCAATTTTTCATCGCAAGCACTGCCCGGGCTGCCGTTTTTATGTCACGAAAATATATCATCGCATCCGCTTTCACAACTGGCAGAGGCAAGGTTTTCATCGTCACTTGAGAAAGGAAAGCGAGAGTGCCCTCTGAGCCCACCATAGAATGGGCTATTATATCGAAAGGGTCCGAAAAGTTTATAAGGGGCAGAATATTGAGTCCTGTTACATTTTTGATGGAATACTTGTATTTGATGAGTTCCACAAGTTCTTCGTCGGCATTCACTTCATCTCGCAGAGTCTCTATCGCCCTGATAAATCCGGGATGGGAAGAGCGGAAGGCTGCACGGCTTTTCTCATCGCCCGTGTCAAGGATAGTCCCGTCCGAAAGTATGATGCGCGCGCTTACAAGAAGCTTGTCGGAATTTGAATGCACCCCGCAACTCATTCCTGAAGCGTTGTTAGCCACTATTCCCCCAACCATCGCGCTCCCTATTGAAGCGGGGTCAGGCCCGAATTTACGCTTGTGGGGAGCGAGAATGCGATTCACTCTGCCTCCTACAATACCGGGCTCAAGGGTGATCGTTTCGGCATTTTCGCCCAAAGAATATTTCTCCCAGTTTTTCCCTGCGACCACAAGAAGAGAATCGCTTATAGCCTGTCCGCTGAGGCTGGTGCCCGCGGCTCGGAAAGTCAGAGGCGTATTTGAGGAATAAGCGTCCCGTATGACCTGCGACATTTGGGCTTCATTTTCGGGAAAAAGCACACGCTCCGGAGTGAGGCGGTAGAAACCGGCATCGGTGCCCCAGCAATACCTGTGCAGATAGTCTGTATATTCTTTCATCTTGCGATTCTTTGAGTCCACAAATATACAAAAAGGTCGGCACTATTGTACTGAGTGCCGACCCTGACATTTTGCTTTATACTCTTATATAAAGATATATTTCAGTATGAACAGTACGGCAAGCACCCACAAAGTGATGGAAATCTTCTTGAACTGTCCGCTGATGGCATGTGTGATGACATAAGCGATGACTCCGATGAGAATACCATCGGAAATGGAATACGTGAGAGGCATAAGGATAATTGTAAGGAAAGCCGGAATAGCCTTGCTGTAATCATCCCAATGAATAACCTTTACGGATTTCATCATCATCACACCCACCATAACCAATGCGGGAGCCGTAGCGGCGCTTGGTATAACGAGAAAAACAGGAGAGAAGAAAAGGGCAAGGGCGAAGCAGCATGCCACAGAGAAAGCGGTAAGCCCAGTGCGTCCTCCCTCTCCTACTCCGGAAGCGCTTTCCACATAAGTGGTAGTAGTCGAAGTTCCGAGACATGAGCCTGCGACGGTTGCGACTGCGTCAGCCATGAACATTTTGTCGATACCTTTGATATTTTCCTTGTCCCCGAGTTCCGTCCCCTGACATACGCCGATGAGGGTTCCCATTGTATCGAACATATCTATAAACAGGAAAGTGAATACAACCACGAGCATGTCGAGAGACAGAATCTGAGAGAACTCAAACTGACAGAAGATAGGGGCCACGCTGTCAGGCAGGGAAACAAGTCTGAGACTTCCGTCGGCATCACGGAGGAAAGAGGTGATGGCGTGCCCTGTTGCCGGGTCCTTTATTACAAGACCGAGAAGAGTCGTGACAAGGATGCCTATGAGTATGCCGCCGTTGACTCTAAGCATGACTAAAGCCGCCGTAATCACAAGACCTATCAAGCCGAGAAGTGCTGTGCCGTGAGTTATCTCTCCGAGGGTGACGAGTGTAGCGTCGCTATTGACTATTACCCCCGCATTCTTGAGACCTATGAACGCAATGAAAAGACCTATACCCGCGCCTATAGCTTTCTTAAGAGTGCCCGGCATGGCGCCGAGCAGCCATGTGCGTATTTTAGTGACAGTCATTATAATGAAAATAACACCCTCGAGCAGGACAGCCGTGAGAGCGAACTGCCAGCTATAGCCCATTCCGATACAGACCGTGTACACGAAGAAGGCATTCAAACCCATACCGGGAGCAAGGGCGAAAGGCTTCTTTGCGTATAAAGCCATCACGAGAGTGCCGATAATGGCGGCAAGGGCGGTGGCAGTGAAGACAGAGCCTTTAGGCATTCCCGGAATAGCCGAGAATATGTCGGGATTGACCGCAAGTATGTAGGCCATTGTCAAGAATGTCGTTATACCTGCCACTATTTCAGTGCGTACCTTATTGTGATTCGGGTCGAATCCGAAAGCTTTTTGAAGGAAAGTATTCATCTCACGCTTATTTTAGAAAATCCACTTGGTGCCTACGCAAGGACGCGCATAGAAGCCGTGATAACCTGCGAAGTTGAAAGAGAGTTCAAGCTCGCCGCCTATATGGAGATTGTCGATGCCTATGTGCCGGCCTATGTTATACCAGAGCTGAGGCTCGGAAATGAACACGAATTTGTCTTTTTTTACTGTTTCGGGTTTCGCGAAATCCGCCTCCGCGAAATTCACGACATTCTCTCCCCAGATATCGGCAAAACCGCTGAAGCGAAGCCCCTTGACTCCGAAAAGGTCCTGCATGCCCCAGACAAAGGTGAACTGGACAGGAATATCGCTGGTGGCAGCGTTGTTGAAAGTCTTGTAGAGAAGTTTGAAATTGAATGTATTGCTGAAGTTAGAATTGTGAAGGAAATAATCCACGCCAAAGAGGAAATTCTGGCTTCCGAAACCCACGCCTCCATTATATTCGATATGGGCGCTGAGAGGAGAGAGAACAGAATTTTGCCATAGGTTGATGCAGCGCGCAATCTCGAAGTAGCTTCCGCTTACGCCGACTTTCTTGTTAGAGGCGTCTTTGGCATTGTAGTCATAGTCCACAAAGAAGAAAGTGTTGCCCCATTTGTCGCCGTAGAAGCCTTCAAGGGTGGTTGTGAAGTGTCCGCGATTTTTACCGAAATCGTAGAAAGTCTGCAAATTTGTCTGGGCCATTGCACCTTGTGCAACGAACAGAGCGGCTGCAGAGACCGCGGTCAAGAATACCTTTTTCATCTTGTATAAATGTATATAAAATAAGTGTTCGCTTAAAATGTAAAAAGGCATCAGACCCTGTCTGATACCTTCAAAGTTGCGCTGTACTCTACGTCGGCAGCTATGTTTTCCGCGCCGTGGAGTTCTTCAAGCTCTATAATGCAGTTCACGAATATCTTCTTGGGCTTGAACTTCTTTACCAAGTTGCAGCACGCGTTTATCGAGCCTCCCGTAGCGAGTATGTCATCGTGAATAAGGACCACATCATCTGTCCCTATGGCGTCCGTATGAATTTCTATTGAGTCCTCCCCATACTCTTTGCTGTAGCTTTCCTTAAGCACCTCCGCAGGGAGTTTGCCGGGTTTGCGACACAGGACGAAACCGGCACCGAGACGATACGCGAGTATCGAGCCCAGCACAAAACCCCTGGACTCAAGACCGACCACCTTTGTAATGCCCTTGTCCTTGTACTGCTCGTACAGAATATCCGAGAGTTCGGAAAGCGCCTTAGGATTTTTGAAGAGAGTAGTGACATCCCTAAACAGGATACCCTTAACAGGAAAATCAGGAATAGTCCTGATCGATGACTTGATGTTTTCTACGTTCATAGGGAGAATTTCCGGATACAAATTTACAAATAATAATTGATTTCCGACTTGGCATCTGAAAATTCGTATCCGGAAGTTATCAACAATTCAATGTTTATTTTTCGGGAACTATGTCCTGGTCGCGGTTGCCGCCGAAATTCACAGAACGGTCTCCGAGACGGCTCTTGCCGAACTCATAATTGTTGCCCGGCAGCACTGCGTTGAGAACAATTCCCACGAGAGCAGCCACTGCAAGACCGCTTAGAGAGGTAAAGCCGAGGTTGATTGAATCATTTGCACCGTACTTGATGCCTATTGCGAGCACAAGTATGAGAGCTGCGATTATAAGGTTGCGAGACTCGGTGAAATCCACCTGATTTTCGACCACATTGCGTACGCCGACGGCCGAAATCATACCATATAGCACGAGGGACACTCCTCCTATGGTTGCGACAGGCATGGCACCGATAATCGCGGCGAATTTAGGGCAAAAAGAAAGGATTATGGCAAATAATGCCGCAATACGGATAACGCGCGGGTCGAAGACCTTGGTAATGTTCAGCACGCCCGTATTCTCCCCGTAAGTTGTATTTGCAGGGGCTCCGAAAACGGAAGCGAGGCAGGTTGCAAGCCCGTCTCCCATAAGGGTGCGGTGCAGACCCGGACTTTCAAGATAATTCTCGCCGGTGGTGCTCGAGATTGCGCACATATCTCCTATATGTTCCACCATCGTTGCGAGAGAAATAGGGAGTATGGCTATGATTGCGGAAAGTACAAGCCCCCAATTCGGATTCTCAAACACCGCAAAAGCCGTATTCTGCATACGGAAAGGAAGACCTACCCAGGCAGCCTCCCTTACAGAATCCCAATTCACGAGTCCGAAACAGCCCGCAATGATGTAAGAGCCGAGAACACCGAGGAGTATAGGCACAATTTTAACCATGCCCTTACCCCATATATTGCACGCGATTATTATCAGCAAGGCCACAAGAGCAATCCACCAGTTCTGATTGCAGTTGCTGATTGCAGAGCCTGAAAGCGTGAGACCTATGGCTATGATTATGGGCCCCGTCACCACCGGAGGAAAGAATTTCATAACCCTTTTAGCCCCGAATGCCGCAAAAAGAGCGGAAAGGACAAAGTACATAAGACCGGCACATACCACACCTATGCAGGCATAAGGCAGAGACGCCTGAAGAGAAAGCCCCTGAGCGGCTCCCATCTGGGTAACGGCAGCGTAGCCGCCGAGGAAAGCGAACGAGGAACCGAGAAATGCAGGAACTTTCATTTTCGTGCAGAAATGGAAGATAAGAGTACCCAGACCCGCGAAAAGCAGGGTTGCGGAAACAGACAGCCCGGTGATTACAGGTACGAGAACTGTAGCCCCGAACATTGCGAAGAGGTGTTGCGCTCCGAGAACGAGCATTTTTCCTGTGCCCAGAGTGCGGGCATCATAGATTGCTTGGTTAATTTGTACTTTAGCCATAATATATTTATTAAGTTTATAATGGTCGCATAAAAAAAGGGAATGGTTTCCGATAGAAACTATTCCCATTCGATTGTTGCTGGCGGTTTGGATGAAATATCATAAACGACTCTGTTGACACCCCTGACCTTTCTTATGATTTCGTTGGAAACATCCGCCAGAAAATCGTAAGGAAGATGCACCCAATCGGCAGTCATTCCGTCCACCGACATAACGGCGCGCAAGGCAACACAACGCTCGTAAGTACGTTCGTCTCCCATGACCCCGACAGTACGGACAGGCAGCAATATCGCTCCCGCCTGCCAGACTTTGTCATACAGTCCGCGCTCACGCAAGGCATTTATGTAAATCGCATCGGCTTCCTGCAGTATGTTCACCTTTTCAGGGGTGACTTCGCCAAGCACCCTTATTGCAAGACCGGGCCCTGGGAAAGGATGCCTGCCGAGTATCGTATCTTCAAGCCCGAGAGCTTTTCCCACTCTGCGGACCTCATCTTTGAAAAGAAGTCTTAGAGGCTCGACTATCTTGAGCTGCATTTTCTCAGGAAGCCCTCCCACGTTGTGGTGGCTCTTTATAGTCTGCGAAGGACCTTTCACGGAAGAGGATTCTATGACATCCGGATAGATAGTGCCTTGCGCCAACCACCCTGCATCCGTTATTTTTTCGGCTTCCGCATCGAAAACTTCCACAAAGTCCCGTCCTATCGCCTTTCTTTTGGCTTCCGGATCGGTCAGGCCCGCAAGGTCGGCAAGGAATTTATCCGCTGCGCGCACTCCCCGCACATTCAGACCCATGCCCTCATAGGAGCGAAGCACGTCCTCAAATTCATTTTTGCGAAGCAAACCCGAATCCACAAAGATGCAGTGCAGCTGCCTTCCTATCGCACGATGCAGCAGAAGTGCGGCGACGGAAGAGTCTACTCCTCCGGACAGGCCGAGTATAACTTTCCCTTTACCTATTTTTTCACGCAGCTGCGCAATTGTGGAGTCTACGAAATTTTCAGTGGTCCAGTCTCCCGTGCAGCCGCAGATTCCAAGGGCAAAATTTCCCAAGAGTTGTTTCCCGAATTCGGAATGATGCACTTCAGGATGAAATTGAATGCCCCAGCTGGGCTCGCCCTCAATCCTATAGGCGGCATTCACTACCGTTTCAGTGGAGCCTACGGTCCTGAACGAAGCAGGCAGTTCGTTTATGGTATCCCCGTGCGACATCCATACCTGCGAACTGGCAGGCAGACCCTTCATCAAAGGGTCCTCCGCATCGGCGAGCCTGAGGGAGGCACGCCCGTATTCGCGAGTTCCCGAAGAACCCACCTTGCCTCCGTGAGAATGCGCGAGGTACTGTGCCCCGTAGCATATACCGAGCAAGGGCAGCTTGCCCTCAATGCCTCCAAGCTCGGGCACGGGAGCATCCGCAGCGCAGACTGAAGCAGGGCTGCCGGACAATATCACGCCACGCACCGAAGCATCTATATCGGGAATTTTATTGAAAGGATGTATTTCACAATAGACCCCGAGTTCACGCACCTTGCGCGCAATTAACTGCGTGTACTGCGAGCCGAAATCCAAAATAAGTATTCTTTCCATTATTCGCTGCGGGAGTAGTTAGGGGTTTCTTTTGTAATAGTGACATCATGCGGATGGCTTTCTATCATTCCGCTTGCGGTAACTCTCGTAAATTTAGCCTTATGCAGTTCTGCTATGGTACGTGAGCCGCAATATCCCATTCCCGCACGAAGTCCGCCTATTAGCTGATACACTGTCTCTGCGAGAGTCCCCTTATAAGGGACACGCCCTACTATACCCTCAGGTACGAGTTTTTTCACATCCGTTTCCTTATCCTGGAAATAGCGGTCGCGGCTGCCTGCATTCATGGCATCAAGACTGCCCATTCCGCGGTAGGATTTGAATTTACGTCCGTTATATATAATAGCTTCGCCTGGAGCCTCTTCGGTCCCCGCGAACATTGAACCGCACATCACGCAGTCCGCACCCGCAGCGATTGCTTTCACAATATCTCCGCTGTAACGAAGACCTCCGTCTGCGATTACGGGGATGCCCATACCCTTCACTGCCGATGCGCACTCATAGATTGCGGTGAGTTGAGGTACACCAACGCCTGCGACGATACGTGTGGTGCAGATAGAGCCCGGTCCTATTCCTATTTTAATTCCGTCCGCGCCTGCCTTTGCCAGATCCAAGGCGGCACTGGCTGTTGCAACATTC
Organism: uncultured Bacteroidales bacterium; assembly: GCA_963543835.1. Classification (GTDB taxonomy): domain Bacteria; phylum Bacteroidota; class Bacteroidia; order Bacteroidales; family UBA932; genus Cryptobacteroides. The sequence goes on from CAUUCY010000052.1 coordinate 9,366, forward strand.
CCCACGACAACGTCAAGTTCGGGAAATCTTTCCTTTATTTCCTTAAGTTTTGTGATAACTCCCTTGCTGTCTCCGTGGGCGGAATCGAGCACCACGGCATCCACGCCCTCGGCAACGAGAGCGGCGACTCTGTCGAGAGCATCGGGGGTTATGCCCACTCCTGCGGCAACTTTCAAACGCCCGTGGGTGTCGGTATTGGCTTCCGGGTGTATTTTCTCCTTCACAAGGTCCTTGAATGTAATCAGTCCCACGATATGCCCTTCCTTGTCCACAACAGGGAGTTTTTCTATTTTGTTGGATTTCAGCACATCCTTCACATGCTCGCGCTCAGTCTGCGTCACATTTACCGTCACGAGATTTTCCTTTTTCGTCATAATCTCGGAAATACTCGTAGACATGTCTTCTACGAAACGCACGTCACGGTTTGTCACTATGCCGACGAGCACACCGGACTCATCCACCACGGGTATTCCCCCTATGTGGTTTTCGTGCATAAGCTCGAGCGCATCGCCCACCGTGGCTTCCTGAGTAATCGTGATGGGGTCGTTTATCATGCCGTTCTCGGCTCTCTTGACCTTGCGCACCTGCGCCGCCTGCTCGGGAATGGACATATTTTTATGAATAACCCCTATTCCGCCTTCCCGTGCAAGGGCAATGGCCATAGGGGCTTCCGTTACAGTGTCCATCGCAGCAGACACAATCGGTATGTTAAGAGTAATGTTCTTGGAGAAGCTGGATTTCAGACTAACCTCGCGCGGCAACACTTCCGAATAAGCCGGAATCAACAATACATCGTCAAAAGTCAGACCGTCCAGAGCAATTCTTTCATCTACAAATGACATAAAAATCTGGTTTTGTTCTGGACGACAAAGGTAATGCTATTTTTTCAATTAGTGCAAAAAATAATGGGCTTTTATTTTTCTTTTTCCAAAACTATCCAATCTGTCTCGACATAAGACAGCCCACCAAGATTGCCCAGACCGTTTTTTACGTTGGTGTATGTAAAGTTCGCAGGTATAAGCCCCATATTTGCCAAGATGTCGAAATTGCTCATGAACTGCGCTTTTGCATAATAGTAAAATTCATTGGACAGGCGGTAAAGGCGGATTTTGACTCTGCGGTCTATTACAGTGACTTTGTTCTCCGGTCCTTCTGTGGGCTCTGAGACATAAAAGGTATAGACCCCGTCCTTGAATTGCCTGTATGTCAAAAGGGACATGGGAGCCATATAGTTCTTGTCGATTACACCTTTGAAAAAATTGACAGAGCAATAATCTTCCATATCTATGTTTCTGACATCGGAAAGATCCGACAGAGGGTTGGGAGAAAGCATAAGCTCGTCTTCCACCTCCAGACTGCCTTCCCCTTCGCCCAGTCTGAGTTTGTTCTTCCTGTAGACCTGCGCGGCATAGTAAACATCCCTCTCAACAGCTTCATTCATAGTAAGCTTAAATTCCGCATAAAAAGATCTTGCGTTTTTCGTATAAGTGAATTTCACGTCAGGCGCTACCGGCTTGGCAGGAATAACTATACTGCAGGTGGCTGTCTTCAAATCCTTATTCTCAATTCTCATTGAGACCTCCTCCCCAGGTGCGAATTGATGGACGGTGAACCAGAGATTGCCTTTCTTTTCCACTTTCAAGGCTTTCCCGTTGCATGTCAAATCCATCATGGAAGGCTGGAATTCCACTTTCTTTGCTGCCGAGCCTATAGGCGAGGCATAGGCCAATTTGAAAAAGGTAGTGTCTTCGTTGCTTGGAGCACACTGTATAAAGACAAGCGGGTCCGACTTCTCTTTTATTTCAAAAGGGATTTCACAGGAGACTGTACAAAATATAAGGGATATATAGAAAAATGTCTTTTTCATATCTAAAATTTATATAATACACTTAAAGTCGGAAGTATGGGAACAACTCCGTATGCCATACCGCTGATTTTTCCTTTTTCCTCCTTAACCATTGCAAATGCCGCATTCAGATGGTTATAGGCGTTGTAGACGCTCAAATTCAATGTCAGAAGATTGCCTCTCTTCGTTTTTTTATTAAAATTGAAGCCAAGGTCCAGTCTGTGATAATCCGGAAGCCCCGTGTTGTAGGGAGCATCGTAAATATAATGGAACTCGCCGCTGCCCGGGTCCTGTATGACATGAGTCGGAAAAGTGACGCGGTTGCCGCTGTGATAATTCCAGTTGAGGAACATGTCAATATTGCGGCTGATTTTGAAAGTGGACACAAGATTTATTTTGTGCCGGTTGTCGTTGCGGTCACGGAACCAGTCATAGTAAAGCGCCTCGAATTTTCTCTCGGACCAGCTCAGGGTATAATATGCGGAAAAAGAGACTTTCTCTGCAGAGTATGAAAATTCGGTTTCAAGACCGTATGAACGCCCTTCCCCCTCCGTAAAGGATGACTCCCAATCCGTAAGAGGCGGGTAGAAAGCATTTGCTCCGTTGTAAGAGAGGAGATTGTCCATGGTTTTATACCAGGATTCCACATTGAATTTAATATGCTCGGTCGGATTTGTATATATACCGCCCGCAATCTGGTCGGAGAACATAGGACGTATTGAGGCAGTTGTCGGCATCCAGGCATCAGTGGGCAAATCTATATACATAGCCGAGACCAAATGCGCAAATTGGCTCATCCGCGTATAGGACATTTTCGCGGAAACTTTCCTCCCGAGCAGCCATTTGAAAGCCATGCGCGGCTCAAAGCTGTGCCAATTCTTGTCTTTGGCGGCGAACATCGTGTATCGAAGTCCCGCATTCAAGGTCAGATTGTATCTTAGGAATATCTCATCTTCAATAAATACTGACGGTTCAAAAGCCTTGTGGGCAATGTCGTTATCGCCTCGTGTATTGGTTTTTGAGATTTCGGTATTGTCTTTCTTTGAATAAGTCTGGGATTGGGTATATACCCTTCTTGAACGATAATTATGATAAACTACATCAAGTCCTGTCCTAACGTGGTTGTAGGAATCCGGATACCAGTCGAGATGATAGTTCAATCCGAAATCCCTGACATAAGAAGTATTGTCATCATCCATCTTGAGCTTGAAAATCGTGTCCTCGCCTTTCTGCGTGAGTCCCAATTTATAGCCCGTATTTGATTTGCTCTGGGTGAAATAGCCCAGGAATTTTCCTTTAAGACCGCGGGATAATTTATGCTGATAGCTTGCCGATGCCAAGGTGCTACCCCAATCTGTAACAAGATCCATAGACGTATCGTCATCTTCCAGGCCTGATTTCAATCTGTCCCTCCCGTCGAAAAAATTTACGTTAAGTATTTTATCCGCGGAAAATTTATGCGTCAGCCGGGCATTGAAATCTCTCATGAAGTAGTTTCCGTCACTGCCGTCTTTGAAATCTTCATTCTTACTGCCAACCCACATTCCGGCTTTTATAATATAGTCCATCCAACTGCGTCTTATGCCGACATTGAATGAAGTTTTGCCTTTTTGTATAGGCCCTTCCAGCTGAAAGCGTCCGTCAATAAGACCGAGAGACAAATTCCCGTGAAACTCATTCATGTCCCCCTCTTTGGTCTCCACGTCCACGACTGAAGACATTTTGCCCCCGAAACGCGCGGGAAAACCGCTCTTATAGAAATCGAGATTATCCAGAACGTCTGTGTTGAAAGTCGAGAAAAAGCCTCCGAAATGACTAATATTGTAGATCGGGACTCCATCGAGAATGAAGAGATTGTCGTGCCCGTCCCCTCCGTGTACGAAGAGCCCGGACATGAGTTCATTTCCTGCCGCCACTCCAGGCAGAGTCTGCAAGGTCTTGATTACATCGGGAGTTCCCATAACGGCATAACCTGCCCTCAGAGTCGTGGAGGATATGCGCATCAAGCCTGTCTGGGTAGTATTCTTCATTTTCTCGCGCACGGCTGTAATATACGTCGTCCGTATAGTGTCCTGCTTTTCGATAACTTTGTCCTGGCTTTCGAACTCTTTATTCGGGCTTTCGATAGCTACGTTCCGGGGGTCGCGCGCCTCGTTCAGGCTTTCGATAGCCTTGTCCTGGCTTTCGCTTATCATTTTTTGAGGAGAATTCTTCATTTCTGCTCTCACCGGCATCTCTGAGCCTAACTCCACTGCCCCCGCTTCCACCTCAGTACCTAAAGTAAGTGCAGCCAAAACTATTATACTTAAGATTTTTTTCATGACACAAATATACGATTTTGTCCTCAATAATCCCCTTTATTCCCGATAAGTTGTCCGG
>CAUUCY010000053.1:0-13151 GCA_963543835.1 uncultured Bacteroidales bacterium
GGAAGTGTGGAGATTGTCGTCTAAACGGCTTGCCGCCTCGACCTTTTTTGTCCGTAAAAGCCCGGAACTACCTTTGCCGCTGACAACGAACAACCGATCCCGACATGATACACGGGCATAAGTGGAGGATGTGCAGACAGAGAAGCAGGGCGAAAACAGAAAATGCAGTCTTCGAGGACTGCATTTTATCATAAGAATAGAATACACGGAAAACAAAAAACAGCCCCAATGGACGGCTTTATGAAAATAATTTGGAGAAGATTCTTTTTTCTCACGATATACCCTTATCTTTGCAATAAACAAAGTGGTTCTTTGAATTGGCAAAACAAGGTAAAGTATAGAAGATTACTGGTTTCCTTATCGTTACCATCCCTTATTGATAATCAAACTAATCTATTGGTTATTTGATATTTACGAATTTCTCTATGCTTTGCCAAATGAAATGTCAAGTTCTTTTTAATCCCACAAACGTCCGCTATTTCTTTCAAATACGCATTAAGTTTTTGATTGCTGATTACCGGAAGTACCTTACCGTTCGGTAGCTTGCCTTTATATTTCTTCAATATCATTTTAGGAATATCCAGCAAATGGACATTTACGTCCGTATTGGTCTTTTGGCGTTTGGTGATTATCCATAACTTGCCATCAAATGATTTGCGTATATTCTCTTGGGTAAGGTTGGCGACATCGCTGTAAGGCAAACCGCAGAAACAGGAAAAGACGAACAAGTCCCTGACGTGTTCCAACCGTTCGGAAACCATTTTCTTTTTAAGGATGATTTTTATCTCGTCCTCTGTCAGATAACCCCTGTCCACTTTTTCCAGCCGGATTTTGTAGCTGGCGAAAGGGGCACCCACCAGTATGCCGTTGTTACGGGCAATGATGATACGCTTGAAGAACTGCATGAACTTGGCGTTGGTGTTGTAGCTGCATTTGCAGGCGGTACGCAAATACAACTCAAAATCGGTAATGAACATCGGGGTAATCTCCTTTATGGATATGTCCGATACGTTGTACTTGCTTTGGATAAATTCAGCGAGGTGGCGGCGGGTCACTTCATACTTGCGGTAGGTCGCTATCATCTTGGAGATGCTTACCAACTGCTTCACATCGTCATTGTGCTTTTGGAACAATGAAAGGATTGTTTCGTGGCTCTCGCTATGACCTAAAAACTCGTTCTTCACTTTCTCGGCGGTCACATAGTTGTCACGCCGCTGCATTTCGTGGTAAATGGTATTCAGGGAAGAACGTATGTCGTCCAAAAGGGCGTTTATCCTCCCGGCATCCCTGCCTTTGACTTTGCCCGCAGCAATGCTCCAGTTGTCGGGCTGGATGCTCTGTTTCGTACTGAACTGGCAAAGTTTGCCTTCTATGGTGATGCGTGCCATAATCATAACCTCGCCATTTTTCTTTTCAGAACCTTGAATGTCGATTTCATAACTCACTTTTTTCAGTTGCAAAATTAATTTTTACCTCTCGTTTTCGAGTTATGCAGACTATGGACTAATCAAGTCATTTGAGGACAAATCTTTACCGTTTTTGTCCGGCGAGGAATAGGTAACGATTTAGTAACGAAACTTTGTCTTTTACCGTACTTTTGAAGTCTTGGTAGCTGGACTTTCAGGCAATAAAAAAAGCCACAAATCGTTGATTTATAGCTTTTTGTCCGTTTACTGACCATTTCTGTCCTGTTAGTCCAGCGGAGAGTGAGGGATTCGAACCCCCGAACCCGTTAAGGTCAACAGTTTTCAAGACTGCCGCCATCAACCACTCGGCCAACTCTCCATCCTTTTCGGGGCTTGTGCCCGAAAGGGATTGCAAAGATACACAAAATATGTAATTCGCAAAAATATTTTTCCTTTATTCGGAGTAGCGCCACAGGGAGTCGGCTTTGTCGGTGTAAAGGACTCCGTCAAGGTGGTCGCACTCGTGCTGGAAGATGACAGCGGTGAAGCCTTTGACTTCTTCCGTGACGCTACGCAGGGTCGAAGGATCGGTATACCTTATCTTTATCTCCTTGCTGCGGGAGACCAATCCCCTCTTGCCCAAAACAGAAAGGCAGCCCTCTACACCACTAGAAAGACTGTCGGAATATGCTATTATCTCAATGTTTGGATATACCTCGAAAGGCTCGCCCTCTTTGTCCATCCTGCACACAGCGATGATTCTGCGGCATATACCAACCTGCGGACCCGCTATGCCCACACCATCCTGTTCAGGCGATTGCACTGTGGAAAGCATACGTGAGACAAGAGCTTCATATACAGAGCCACCGATTTCCTCAACGGGAATATTCCTGCTCACACTGCGAAGCACAAGGGAATCGGCTGTGTCGGAAACAGTGAGCACCCTCATAACATCCCCCTGCGAGAGTATTATTTCCCTTTCCTCTTTTGTAAATCCGTCACGCACGCCGCAAGACAGCAGCAGAGCAAGGGCGGACAAAAATATCAATATCCTTTTCATATCAATTCAACTCCTATTCCCGGACGATCAGGGAGAGCGAGAGCTCCGTTCACGACGGTAACACCGCGGAAGCGGTCATTTGCAATGAGCAGATTGCCGTCAAGGTCGGCGAAATCTACCGCAGGCGATATTTGCGCGGCTGCGGAAACGGCGCAGGAGGTTTCCGTCATGCAACCTATCATAACTTTCATGCCGCAGGCGCGTGCGAAAGTAAGCATTTTCCACGCTTCACGCATGCCCGTGCATTTCATAAGTTTTATATTTATCCCCGTGAATGCCCCTGCCACACGGCGTACATCCGCAAGACGCTGTATGCTCTCGTCGGCAAAAACAGGCAGAGGACTGCGCTCCGTGAGCCAGGCAATATCGTCGAGTTTCTCTTTAGGCATAGGTTGTTCTATCATCACTATCCCCTTCTCCTTAAGCCAATGTATCATATCCAAGGCATGCTCACGGTCTTTCCAGCCCTGATTGGCATCTACGGCGAGAGGCAGGTCCGTGACGCTTCTGATAGTCTCTATCATTTCCTTGTCGCCGGGAAGTCCGACCTTGACTTTGAGTATCTTGAATTTCCCCGCACATTCAAGAGTTTTCTCTTTGACCACCTCAGGTGTGTCTATGCCTATAGTAAAAGTGGTCAGGGGTGCTTTTGCAGGGTTAAGACCCCAGATGCGATACCACGGAGCGCCGAGAAGTTTTCCGACAAGGTCGTGAAGAGCGATGTCCACAGCCGCCTTGGCAGCCGTATCACCTTCATTGATGCCGTCCACATAAGTAAGGATATCGTCAATTTGGAAGGGGTCCGGGAACTGCTCCAGATTCACTTTTTCAAGGAATTTGCACACAGACTCCACGCTTTGTCCGAGGTATGGAGGCATAGAGGCCTCTCCGTAGCCCACGAAACCGTCATAATCTATGCGCAACTGGACATCAGGTGTTGTGGTACGGGAATATGTAGCCACCGTGAAAGTGTGCTGAAGTTTGAGTTCATAAGGCTCCCACGACAATTTCATGCGCGCCCTCCCGCCGACTTTGTATGCCTGCGGCAAATTCTGCCGTCCGCAGCAGCTTTCCAGACCGCCCGACATCGCAACGAAGCCTGCTCCCGCCAATGCGGAACTCTTCAAAAAGTCTCTTCTGTCCATAAATTCAGGATTTTCATGTGTTTCACAAATATAGAAAAATCTATCCACTAATCACAGTTCCGCTAAAAACAAAAGGCGGTTTTAAGAAAAAATCGTATATTTGAGGGCTTACAGAATCCGACAATATGCTAAAGAAAATCAGAGTAGTTCTGGCAATTGGGTGCTTTTTGGCGGTAACGCTGCTGTTTCTCGATTTCACGGGGGCTTTGCACCTGTGGCTGGGCTGGATGGCAAAAATTCAGTTTCTGCCTGCCGTGCTCTCTTTGAATCTGGCGGTAATAATTGCTCTGATACTCCTGACTCTTATCTTCGGCAGAATTTATTGCTCGGTAATCTGCCCTCTCGGCGTGTTTCAGGATATTTTTGCACATTGGGGCGCGAAATCCCGTAAAAAACCATATAAATTCAGCAAAGAGCTCAAATGGCTGCGCTACGGAGTTTTTATATTGTTTGTAATTGCGGTAATAGCAGGCATACACGCCATAGTCGCTTTGCTCGCTCCGTACAGCGCCTACGGAAGGATAGCCCAGAACCTGTTCCAGCCTGTATATATCCTGTTCAACAATATCTTAGCATGGTTAGCGGAGCGCGCCGGCAGTTATGCTTTCTACAGCCGCGAGCCGTGGTTGCGCAGTCTGCCTACGCTGTTAGTTGCCACGGCGAGCGTGGTAATACTTGTTATTCTTGCGCTCAAAGGGGGAAGGACATACTGCAATACGATATGCCCCGTAGGCACGGCATTGAGTTTCTTCTCCCGTTTCTCCCTCTTTAAGCCTGTCATAAATGTTGAGAAATGCAAGAACTGCAAGTTGTGCGAGCGCAACTGCAAGGCTTCATGTATAGATATTTCCAGACATTACATAGATTATTCGCGCTGCGTCGATTGTTTTAACTGCATCGGTGCCTGCAAGTTTGACGCCTTGCACTATACTATCAGGAAAAATTCCGGGAAGCGAAAGCCGAAAGCACTTGCCAAAGGAAATTTTGAAAAAGGAGCGCAGGCAGAAAGGGATATAAAGGCTTCCGCCCCCTCTGTCGCAAATAAAACAGGAGTAGAGAATATTTCTCGCCGCGCATTCCTAATAGGCGCAAGCCTCGTCACGGGAAGTGTCGTGGCGCACGCTGCCGAAGAAATAAAAAACGACGGAGGGCTTGCCCCTATAAAGCCTAAGCAGGCTCCTGTGCGCAAAACGAAAATCACCCCGCCGGGCTCTGTGAGCCTGAAGAACATGTACGAACATTGTACAGCTTGCCAACTCTGCGTGGCAGCCTGCCCTAACAATGTTCTGCGCCCGTCAACAGGGCTGGATAACTTCATGCAGCCGGAATCTTCCTACGAAAGGGGCTACTGCCGTCCCGAATGCACAAAATGCTCCGAAGTATGCCCGGCAGGAGCGATTCTGAAAATTGACAAGGCGGAAAAATCCTCAATACAGATAGGACACGCCGTCTGGCTAAGGGAACTATGCCTGCCTGTCAAGGACGGTGTATCATGCGGTAATTGCGCACGCCATTGCCCTGTGGGAGCAATCAGAACGGTTGCTTTGGAGCCTGGCAAATCCGGACTGCGCGTGCCTGCGGTAAACGAAGAGCGCTGCATAGGCTGCGGAGCGTGCGAAAACCTCTGCCCGTCACGTCCGCTGAGCGCAATTTATGTGGAGGGGCACCAGGTTCACAGAAAGATATAGAATTATGGACAGGAGAGCCTTTTTGAAAACTTCAGCCCTTGTGGGCGCGGGTGCCGCCGCTATGGCTGCATGCGGACGCAGAGCCGTCCGTTCGGAGCAGCAAAAGCCTGAGGGAGAAATGAGTTGCCGGGAGTTGAACGGGGACAGGGTATCCATGCTCGGCTACGGCTGCATGCGTTTCAGGATGATAAAAAACGAAGACGGCAAGGATGTTCCCGACCAGGAAAACATCAACGCTCTGATTGATTATGCCTTAGAGCATGGCGTAAATTATTTCGATACCGCACCTGTGTACCTTCAGGGGCAGTCTGAAGCCGCACTCGGAATAGCGCTTGGCAGACACCCGAGAAGCAATTACTACATCGCCACCAAACTCTCCACAGCCAACAGGGACTTGGGGGATAAAATGCTTGAAGAGTCCGTAAAAATGTACAAACGCTCATTTGAACATCTGAGGACAGATTATATAGACTACTACCTATTACACGCAATAGGAGGAGGCGGAGAAGAAAAAATCCGTCGCAACCTTCTCGACAGCGGGGTGCTGGAATATTTCAAGAAAGAAAGGCAGGCGGGCAGAATACGTCAGCTCGGCTTCTCGTTTCACGGCAAAAAGGACGCATTCGATTATCTCATGAGCCTGCACGACAAGGAAGTGCATTGGGATTTCGTGCAGATACAGATGAATTATGCCGATTGGAGGCACGCGAGCAACAATAACACCAATGCGGAACATCTCTACAACGAGCTCGCGAAAAGAAATATACCCGCCATAATCATGGAGCCCTTGCTCGGAGGGCGTCTCGCGGATCTTCCAGACAAACTCTCGGAGCGCCTAAAGACCCTGCGTCAGGAAGATTCCATCGCATCCTGGTCTTTCCGTTACAATGCCTCATACCCAATGGTCATGACTTGCCTTAGCGGCATGACTTATATGGAGCATCTCGTGGACAATATAAAGACATTCTCCCCTCTTGTGCCTTGCTCGGAGGAAGACAAGGAAATGCTGCACAACATCGCTTCCGTACTCATGGAATATAAAACTGTGCCGTGTACGGACTGTCAATATTGCATGCCATGTCCTTACGGCATAAATATTCCCGGCATTTTCTCTTATTACAACAAAAGGGTCAATGAGGGTGGAATTGCGGCAAATGCAAGTGACGGGAACTACCGCAGGGCACGCAGGGAGTTTCTGATCGGCTATGACCGCGCAATACCTACCCTGCGTCAGGCAAATCACTGCATAGGCTGCCGCAAATGCGTAGAACGTTGCCCGCAGGGAATAAATATACCTGTCGAGCTTATGCGCATCGACAGGTATGTGGAAAAACTCAAAAGGAACAAATAGCTCCTATTTTGTCTGCGAATATGCCTTGTCCTTGAAGGATTGGGGCATTTCTTTTATTGCATTGAACTCTTCGATAAAGGCATTTACATCAATCTGCCCAAGGTAATTAAGGGCGTTTGCCGGGTCTTCAGTGATATAACTGCCGCATTGCGCGATATTCAGGAAACTGCTCGGCAGCTGATAGTCGTGAGCGAATTTCTCAAAGACCAATTTAGCCTCCGGCGTCATATTCATCATACGCTTTATAAGTCCTTTCTTGCCGTAGAGAAGAGCACGATGCGCCGCATCATTTTCATTATAGTTACATTCAATATTGAGAGTTTCACCGACAGCGGACTCTGCAAGGTATATGACAGCCGCAAGTTCACTTCCCTCGTAGCCCCATACCGCCTTGCCTGCGGCAGCCTCTTTTTTCGCAAAACGGGAATATGAGAGTTCCTCTCCGTTCACTTTCACTCTTGCAGGAGCAAAAACCCCTTCAAGGCGAATACGCACGAGACGGGTCGGGAGGGCACCCTTGAAGTCGCCCGTGCGCGGTTCGACAGTAAGTCTCAAAGACGACGGGTCTGAGATCTTTTTCACCTTAGTGGTCGCAAAATCATTCTCATAAGCCTGGCTCACTCCGTCGTCTTCGTAGAGCACAGCCTCGCTTGAGCCGTCACCCGGAGCCACCAGGAACCATATTTCATTGGTATTTTGCTTTAGTGAAGTAATATTCGGAGAAGCCCAAGGAAGAACTGCGCCTGCCTTGATGTAATAGGGATTCTCATTTATCGTATATTGGAGATTCGCTACAATTCCTCCGCGGAACATCGCCCCGCTCGCGGCATCGTACCAATCGTTGCCCTCAGGGAACCAGATCTCCCGAGTTGCAAGCCCCGTGGTCTCGTCCGCCTTTTCACACACTACAGTGGCGAGAATGTCGTTTCCGAAGAAAAACTCTTCCTGCCGCGTGTAGGCATTTTCATTTTCCGGATAATAGTAATAGAGAGGGCGGCAAATTGAGACTCCCGTGTCATAGGCTTCGCGTGCCGCTCCGTAGATGTACGGACTGAGGCTGTAGCGCAGGCGTATTGCCTCCTGCATAGGGTCGAAATGCTCTGGAAATACCCAGAAGCGTTTTTCCATGGAAGCGTCCTTGGTGGAGTGAGTCTTGAAAATAGGGGTGAACACTCCACTCTGCAACCAGCGCGTATAGAGTTCGGGATCGGTGAATTCCGTGCCTTTCGGCTGCATGTGCCCGCCTATATCGTGTCCCCAATAGCCATAGCCCACATTTGAAGCCGTGGCAGTGAAGTAAGGCAGTTTTGAAAGCACTTTCCATGTGGCATAAGCATCTCCCGAGAAGCCCACCTGATAGCGATGGCTGCCTATTCCTCCCCAACGGTGATAAATCATGGGACGCGGAGCTTCTTTTCCTAGAGACTCGCTCTGACGCAGCTTGTCATTGAAGAAAGTATAGTTGAGCCAGAAAGTGTTGGACAGATTCTTTATATATCTGCTCGTGCGCCACTGCTGCCAGTCAAGCCACCAGAAATCCACTCCCTGCTTTTCAAAAGGACGGATTACGGAATTGAAATAGGCATCCGCCCATTCCTGCTGGTCGGGGCGGAAAGGGATATAGGCATCGGAGCCGTCGGGATTCATGTAGTCCTTAGGTCCGTCGTAATCGGAGGTGCGGGAAAGATAGTCCGTCCTGAAACGTTTGTAAGGCTCTTCATAAGGCTGCATTCCGCTGTTAAGATGCAGATTCAGAGAGGTTTTTATGTCCATATCGTGAAGTTCTCGAATGAAGTTTTCAGGATTCGGGAAAAGCTCCTTTTTCCAGGTATAGCCCGTCCAGCCGACTCTTTCACCGGCAAAGTCCCTTTTCATTTTCCTTTTCAAATCGCTCCAGGTCTCATGCCAATCCATGTCTATAATCATCACGTCTATAGGGATGCTGTAGCGTTTGAAGTGCTCAGCGAGATCGAGGAACTCGTAATCGGAGTACTGCCAATAGCGACACCACCAATAGCCGAAGGCGTATTTAGGAGGCAGGGGAATCCTGCCGGATATTTTGGTAAAATCGGAAAGCGCAGCCATATAATCGTGTCCGTAGCCGAAAAAGTACAGATCCTGACGCTCCCCCTCGGGTCTTTCAGCCACCCAATACTTCCAGTCCGAATCTACAGGCTCGAGCAGATGTCTTTCGCTCTCGTCTATGACTGCCCAGCCGTCGCGTGACACAACTCCTTTGTCCCACGGGTCCTTGTAATGCTCTCCGTCGAATCTGTCGAGGGTGCGCGCCGTACCTTGAAGATTTGCGGAATCATCCATTCCGGGATGCCAGCTGAGCTTTTTAACGCCTTTTTTCGAGCCCGGATCCGACATAGTGAACACTATGGAGAGATTTTTTTCGTCAAATTTGCCCGTTGCATTGTAGCTAAGGGTAAGCGCAGCGGTTTTTATAGTAAGTTTTCGGGAAGACTTGCTTACTTTGAAAGCAGGCACCGGGAGATTCCTGTTCACTATTCCAAGGCTTGCCTTATCCTCGAATTTGCCGTCAGCCGCCCATTCCATACGCACAAGGCGCGGGGTAAGGACGGTAAATCTCGCATTGCCCATGACAACTTCGGCTTGGGGATTTGCCTTGGGGCTTATCTCTTCTGCCACAGCACAGATGCCAAAGAGCAGAGGCAGTAAAGTCAAAAAGAACTTTTTGATCATATCAATATAGGTTTTAAGTTTCGCTTCACAAATATACTTTTTTTTGATTCAAAAATTCTTTGCATAAACGCGATTTTTATTATATCTTTGCGGTCTTGTTTGCGCGGGTGGCGAAATGGTAGACGCGCTAGTTTCAGGAGCTAGTGGGGTAACACCTGTGTGAGTTCGACTCTCATCCCGCGCACATCAATGAAGGTCGGCGTGAGGCCGACCTTTTATCTTCAACAAATTATACGCATATATGCAGGAAATTAGAAACATCGCAATCATCGCTCATGTCGACCACGGCAAGACCACGCTCGTGGACAGGATGATTTATCAGGCAAATCTGGTCAGGCAGCCTGAACATCCGGGTCAATTGATACTGGACAACAACGACCTTGAGCGTGAGCGGGGAATCACTATTCTCGCAAAGAATGTGTCCGTAATCTACAAAGGGGTAAAAATAAACATTATAGACACCCCGGGGCATAGCGATTTCGGCGGAGAGGTCGAGCGCGTGCTCAACATGGCGGACGGTGTTCTTCTGCTCGTGGACGCCTTTGAGGGCTGTATGCCTCAAACCCGTTTCGTACTCCACAAAGCGATTGAAATGGGCAAAAAGCCCATAGTCGTAGTAAACAAAGTCGACAAGCCTAACTGCCGCCCTAATGAAGTTCAGGAAGAGGTTTTCGACCTTATGTGCAATCTCAACGCGACCGACGACCAACTCGATTTCAAGACGGTATTCGGCAGCGCAAAACAGGGCTGGATGTCCCTTGACTGGAAGCAGCCGACCGACAACATAAGCCCTCTGCTGGACACGATACTTGAGGAAATTCCTGCTCCACCGGTAATAGAGGGGACTCCGCAGATGCTGATTTCTTCCCTCGAGTACAGCCCTTACGTAGGTCGCATAGCAGTGGGACGCGTAAACCGCGGCACACTGAAAAGCGGAATGAACGTGAGCCTGTGCAAGAGATACGACATTATACAAAAGACCAAAATCAAGCAACTAATGGACTTCCAGGGTCTTGGCAAGTCCAATGTGGACGAAGTACAATGCGGAGACATATGTGCGGTGGTAGGCGTGGAAGGATTCGAGATAGGTGATACAATCGCAGATTTCGAACACCCCGAAGCACTTCCTCCAATCGCGATAGACGAGCCTACGATGAGTATGCTCTTCACCATAAACAACTCGCCTTTCTTCGGCAAAGACGGCAAGTTCGTAACCTCGCGCCACCTTAAGGAACGTCTTGAGAAAGAACTTGAAAAAAACCTCGCTCTTCGCGTGAAACCGGGTCTTACGGCGGACCAGTTCGTAGTCTTCGGACGCGGAGTCCTTCATCTTTCCGTGCTCATCGAGACTATGCGCCGTGAGGGTTTTGAGTTGATGGTGGGGCAGCCCAAGGTGCTTGACAAGACCATAAACGGACAGCGTTGCGAGCCTATAGAGGAACTTTCAATAGAAGTTCCGGAGGCATTCGTAGGCGCAGCCATAGAGATTTCCACACGCCGCAAAGGCGCTCTGACGCACATGGAGCCGCGCGGAGACCGCACCCTTCTGGAGTTCGAGATTCCTACAAGAGGTCTGATGGGGCTGCGTTCCAATCTGCTCACCGCGTCACAGGGTGAAGCTATCGTTGCCCACCGCTTCAAGGAATATCAGCCTTTCAAAGGGGAAATAGAGCGTCGCAACAACGGCTCCCTCGTTTCTCTCGAAACAGGTACGGCAATAGCTTATTCAATGAATAAACTTCTCGACCGCGGACGCTTCTTCGTAGAGCCGGGAGAGGAGATATACTGCGGACAGGTGGTAGGCGAGAACACCCGCGAGCGCGACATGAACATCAATATCTGCAAGACCAAAAAACTGTCAAACGTGCGCGCGGCAGGCTCGGACGAGAAAATAGTGCTGCCTCCGGCAATCAAGTTCTCTCTCGAAGAGGCGCTTGAATACATACAGGAGGATGAATTTGTGGAAGTGACTCCGCATTTCATGCGAATACGCAAGACTCAGCTCGATCCTCTGAGCAGAAAAAGAAATAGCGATAACGAAGATTGATAATTGAATAATTTTATTTAACTTTGCAACCCTTTAATATACCTGTAAAAGGTCTGAAGACCGGCGAGAACAGATTCACGTGGCATATTGACAAGGAGTTCTTTGAAACATTCGGGAATTCTGAAGTCTTGGCGGCAGACCTCGATGCCGAGGTTTTAGTGCTGAATAAAGACTTCCAAATAGAGGCTTACGGGGCTGTCGCCGGAGACTTGACTGTCCGTTGCGACCGCTGCCTAAAAGACCTCACAATGCCTGTAGAACTTGAATTCGAGGACAAAGATTTCGATGAAAATATCGATTTTCTGGACCTGGGACAAGACATCTACGACTTCGTGATGACATCCCTGCCAATCCAGAGAATACATCCTGAAGGGGAATGTGATGAAGAAACTTTTAAGTTTTTGAGCAAATAATAATTTAAAATATTTTAAAATGGCACATCCGAAACACAAACTATCAAAGCAGCGTAGAGACAAGCGTCGCACACACGACTTTGCCCCTGTTCCTACTCTTGCAACTTGTCCTAATTGTGGTGCTACAGTTATGTACCACCGTGTATGCCCAGAGTGCGGCTTCTACAGAGGACGTCAGATTATTGAAAAGAGCGCTGAGTAATCAACGCTTTTTTTCTCAGACCGGATAGGTCTTGAGCCGGTCCCTTAGTTCAACGGATAGAACGAAGGTTTCCTAAACCTTAAATACAGGTTCGATTCCTGTAGGGACTACAAAAATTCACGACGGTTCTTTGATATTTAAGAATCAACGAAACACCCTTCAGCATTAGAGGGCGACATAAAAGTGATGTGGACCCCGAAAGTTTTTGTCTAACTTTCGGGGTTCATATCATTTGCAGAAGCATCATGGAAAAGATACAGGGCGGTCAAGACTATGAGGTGGAGCAACAGAAAGTTAATCAATTATCTTCCGCACTGTACATCTAGACGTTGTTGGAAAAACCGTTACGCTATGGGATAAAGTGAAAAAATAATGCTACCTTTGGTGGCGCTCCAGAGCTGCGGCGAGCCGTAGCTCTGGAAATGGAAACGATAATCTTCAAGCTATGCTGTCAACCAAATCAGGGATAGCGTAAAGACTTTTAGAGATAAAAAACACCTAAACCCAGTCAGTGATAGTGTAAACCATATTAGTTAATCCGCTCTAAAAGTGTCAACCTAAATCAGGGAAGGTCACACCCCTCTTCTGTATTTATTGGTCAATGCGTATTTACGCAAAAAAAACGAATAAAAGTTTGTTTGTATGAAAAAAAACAATACTTTTGAGTCGCAAAGAATGCGTATTTACGCACAAATAACTAATAGAAATGAATATAGAACGACCAATATATCTGCAAAGCTTAATTGACCGACGACACAATGGAATGATAAAGATCATTACTGGATTACGTCGGAGTGGCAAATCGTATCTGCTCTTTACCCTTTTCTGTCAGTATCTTAAAGAGCAAGGGATAGATGATGCCCAAATCATAAAGTTGGATTTAGAGAACATTTATAATGAGCGTTATCGGAACCCGTTACCCTTGTTAGATTACATTAGCCAAAGGGTAACAGATACGAGGGAATACTTTATACTCATAGACGAGATACAGCTGCTTGACCGTTTTGAGGAGGTGCTGAACACGTTGCTGAAAAATCCGCAATTGGATGTGTATGTCACGGGCAGTAATGCACATTTCCTGTCAAAAGATGTTGTGACGACCTTCCGTGGCAGGGGCGATGAGTTACGCA
>CAUUCY010000054.1:0-12986 GCA_963543835.1 uncultured Bacteroidales bacterium
TTTTCCGACCCCCGCTATCCGGGCTCGCCCGAAATACAGGTGCACCATATATACAACAGGCCTTTCAAAATTCACGGAAACGAAACGGAGGATACGCTTATGTGGACTTCTGCCGGGGGCTATCACCGCATCCCTTCTTCCGTAAATGAGGCGAAAGAGGCTATAGTCGTTCCCGTCCACGGCTGGCACCATAAAGAGCATATACTTTCGGTTATGGGTTTCCGCTTCGGAAACATAGCCTACCTGACGGATATGAACGATATTGAGGATGCGGAATTTGAGAAGTTAAGAGGACTCGATGCGGTGACAATCAACTGTGTGAAGAGAACCCGCCACCACTCTCATTTCTCGCTTGAGGAGGCGCTCTCTTTCTTTGAAAAAGTGGGCGCGAAAGAGTCTTATATCACCCACATATCTCATCAGCTTCCCTGCTTCAGGGATTTTGAGAAAGAACTGCCGCCGCACGTACACGCAGCCTTCGACGGGCTTTCTATAGAGTCTGAATGATGACTTGCGTGAGTTTCCCCACTAAGGAAGCGTCGAATGGTCTTGTTATACGTATGTAATTTCCTGTGTAGCCCGACATAGTCCCGCCCTTTTCTTTCGACTCGAAAAGTACGGTTTCGCGTATGCCTGCGTTGGCTTCGACGAATTCTTTATGCAGTTTTGCGCATAAGGCTTCAAGCGAAGCGAGCCTCTCTTTCTTGATTTGTTCAGGCACCTGGTCCGGCATGTCTGCGGCAGGAGTGCCGGGGCGGCGGGAGTAGGGGAATACATGGATAAAGGCGGGTTTTACTACATTTGCAAGGAAATCATATGTCCTTTGGAACATCTCCGGCGTCTCTCCCGGAAGTCCCACCATAACGTCTATGCCGAAAAACACCTTAGGCTTGCCGGGAGCTTCGAGCTTCCTGCGTATATAGGCTATCCTGTCCGCAAAAAACTCCGTGGTGTATTTCCTCCCCATAGCGGAAAGCAGCTCGTTGCAGCCGGCTTGAAGCGGAATATGAAAATGCGGCTGGAATTTGGTGCCAGTTGCAATCCAGTCTATTATTTCTTCTGTTATGAGATTAGGCTCTATTGAGGAAATTCTATATCTCTCTATTCCTTTGACTTCATTCAAAGACTTCAGGAGCTGGAGGAAACTCTCTCCCGTGCTGCGCCCGAAATCGCCTGTATTCACTCCCGTAAGCACCACTTCTATTATGCCTTTTGAGGCTATCATTCCGGCTTCCCTGACACATTCCTCTATGGGGATATTGCGGCTGTTTCCGCGCGCATAGGGCACTGTGCAGTAGAGGCACAGATTGTCGCATCCGTCCTGTACTTTCAGAAAAGACCTGGTCCTCTCCCCGCTGCTGAATGCGGCAAAGGTCTCCGTCTTGTGCGCCGGAAGCCCCAGGGTTTCGCTTACCACAAGATGCTTTTCCTTTGCCCCGAACACACGCGTGACCCCCTCTATTTCTTCTATTTCTTCTCTGCGCAGCTCCGCGCTGCATCCCGTGACTATAATCTTCGCATCAGGATTTATGCGGTGCACTTTTCTGATAAGATTGCGGGACTTGCTGTCAGAGGTGGCTGTGACCGAACAGGTGTTTATTATATATATGTCGGCTTGCCGGCTCCATGGCACGACTTCGCAGCCTGCCTCCACGAAAGCGCGTTCGTAGGTGGATGTTTCGGCATAATTGAGCTTGCAGCCGAGAGTCAGAAATGCTACTTTATTGCTCATCCGGATATTCAATAGTTACTGAAGACCACTGTACTTCTCCACCGACCGGAGGATTTTTCTTGCTGACTTTCACTGAAAAGCATATAATCTGCGGAAATTCTTCGGCAATCGAGCCGGCAATGCGTGCGGCTACATTTTCCAGAAGCCTGCTCCTTTTCTGCATTTCCCTTTTCACCGTTTCGTAGATTGCGGAGTAGTCGAGGGTTTCTTCGAGCTTGTCGTTCACGGCGGCTTTTGAAATATCGTAGCGGCACTCGAAATCCACCATAAATTCGTTTCCGTTTATCTTCTCGCTTTCAAGACAGCCGTGAAAAGCCTTGAAACGCATTCCGCTGAGTGCAATTTTTCCTGTCATTTTCCGAGAATTATAAATACGCACGGGCGCTTGCCTATGCTCGGCACTGCCCGTCTCCATTCGGCTACCGTGCGGGTCATGATATATTCCTCTTCCGTTGTAATGTCGGCTGCGATGCAGACTCTCGTCTGAGGCTGGCATACCTGAAGTATATCCGCAAAAAAGGAGTCGTTGCGGTAGGGCGTCTCTATTATTATTTCGCTTTCATTTGCTGCGGCAGAGCGTTTTTCCAAAGTCCTAAGGGCGTTTCTGCGCTCTTCGGTCTTTGCCGGGAGATAGCCTGTAAAGGCGAATCTCTGACCGTTCAGTCCAGAAGCCATGAGAGCCATCATGAGGGAAGACGGGCCCACCTGAGGAATTACTTTTATTCCGTGCCTGTGGCATAGGGCGACTAAATTTGCTCCGGGGTCTGCCACTGCAGGCAGCCCGGCTTCTGAAATAAGACCTACATCCCTGCCTTCGTCAAAAAGGGAGAGCATAGCTTCCACCTCTGCCTTCGTGCTGTGTTCGTTGAGTACCACGAGTTTAAGCTCATTTATATGCCCCCGCAGACCTGCGGCTGAAAGATAACGGCGTACCGTGCGCTCCTCTTCCACTATATAAGTGTCTATGTGCCTGAGTAACTCAAGGGTAGGGGCCGGAATAACCTTGGAAGGCTCATATTCTCCGAGCGGGGAGGGGATGAGGTATAAAGTTCCTTTGTCTTCGGCTGTCATAATCATTCAAGTTCTGTCGTCACTTCTTCAATATGCTCCACAATCGTTTTTTCTGCCTTTTTGCGTCGGAAGAGATTTTTGAAAAAGCTTTTGAAACTGTCAAACTCCTTCTGGTAGGTCAGACCTACGCCATTGCGTTGGGAATTGTCGAGATAGCTGGTGTATTCGTCTGCGGAGTGCGAGAACAGATTCATTCTCACCTCTCCGTTGTTGTCGAGTTTTATTTCTATGTCAAGGTCGCCCACGAGGTCGGAACTGTTGGTGCTTGCAGTTTTCCTCTTGTCCCTGTTGCCTACGGAACCATTCATTACGACTCTGTTGTTGAAGAGTTCCGTGGATACGGCGACATCAAAAATATCTGTCCCCCCGTCGTTATTCTGGTATGAAAGTCCGAGGTCCAGCGGTATATCCAATTTCTGGAGTATATTGTTCAGCTGGTTCGCCATTATTTCAGCCATGTTGGAGTAGAGTATATTGCTGGAGTTATATACTATGCCCGATTCGTCGTCGGGTATGAAGCCGTTTGTGACAAGCAGGGCGATGAATTGCTTCTGGACCTTGTCTTCTGTGTTCAAAGCTCCCGCTACACGCGCTTTCATAGCAGGGTCGAGATCCGGGACGTCGACCGAGAACTTCAAGGAAGGATTCTTTATCTTGTCCGCGATTCTTATTCCGCACTGTACGTTTCTTCGGGTGGAGGCGGCATCCTTGTCCGCGATGAGATTGGATATGGAGGCTTTGGTGGTGTAACTTGCATTTATGTCAAGTTCGGATTCCATTATGTCTCCGTTGAAGCGTATGGTGCTGCCTTTTTTGATGTTGAAGTTCTTGTTCGCAACTCCGAGTGCAACGAAATGGTAGTCTCCGCTGTCGAGGGTATAGTCTCCGTTTATATTGAAAACGGAAGGACGGGAACTCAAGTTTATCTCTATATTCCCGCTTCCTCGCCCCACGAAACTATTGCCCGAGCTCGGGTCTATTTCGAGAGCGGCAAGCACGTCAGGAGTCGCCTCCACTCTGAGTTTCATGCTGAAATTGGCTTCGCTCTCCTTCTTTGTCTTGTCCACCATATAGAGGAAAGGATCTTTGGGCTCTTCCTCTTTTCTGAAAGTGAGAAGATTCGATGACAAAGTGGATTGACCGGAACCCAAAGGTATGTACAGCCTGCTTTCGCGGGTCGTGACGGCATCGGCTTCCATCAGGATGTCGCCGAAAGGACCGCTGAAGTTTACATTGCCAGAGCCGAAAATATTGCCATAGAAAGCTTCGGCGCGGTTGCGGTTTATGTTTATCAATTCTCCGTTTGTGATGGAAAGGCGGGCATCCAGTCTCCAGTCCTTGAAATCGTCGCAGAGTATGCCTCCCCGGGCTTTGCCGGGAGAGCCGAAGCGGTCGGTGAAATCCACATCATCGAAGTGCAGACCGTTGTTGTCAAATGAAAGTGCTCCGTGCAGCAGGTACAGGCATTGGGTATAATTGACCAAAAGCAGCCCGTTTTCGAGTTTGAGCCCTTCCGTATTTACTTTTAGAGTGCTTGCAGGATTTCCGTCGGCGTACAGCCTGCCGCTTATGAAGCCGTCTATATCTGTGAACACATCTGAAAGCACGGGAGTCAGAGCCTTTAACCCCAGACTATCAAGATTAGCCCTTAAATTCAGATTCTTAGTGTCGAAATGATACGAAGCCAAGGCGTTCAGCGTTCGTTTTTCATTGAAGTCGTTGTTGAGGGCAATATCCAGTTTGCGATTTTTCTCATCCAAGCTGCAGCCCATATTGAAATCTCCCAAAGCCTGTCCTCCCAGAGAACTTTCTTTCCAGTTCAATCTTGCCAATAATCCGAAAGTTTCATCGGTGGGGGAGTTCAGTACAGCCTTGCCGTTCGCAATGCCGTCGAGTCTGAACTTCGCAGGCAGGAAACTGTTGAGTGTGGATATTCTGAAGTCCGAAATATCTACAGTCAGGCTTCCCTTTTTCACAGGAGAAACCATGCCATTGACGCTGAGACTCTGCCCGTCGTTGAACATTCTGAAGCCTTCAATTTCCAATATGTCCTTTTCCAGCTTTATTGAAGCCGGAGTGAAATTCCATTCTATTCCCGAGGCGGTCAATTTGGAAGGTAATATGGATACCATGCTTGCAAGACGACCGGCATTGTCTCTGTACAGGCTGCCCTGTATGTCGAGCCTTGCATTGTTGTCCGGCTTCTCGTGATTGTCGAAGCTTATCCCTACCGAGAAATGATTATCGTGCAGCTCCGCTACTAATAGATTGTTTTTCAGGGCAATGTTTTTAAGACCTATTTCGGACACGCCTATATATGCACCCAACTTGTTTCCGGCGTTTCCGACACGCAGACAGACGCCTCTGATATATGAGCCGTGCATGGCAAGACCCTCGGAATTTGCCTCGGCTTCCAGCTGCCCGTCATCATCCATGGCAAGTGTTATTTCTGAACCTTCCGCAATGTAAAGTCCCGGGGCAAAATAGGGCATTATGTCCTTGAGGTCCCCTACGGACGCTTCCAATTTATAGTTTTCGCCTGTTTTCAAGACAGGCTTTGCAGAGCCGAATAATACAGAAGCCTCTCTTCCTGCGCTGTGTCCGATTACGTCTTTTATCATTGCGACAGGATTGGAGCTGCCCATGAAAATTGCATTTACAGCCTTGCTTGACAGCATGGCTGTGCTCGTTTTTCCGTCATCGCGTGCCCGCAGCGTTATATTTCCTATATTGGAGGAGTCTGTTATGCTTTGAAGCTTTATGTCGTTTATGTCCAATGCCCCGTCGTAATGTCTGCCGTCATAAGTTCCGCTTCCTTTTATGTTCAGGGATATGGCATCAAGAGGCATTGATTCGGGCAGGAAAGCCCTCAGGCGCAGGTTCCTTACAACCCCCTCCACGAGTACGCTGTCTTTGCTTGCCGCATTTCTTTTGGCATGAGTCCTGAGGTCGAGATCGAGCCACGGATCTGCGCTGCTCACGCTCGCGTTTATTTCCTCTATCCTCTGAGAGAAAATCACATCCGCTGCTGCGCGAAGAGAATAGGCTTCGAGCTGTTCGTTCCCGAGCAGCCTTCCCAAATCGAGCCTGTCGGTGGAGAGTTTCAGTTTTATTCTCTTTTTGCGTCTTGTGTCAAGTATATTGCGCACATCGAAAGCCGCGCTTGCGCTTCCGCATGCTTTTGCGTACAGACTGAGATTGCCTTTGAGGCGGTTGAAAGGTCCGTCTACCTCTCCTTTCAGGCTCAAGGCTCTTCCTTTAGCAATGTTTTTAAGTCCAATGTCGGCATCGGGGACCCAGTATTTAATCAGTTTGTCGAGCTGTCCTGTAGTGAAGTCGAGGGATTTTACTTGCGCGCTTGCAAACATTTCGCCTTCTGTTCCAATTCCTGTGAGACTTCCGCTTATATTGCCGTATATTCCGCTTGAAAGCTCTTTGAAAATGAATTTCTGCAGCTTGAGTTCACTTATGTACCCTGTCAATTCAAGTTCTTTGACTTCGACGGCTGTCCCGTTTCCCTTGAAAAAGTCCGTGAAGAAAGAAGCGGATTCTGCCGCTATGATGCTGTTTTTTATCTTTGTGTCCAGTCTGATTTCCGAATTGAATACATACCCGCCTTTTTCATCTTTCGGAAGATATGCCTTGAAGTAAGGAATGCGCAGCCTCGAATAATTGTCATCAAGGCTCAGCTTATTTATTGTTGCGCGCCCGTTTTCGTAGCTTCCCCTGAATTTTATATTGCGCGCGGCGTAGCCGCATTTATCCCGTATATCCAGCTTGCTTACCGCAACTGCAAGCTTGAAGTCGTGTCTGTGTATTTCAAGCCTGAAAGCTCCGGCTTTCAAGTCTGCACGGGAATCCATGTCTTTGGCGTTGAATAGTCCCGGAGTCTGCTCTGAAGGGTTTTTATAGTCCTTCATTATGAAGTGCGCGTTCTCTATCTTTATTTTTCCCGCAGATATGCTGAAAACGGGATTGTGCTCCCTTATAAAGACTTTTACACTATCCTCCATCTGCTCGATCCGCTTGTCCTTTGCCCGGAACACCCTTTCTATATTGCTTCCGCGAGCGTCGTTTATCAGGGCGAAAAAAGCATCTTTCAGATATATGCTTCGCAGATGCAGGCCGTTTTTGGCAGCAAGCCCCTTCAGACCGAAACTAAGGTAGATGGTTTTTGCGCGTATTATCGTGTCCCGGGGCTGGATAGCCAAAGTATCATAAGGCGCCTCATCCGTAA
This sequence comes from uncultured Bacteroidales bacterium, assembly GCA_963543835.1. GTDB lineage: Bacteria > Bacteroidota > Bacteroidia > Bacteroidales > UBA932 > Cryptobacteroides. Next base: position 7,041 of record CAUUCY010000054.1, read on the forward strand.
GACAGGCGTCTTTGATGAGTACGGCATTGAAAGGCCGGACTCTTATCGAGGAAAAGGACAGGCTGCCTCCGAACTCCCTTAGCAGGATTTCTGACACGCGTGCCGTGATTCTCGACTGTACGTAGGTGGTCTGCAGAGCCATGAGCCCCGTCACCAACAATACGAACAGCAGAAGCACTGTTTTTGCGATTATTCTATAGGTCTTGCCTGCCATATGACTATATCCTCGCAAATCTACAAAATAATTTGCTAAATTTGTGAGTATTTTTATGATAACGAATATGTCTGACATTATACTTGGAATAGAATCTTCTTGCGACGACACTTCCGCTGCCGTCATAAAGGACACTTATCTGCTTTCTAATGTCATAGCTTCGCAGGCCGTGCATAAGGAGTATGGAGGTGTCGTGCCCGAACTTGCTTCGCGGGCACACGAGCAGAATATAGTGCCTGTAGTGAGTGAAGCCTTGAAAAGGGCAGGTGTCAGGCCGGAAGAACTGACGGCAATTGCATTTACAAGAGGTCCCGGCTTGCTTGGCTCTCTGCTCGTGGGCACTTCCTTTGCAAAGGCTCTTTCAATTTCCCTCAATGTTCCCATGGTTATGGTAAATCATCTTCAGGGGCATGTGCTGGCAAATTTTGTGCGTCAGCAGGATAAAGAGCCTAATGAGCCGAACTTCCCTTACCTATGTCTTCTCGTATCGGGCGGCAACTCGCAGATAGTGCTGGTGAACAGCCCTTTGGAGTACGAAATACTTGGGCAGACCATAGACGATGCCGTCGGGGAAGCTTTCGACAAGTGTTCAAAGATGATGGGCTTAGGCTATCCCGGAGGTCCTGTCATCGACAAGCTTGCGGCTCTCGGCAATCCGGAACGCTTCAAGTTCGCAAAGCCCAATATTCCCGGGCTTGATTATTCATTCAGCGGGATAAAGACTTCTCTGCTTTATTTTGTCCGCGACGAGATGGAAAAAGACCCTCTGTTCATGGAAAATAACAAAGAAGACATCTGCGCTTCGTTCCAGAAAGCCCTGATTGACATACTCTTGGATAAACTCGTCAAAGCTGCGGAAAAGACAGGAATAAGGGAGATAACTATGGGGGGCGGAGTCTCTGCCAACAGCGGTTTGAGAAAACGTCTTGTCGAAGAGGGGGAGAAGCGTGGCTGGAACACCTATCTTCCGGAATTCAAATTTACCACTGACAATGCCGCAATGATAGCGATAGCCGGCTATTTCCATTACAAGAACGGAGAACGCGCCCCGCTTGACATCGCTCCCGTCTCACGTATGGCGGACTTTTAGGCTGTGATTTCGCCGCGGCAGTTCCTTTTGTGGATTCCCAAGGACCGGGCTTCCTATAAATTCGCTGCTGCAATTGCACAGCGTATTCCGTCTATCGCGGAGGAAACTATGCCTCCCGAGTAGCCCGCACCCTCTCCGCAAGGGAATATAGCCTTGTTTACGCAGCTCAAAGACTCCGGATCGCGCGGTATGCGCACCGGTGAAGAGGTACGGGACTCCACACCGAGCAGCAGGGCCTCGTTTGTGAAATAGCCTCTTATCTTTTTATCGACAGCGGGGAATGCCTTTTGCAGACGTCTGCTTACATTCTGCGGCAGCAGCTGATGCAGAGGGGCGGACACCGTGCCGGGGTGGTATGAACTTTGGGGGAGTTCTGCCGAAAGGCGGGCTTTGCAGAAATCCACCATACGTTGCGCCGGTGCGGCAAGAGGATTCCCCGCCACCGAGCCGTCCTCGTTCCTGCGCCAATTGTACATCCTTCGTTCTATGTCCCTTTGGAAATTCAGCAGGGCGAAAGCCCCGTCCTTTTTATATTCTTGGGGCACATCCTCCGGCTCAATTTGCACGACCACTCCGGAATTAGCCCACTTGGAGTTTCTGGCTGAATTTGACATGCCGTTAAGCACGACTGTTTCCGGCTCTGTGGAAGAGGGCACGAGTATGCCTCCTGGGCACATACAGAAAGAAAAGACACCACGCCCCTCCACCTGTTCGACAAAAGAATACTCCGCTGCAGGCAGTTTGTCGGCGCTCACGGTGTTTCGGGCTTCCGTATAATTCTTCCCTTTACGGTAATTCTTCGCCCCCTTGTAAAGTGCACGGTCGATAAGTTCCTGAGGATGTTCCACGCGCACGCCGAGAGCAAAGCCCTTTGCTTCCAACGCCCATCCTTTTCTGTCAAACAGCTCATAAATATCGCGGGCGGAGTGCCCTGTAGCAAGTATCAAGGCTTTGCCCCGGTAGCTCTCCCCGTTGCAGCATATAGCCTCGACCATGCTTTGTGGGGCTGCTGTTGTGGGGCTGCTCGTTAAATCGCCATCCTTTTCTTCCGGGCGTTCGTCTGTTTCCTTTCCCCCGCCCGGGAACTTTATGTCGCAAACTTTTGCACCGAAATGGTATTCTCCTCCGTGCTCCAAGATACATTTGCGTATGTTTTCGCAGATTGCGGGAAGCTTGTCCGTACCTATGTGCGGATGCGCGTCTGTCAGAATATCCTCGGATGCGCCGAATTTTACGAGTTGATGCAGCACTTCACGTATATCCCCTCGTTTGGAGGAGCGTGTGTAAAGTTTCCCGTCGGAAAAGGCCCCTGCACCTCCCTCGCCGAAGCAATAGTTGGAGTCGGGATTCACCGTGCCGTCCTTAGAGAGTTTCGCCATATCGAATTTGCGTCCGTGCACGTCCTTGCCGCGTTCCAGGATTATGGGCTTGCAGCCCAAGCTCAGAAGCTTGAGCGCAGCGAACATGCCTGCCGGACCTGCACCCACCACTATGACCGGGTCTGCTTTGTGTACGTCCTGATATTCCGGAAGTTTGTATGGCTGATAATTGTCTTCGGGAGAGTAAGCCTGATATTGATAGCGCCAGACAGGAGTGCCGCGGGCGTCGAGAGAGCGTTTTTTCAGTTCCCATTTCATCCCGCATGCTCTCGCTTCAATCTCTTGCGGCTGAGGCTCCAGCCCTACAGGACATACTATCTCAAACTTTATCATATACAGGCTTTTGAATATGATGCAAATTTAATAAAATAATCCGTGCCTCAATAAAAGCGTTACGGAGACATTTGCGGGAACCGCACTGATTTTGGGCACTCTATGATAGAAATTGACACTATAAATTTTGAAGTGTCTTTCCGTGACAAATCCGGCAGAGTGTTTCATATGAAAGACGGATATTTCTACGGAGAGAGTATGCATTACCAATATTGATAGAATAATGCGATGCTCTCCATTCCGGCGAAAAACTGCGAAAGCAGATAACTCTCGTTAGGGGAGTGTATAGTGTCGCGCTCAAGACCGAAGCCCATCAGAAGAGGGTCGATACCGAGTATGCGCTGCATATCGGCAAGAATAGGAATGCTCCCGCCTCCCCGGCTTGGAATCGGTTCTATCCCGTAGACTTCGCTCATAGCCTTTGATGCGGCTTTGTATGCACTTGAATTGATAGGTATGAGGAAGCCCTCTCCTCCCTCGAACGGCGTTACTTCAACGCGCACGCTTTTCGGAGCTATGCTCTTTATGTGTTTGACAAACAGGCGAGTGATAGTCGCGCTGTCCTGATTGGGAACAAGGCGCATGGAGACTTTGGCGTGTGCTTCAGACGGAAGGACTGTTTTAGCCCCTTCGCCTGTGTAGCCGCCCCAGATGCCGCAAACATCAAGGCAAGGGCGTATTCCCGTGCGTTCAAGCGTAGTATAGCCCTTTTCACCCTTTACGGCGTCTATATTGAGAAATTCTTTATATTCTTTCAGGTCGAACGGGGCTCTTGCAAGCATACGGCGGTCTTTCTTTGAAAGTTCAATCACATCATCGTAGAAGCCAGGTATGGTAACGCGCCCGTTCTCGTCGATCAGCGATGAAATTATATCGCATAGGGTGTTGATAGGGTTAGCAACCGCACCGCCGTAGTGTCCGCTGTGGAGGTCTTTGTCGGGTCCTGTCACTTTGATTTCCAGATAGGCAAGACCGCGCATGCCGCAGTTGATGGAAGGTGTTTTCTCCGAAATCATGGTGGTGTCGGACACGAGACAGATGTCTGCCTTGAGAAGTTTTTTGTGGCTCTTGATCCACTCCGGCAGTGACGGGCTGCCTATTTCCTCTTCTCCTTCAAGGATGAATTTCACATTGTGCCTGAGTTTTCCGCTGCGGACGAGGTATTCAAAAGCCTTTATGTGCATAAAGAGCTGCCCTTTGTCGTCGTTAGCTCCGCGCCCCCAAATCGCGCCGTCGTGAATTTCCGGCTCGAAAGGGTCCGATTTCCATTTTTCGAGAGGCTCGGCAGGCTGTACATCATAGTGACCATAGACAAGTACGGTCTTCCACTCTGGATTGACTGTCTTGTGCCCGAATACCACAGGATTGCCTTTGGTCTCGTAGATTCCCGCCTCGTCGGCTCCCGCTTCTTTGAGAAGCTCGACGAGCCTTCCGGCACAACGGTACATGTCGGGTTTATGGTTTTTCTTGGCGCTTATTGAGGGTATTCTGAGTATGGAAAAGAGTTCTTCAAAAAATCTTTCCTTGTTGCGTGCTATATATTCTTTCATCATCTTATATGGTATTTACAACGGTAAATATAGCAATAAAAAAGCCCGAAGCAATCAACTTCGAGCTTTTTTCGTACTGGGTACGGGAATCGAACCCATATTGCAAGATTGAGAATCTTGAGTACTAACCGTTATACGAACCCAGCATCATTGGGATTGCAAAGGTATATAATTTTTTGTAACCTGCAAAAAAAATAAAATTATTTTCTTCGCAGGGAGCAAACTTATGTCCGCCTGGCAGTCAATACTTCAGCCGGGTTTATTTGCAACTGTTTCGTACGGGATTGGAAATTACGAATTCGCAAAACTCCCTCTTTAAATCCTCTGATGAGATGCCCTTCACTTCCGTCCATTGTATTAAATCACGGCGGCTCAATCTAAAGTCTTCATCCGCTGTTCTATAGTCAGGTCAGTTTTTCTTCGGCTTTATGCACGATTTTGATTATTGCCGTTCCGAGTATGGCAGAGCCTACCGAAGCCATCAAGACCGCGATTTTCCCTGCATCCCGGAGATGCTCCATGACTTCGTGGGACTGGTCGCCAAAAGAAAGCGTGTCCACAAAAAGTGACATTGTGAAACCTATACCTCCGAGGCAGGCTACGGCAAGGAGCATGTGCCAATCCGCTTTTGCAGGCATTTCAGCAACTTTGCATTTGATTGCGATAAGACTGCTCAAGGTTATTCCTAAAGGTTTGCCTATAACCAGTCCGAGGAAAATACCCATACCTACACTTCCTAAATCAGGCGTAAAGTGGAAAATATTGAAGTACGAGAGATCGCTGATTTCCACTCCGGCATTCGCAAGAGCGAAAACAGGCATTATAATGAAGTTCACCCAAGGACCGAGAGCGTGTTCAAGACGGTCGGCGAGTCCCATAGAGCCTTTTGAAACGGCGCAGATACGGCGCAGGCAGTGGCGTTGCAGTGAGTTGGGAAAAACATCTTCGAAACCGTCCTGGTTCTCATATTCCTTGAGCCGTCTGTAATATTCCTTTGATTTTCTGTTGAAATAGGCTTTTTTATAGCGTGGAACATTCGGTATGATGAATGCCATTACCACTCCCGACATTGTCGAGTGTATGCCTGCGTAATAGAATAAGGTCCATACAAGTAGCGCCATTAAAATAAATACGGAATAGTGCTTCTCTCCGATTCTGTTCAAGACAATCGTGAAGATAATGACTGCAAGAGCACTCAGGAGCAGAGCCATATTGATTTGACCGCCGTAGAATATGGCGACTACGAGAATTGCTATGAGGTCGTCGGCAATTGCGAGTGCAGTCAGAAACACTTTCAGGGATGTGGGTATCCTGTCTCCGAGCAAAGTGAGTATACATACGGCAAAGGCAATATCGGTTGCGGTGGGTATGCCCCATCCC
>CAUUCY010000055.1:0-12460 GCA_963543835.1 uncultured Bacteroidales bacterium
GCATATTCTTAAAGGCTATGCCATATATTTTATGTATATTGCATAACTTTTATAAACAGCCATTTATTATGAAAAGACATCTCATCATTTTGCTCCTTGCATTCTTGTGCTTACCGGCTTCTTTGGAGGCCCAATTAAAATATTACGATGCTGCCGAGTTTCCTTTGTATGGCAAGGCAACGGAGAATACGGAAAACCGCTACGAGCGCTTGCCGGATTCATTAAAGCAGGTCTCCCGCAAACCGGTATGGAATTTAAGCAGGAACTCCGCAGGATTGGCAATAAGGTTTTGTTCTAATTCGACAACAATAGCTGCCAAATGGGAGAATTTGAATGATAGCCGGATGAACCACATGACGGCTACCGGCATTAAAGGGCTCGATCTCTACACCTGGACAGACGGTGCATGGCGGTTTGTGAATAGCGGACGCCCGAGCGGGAAGGTTAATCAGGCTACAATTATCTCTAATATGGAGCCACTTGAGCGAGAATATATGTTATACTTGCCTCTTTACGACGGAGTAACTTCATTGTCCGTCGGAATAGACGAACAAGCGTCCATATCTGCGCCTCGAATGGACATCCCGAAACGGACCAAACCAATAGTTTTTTATGGGACGAGCATTCTTCAAGGCGGGTGTGCCAATCGTCCGGGAATGGCGCATACCAATATCATTTCCCGCCGTCTGAATCGCGAGATTATCAATTTGGGATTCAGCGGGAATGCGCTTTTGGACTACGAAATAGCCGAAGTGATGTCTTCTGTGGATGCCGGAGTGTATGTGCTGGACTTCGTTCCCAATGCTTCCGCCGAGCAAATATATGAGAAAACGGAAACTTTCTACCGCATACTTAGGGACAAGCATCCTCGCACCCCTATTATATTTATTGAGGACCCCGTATTCACTCATACCTTGTTCGACAAGAAAATAGCTGAAGAAGTAAGCAAAAAGAACAAAGCCGTCAACAGCGTCTACAAAGCTCTGAAAACAAAAGGAGAGAAGAATATATACATGATTTCTTCCGAAAAGATGCTTGGAGAAGACGGAGAAGCCACAATAGACGGCATCCATTTCACAGACTTGGGCATGATGAGATATGCCGATCTGGTCTGTCCTGTCATAAAGAAAGTATTAAAGTAGTAGCAGCCCCTGCCTACCAAAGGATAAGCCCTGCTCTATAGGCAGGAGAGACGACATCCTTATCTTAAAATACGACACGGACTCCGCAAAAGCACAATAGAGGAGGCGTACATTCGTAAACAGACAACTCAAAAGATACGTTTTTTGAATATAGCTTTTCGTTTTTCGTAGAGAAGAAAGAAAGCTAATGTACTACCTTTGCTTAATCAATTATATAAAAGACCGATTTATGGAAAACAATCAAATTGCGGCAAGAAGAAAGACTTATTACATATCCTTGGCTATTCTGTCCGCTATGTTTTTCATATTCGGATTCGTTTCATGGGTCAATTCCATACTTATCCCATATTTCCGTATCTCTTGCGAGCTTAGCCATTTTGAGTCCTATTTTGTAGCCTTTGCTTTCTATATAGCGTACTTTGTCATGGCAATCCCATCGGGCATTCTTTTGAAGAAGGCAGGATTCAAAAAAGGAATAATGTATGGTTTTATGCTGACTGCTTTGGGGGCTTTTATCTTTGTACCGGCGGCTTTGGCACGACAATTTGAAATATTTCTCATCGGCTTGTTTTCTATCGGCACCGGTCTGGCTATTTTACAGACAACCGCCAATCCCTATGTTACTATTATAGGCCCGATAGATAGTGCGGCACGGCGTATCAGCATCATGGGAATCTGCAATAAAGTGGCAGGAATTATCTCTCCGCTCATTTTCGCTGCCCTTATTCTGAAAGCAAACGACAGCGAACTTTTTGCGTTGATTGAATCCGGCGTGCTGGACGAAACCACCAAGAACGCCATGCTAAATGAATTGATACGGCGCGTCATTATCCCATACGGTATTCTTGGCATTATCTTACTGCTGACAGGTATAGGCATACGCTACTCGGTATTACCGGAAATAAATACTGACGATCAGAATGTCTCCGGTGAACAGCAGGACAATAAGCATAGCGGCAAAAAAAGCATTTTCGACTTCCCATACCTTGTATTAGGTGCATTGGCGATTTTCTTTCATGTCGGCACACAGGTCATAGCCATTGACACTATAATCAATTACGCCGACTCTATGGGAATGGATTTGCTGGAAGCAAAAGCATTCCCGTCTTACACACTGGGATGCACTATGATAGGATATATACTTGGTATAATTCTCATCCCTAAATACATTTCCCAGAAAAAGGCACTGATAATGTGTACATTACTTGGTCTGGTTCTCTCATTAGGAGTGGTATTTGCGGATTTCGATATGACATTGTTCGGTCATCGTGCCAATGCCTCCATATTCTTTCTGAATGCTTTAGGTTTTCCAAACGCTCTTATCTATGCGGGAATATGGCCTCTTTCCATTCATGGATTGGGCAAATTCACCAAAACGGGGTCATCTCTTTTGATTATGGGATTATGCGGCAACGCGATCTTGCCCTTGATATATGGTTACTTTGCGGATAGCTACAGTTTGCGCACCGCTTACTGGGTACTCATTCCTTGTTTTCTCTATTTGCTGTTCTTTGCCGTCAAAGGACATAAAATAAAATCCTGGAGATAAGACTGAACATGATAAAAATATGGAAAGACTGATTATTACAAATGGGAAAATAATATGCCTTAACGGCATTGAAACCAATAAGACAATAGTTTGCCGGAATGGTAAGATAGAACGGATTGTATCTCCCGAAGCATATCTCCCCCAAGCTGGCGACTTTATCATAGATGTCGGGCAAAAATATGTCTCCCCGGGATTTATCGATATACATGTTCACGGAGGCGGAGGGCACGATTTTATGGATGGAACCGTAGAAGCTTTTCTTGGAGTGGCTGAAACTCATGCCAGATACGGAACTACAGCCATGGTGCCTACGACACTGACAAGCACAAACGAAGAGCTGATGACCACTTTTGCGGTTTACCGGAAAGCCAAAAGCCTGAATAAAAAAGGGGCAAAATTTATCGGTCTGCATTTAGAAGGTCCTTACTTATCACCCAAGCAGTGCGGAGCCCAAGACCCTAAGTATTTGAAAACGCCCCGTCCTGACGAATATAACGCAATTCTGGAAGCTTCACAGGATATTGTAAGATGGAGCATTGCACCGGAACTGGCAGGTGCAATCGAACTGGGAGATAAACTCAAAAGCTGTCATATTCTCCCATCCGTTGCACATACCGATGCCATTTATGAAGAAGTGCTGAAAGCATACGAAGCGGGATATACTCATGCAACTCATTTTTATTCGGCTATGTCAAGCGTCACCCGTAGGAATGCCTATCGTTATGCCGGTGCGGTGGAAGCAGCCTATATGATTGATGACATGACTGTGGAAATCATTGCAGACGGCATTCACCTGCCTAAAGCTTTACTGCAATTTGTATATAAGTTCAAGGGACCGGATAAAACGGCACTTTGCACAGATGCCATGCGGGCTGCCGGAATGCCCGAAGGTAAATCTATATTGGGTAGCCTTACCAACGGTCAAAAAGTTATTATTGAAGACGGAGTGGCAAAACTTCCCGACCGTTCGGCATTCGCAGGAAGCGTGGCTACCGCAGATCGTTTGGTAAGGACCATGATAAATATAGCCGGCGTCCCACTAATAGATGCTATTCGGATGATGAGCCTTACCCCCGCCCGCATTATGCATGTTGATGCTCGGAAGGGGTCTCTGGAGGAAGGCAAGGATGCCGATATCGTCATTTTCGACAATCAAATTAACGTAATAACAACTATATCAGAAGGTCATGTTATCTACAATCAATGAAACATACCGCTTCCAACAAAAGCTATTAACAGTCAAAATTTTCCCCACTATCCGGCAGATGGGACTATGTGCTGCAACAGAGGTCGCCGACAAAATATGCGAACTCCTGAAAGGAAAAGATGAAATCAATATGATTTTTGCGGCAGCCCCTTCGCAAAATGAATTTTTAAGTCATCTGATTCATCGTAAAGAGATTGACTGGACCAGAATCAATGCTTTCCACATGGATGAGTACATCGGCATTCAGCCGGAAGCCCCGCAAAGTTTCGGGAATTTTCTCCGGCAGCGCATCTTCGATAAAGTCCCGTTCAAAACTGTAAACTACTTGAACGGACAAGCGGAAAACCTTGAAGAAGAATGCAAACGTTATTCCGAATTGCTGCTTCGCTATCCTGTCGATATTGTCTGCTTAGGAATAGGCGAAAACGGTCATATTGCCTTCAATGATCCGGGCGTGGCCGATTTCAACGACCCCGAATCAGTTAAGGTCGTAGAACTCGACCCTATATGCCGCCAGCAACAAGTGAATGAAAAGTGCTTTGAGACCTTGGAACTTGTCCCCGCCAAAGCGCTGACTCTTACCATCCCGGCATTATTAAAAGCGGACTGGATGTTCTGCATTGTGCCTTTCAAAAACAAAGCCAATGCTGTATATAACGCCCTTTACGGGGAGATTTCCGAGAAATGTCCGGCAAGTATATTACGCAGTAAAGAAAATTTTTGTCTATATTTGGATGCTGACAGTGCAGGACGAATAAACTTATAAATACATATGAAAAATATTTTATTTATCCTCATCGCTTTCTTGTCTGTTAGTTTCAGACTTTATGCACAGGATGTAATTAAGATAGGAATTATCGGACTGGATACTTCCCATGCTACGGCTTTCACCGAGTTGCTGAACGGAGACTCTGACGATAAATTTGTCAAGGAGTTCGAAGTCGTGGCAGCTTACCCTTACGGTTCAAAGACTATACGTTCCAGTTACGAACGAATTCCCGGATATACGGAAGAACTCAGAAAACTGGGTGTGGAGATTACTTCCTCGATAGCGGAGTTGCTTGGCAAGGTGGATTGTGTCATGCTTGAAACAAACGATGGCAGAATCCACCTTGACCAGGCAATGGAAGTCTTCAAATCGGGGAAAATATGCTATATTGACAAGCCCCTCGGAGCGACATTGGGACAAGCTATTGCTATTTACGAAATGGCGGAGAAATACAAGGTCCCTATCTTTTCATCTTCCGCGCTCAGATATTCTCCGCAAAACCAAAGACTGAGAAACGGAGAGTTCGGTAAAATTATGGGAGCGGACTGTTACTCTCCGCACAAGGTTGAACCGACTCATCCCGACTTCGGCTTTTATGGCATTCACGGAGTAGAAACGCTATATACCCTTATGGGAACGGGTTGCGAGTCGGTCAGCCGTATGTCTTCCAAAGATGTTGATGTGGTGGCCGGCCGTTGGAAAGACGGACGTATAGGCACTTTCAGAGGCATCAAAGAAGGTCCTGCCATTTATGGAGGCATAGCCTATATATCCAAAGGTGCAATAGCAGCGGGAGGATATGAAGGTTACAAAGTATTACTCGATCAAATACTCGCTTTTTTCAAGACCGGGGTATCTCCTGTCTCCAGAGAAGAAACGATTGAGATATTCACTTTTATGAAAGCTTCCAATATGAGCAAAGAACGTAACGGAAGAATAGTCCGCATGGAAGAAGCATACAGGGAAGGGCTGAAAGAAGCACGGAAGCTGATTAAAAACTGCAAATAAAATAGCACATGAGCTACGTATACGGACACTTTTGGATTTTGACCATCTCATTAGTAGTTGTTTCCTGTTCTTTCACCCCCAAGCAGGCAAATAACAATCAAGACGTAAAATTAGTGGTCCTCGACCCTGGACATTTTCATGCCGGTCTGTTGCAAAAGAATCCGCTTACCTCAGTGAATGACACAGTTAAGGTATATGCTCCCGCGGGGGCTGAGGTAAGACAATATCTGAACGACATAAAGCGCTATAATCAACGGGAGGAGAATCCCACATCCTGGAAGGAAGAAATATATATCGGGGAAGATTATCTTGCCAGGATGCTTGCCGAGCGTCAGGGAGATGTGGTCGTGCTTGCCGGAAACAACCGAAAAAAAACAAACTATATTCTGGAAGCAATCAAAGCAGGATATAATGTGCTTTCCGACAAGCCTCTTGCCATTAACAAAAAGGACTTCGACTTATTGATTCAGGCATATCAACTGGCGCGGGAAAGGAATTTGCTACTTTATGACCTGATGACTGAACGATATGACATCCTTAATATAATAGAAAAAGCCTTGCTGAACAATACTGAGCTTTTTGGCGAATTGCAAAAAGGGTCTTTGAATGAGCCTGCCGTTTATATGGAAAGTGTCCATCATTTCTTCAAGCATGTATCAGGCAAGCCACTGATTCGTCCGGTATGGTACTATGACACGGAACAACAAGGAGAAGGCATCGCTGACGTAAGCACTCACCTTATTGATTTGGTAAACTGGCAGTGCTTCCCCAATGAAATCATACGTTATCAGTCAGATGTAGAGGTGTTGGAAGCAAGACACTGGGCTACCCGCATTACCTTACCTGAATTTTCGCAATCGACGCAGGTTGATACTTTCCCCGCTTTCCTGAAAAAAAATATCAGAAATAATGTGCTGGAGGTTTTAGCGAATGGCAGCCTTAATTACACGGTAAAGGGGGTTCATATAGGCATGAAGCTTATTTGGAATTACACAGCGTCAGGCGATGGAGGCGACACTTTTACCTCCATTAAGAAGGGAAGCAAGGCGACACTGAAAATAATCCAGGACAAAGAAAACGCTTTTGTGAAACAGCTCTATATCCAAAGACCTGCAGAATCTGATTGTTTGGAATTTGAGGGCCACTTGCGGAAAGCAATCAAACACCTGCATAGGGCATTTCCGTTTATATCCGTCAGAAAAATGAAAGAAGGACTTTATCTGATTGATATTCCACAGGCGGATAGGCTGGGACATGAATATCATTTCACTAAAGTAGCAGAATCGTTCCTCGGCTATTTGCGTGATAACTATATGCCGGATTGGGAAAAAGAGAATACAATATCCAAATATTATATCACCACGACAGCTGTAGAACTGGCAGCAAAAAAGAGATAATAAAGACCTCGGGCACGTGTCAGGAAGTGAAGTAAAATATTATGCAGAAGAATCCATGTTTCATGGATTCATTCCTCATGTTATGGGGACGCGTCTTGATATTCTGATAATTCACCCCGAGCTTCCCCTGTTGAATCTGTTATGGGAAGATATTACCGACGAGTTAAAGAGACTGGATAAGATCTTGAATCGCTTTGATGCCGCAAGTGAAGTGTCCAAGCTAAACAATCGTGCGCGACAAAATTCGGTTTCTGTCAGTGCGGAGCTGGAAGATATTCTGCGTACATGCCAATATTACTACGAAAAGACCCTTCATTTTTTCGATATCACATTAAGCGATTTCTCCCAAATACAAATTCACGACAATCAAAATATCTCTTTTGGCAGCTCTTCCGTAACACTTGATTTCGGAGGTTTCGCAAAGGGATATGCCTTGAAAAAGATTCAAGAAATCCTCTTACGGGGGAATATAGAGAATGCTTTCGTTGATTTCGGCAACAGTTCGATTATGGGAATAGGACACCATCCCTACGGAGACTGTTGGAAAGTCAGTTTGCAGAACCCCTATACTCAACAGACTCTCGACTATTTCCGCCTTGCAGGTAAGGCCTTGTCCACTTCCGGGAATACGGAACAATACAGCGGACATATTATAAATCCGCTCACGGGAAGCTGTAACAAACAAAAAAAAGTCACGAGCATCTTGTCGGACAATCCGTTAGATGCGGAAATACTCAGTACGGTCTGGATGATTGCCGATGACAGGCAAAGGGAACAGATTAAGGCGAATTTCAAAGATATAAAAGGAACTATATATACTCTGTAAGATATGGGAAACAAGGTAGAAGAGGGAGTCGATCTGGAACTCAGACAATTCATTAAAAATCTGCTATATATTGCAGGAGGGACCACACTGCTGGCAAGCACACCCTGGCTGTCTTCCTGCACACCCGAAAAGCTTAAAGAAATCCGTAATGAGAAAGCCAGGATAGCTTTAATCGGTACAGGCTCCAGAGGACAGTATCATATCCACAATCTGAAGGAGATTCCCCATGCCCTGATTGTCGCCGTTTGTGACAATTATGCTCCAAATCTCCAACAGGCAATAGAACTCTGCCCCGGCGCAAAAGCATACACGGACTACCGTAAGCTTTTGGAAGCGGCAGATATTGACGGTGTAATTATCTCTACTCCTTTGAACTGGCATGCTCCAATTGTACTGGATGCCTTGGCTGCCGGCAAACACGTATTCTGTGAAAAAGCCATGGCAAGGACTTTAGACGAATGCAAGGCTATTTATGATGCCTATCAAAATACCGGGCAGGTTCTCTACTTCTGTATGCAGCGTATGTATGACGAGAAGTATATAAAAGGTATGCAAATGATTCATTCCGGACTCATCGGAGACGTGGTGGGAATGCGTTGCCATTGGTTTAGAAATGCAGACTGGCGCCGTCCCGTCCCCTCCCCGGAACTGGAACGTAAAATCAACTGGAGATTGTACAAGGAGAGTTCGGGCGGGTTGATGACCGAACTGGCTTGTCACCAGCTTGAAGTATGCAACTGGGCAGCTAAGATGATGCCGCTAAGCGTCATCGGTATGGGTGACATAGTCTACTGGAAGGACGGTCGTGAGGTGTACGACAGCGTAAATGTGACTTACAGATACTCCGACGGCACCAAGATTGCCTATGAATCGTTGATTTCCAATAAATTCAATGGCATGGAAGACCAGATTTTGGGGCACAAAGGTACTATGGAAATGGCAAAGGGTATCTATTATCTGGAAGAAGATCATTCAATATCGGGCATACGGCAACTTATAGGGCAGGTTAAGGATAAAGCATTTGCCGCCATCCCGGCAGCCGGACCAAGTTGGAGACCGGAAACGAAAAAGGGATATGTGCCACACTTTGTTATTGAAGGAGATATTAACGTCAACAATGGCCTGAGCATGATAGGAGCCGACAAAGACGGCTCCGATATCATTCTCTCTGCTTTCTGCCAATCATGTATTACAGGAGAAAAAGCACAAAATGTAGTGGAAGAAGCCTATTGTTCCACCGTACTTTGTCTGCTTGGCAATCAGGCAATGGAGGAGGAGCGACAAATCCTTTTCCCCGACGAATATAAAATACCATATATGAAATTTTAATTATGAAAGATATAATCATCTCCTCCCGAAAAATCAAAAGGGAAAAAAACCTTTATCTGATATGCTTTTTGCTCTCTTTTGTAATTAATATCATAGCTATCCTTGTCTATACGCGTCCGTGGACAGAAATGTTTACCCAACTGGGTTATGTGTTAGTTATGAGTTTGTTCATTTATTTCATGTTATGGATTCCGCGTCTGCTCATCATCGGATTACGCCTTTTATTTAGAAAAAAGAAATAACAACTTTAGACTTTTTGAAGACGTATTGACGGAAAAAGTCCGCTATCACTTAATAACAGTTTAAATTTCATAAACACTATGACAACAAGAAGAGAATTTATCAAAAAAACAGTTGCGGGCACAGCAGCCCTTTCCATTGGGAGCATTCTTCCCGGCTTAGCTTCGGAGCGTTATCGGGAAATCCCGGGAGCAAACGAAAAAATACGGGTCGGAGTCATTGGTGTAAACTCCAGAGGTAATGCCTTGGCACAAGGGTTTGCCAAGATGAAAGCCTGCGAAGTTACTTGCCTTTGCGATGTTGATGCAAGGGCGCTTGAAAGATGTCAGGCGGATATCCATAAAATAAGCGGACGCGCTCCCAAAGGAGAAAGAGATATACGCAAAATGCTTGAATCGGACGACTTTGAAGCGGTAGTTATTGCAACACCTGATCACTGGCATGCAAAAGCAGCCATTATGGCTATGCAGGCGGGAAAACATGTTTATCTGGAAAAACCTACCAGCCACAATCCGGCAGAGAATGAAATGTTAGTCAGGGCTACGCTTAAATATAAGAGTATTGTCCAAGTCGGCAACCAGCGTCGTTCGTGGCCGAACGTTATCAAGGCAATAGAAGAAATCAAGTCCGGGGCAATCGGGAAAGTAAGATATGCCAAGTCATGGTATGTCAACAATCGTCCTTCTATAGGCACGGGCAAAGTGGTCCCTGTGCCAGATTATATAGACTGGGATTTATGGCAAGGACCTGCACCGCGAGTGCCCGATTTTAAGGATAATTATATCCACTATAACTGGCACTGGTTCTGGAACTGGGGCACAGGCGAAGCATTGAACAACGGAACTCATTTTGTTGATATACTGCGTTGGGGACTGGGCGTCGATTATCCGACAAAGGTGGATTCTGTCGGAGGACGTTATCGCTTTCAGGACGACTGGCAGACTCCGGACACGCAACTCATCACTTTCCAGTTCGGCGATGAAGCATCCTGTTCCTGGGAAGGACGCAGTTGCAACAACACACCGGTAGACGGATACGGAGTAGGTACCGCTTTCTACGGAGAAACAGGCACACTTTTCATCAGCGGAGGCAATGAGTATAAAATAACAGACCTGCAAGGGCAAGTAATCAAAGATGTAAAAAGCGACTTGAAGTTTGAAACAGGTAATTTGCTGAATCCGTCGGAACAGCTGGATGCCTATCACTTCCAGAACTGGTTTGACGCGATACGCAAAGGGGCAAGGCTGAATTCCGGAATTGTAGAAGCCTGCATCAGTACTCAGTTGGTACAGTTGGGCAATATCGCACAGCGTGTAGGTCATTCTTTAGATATTGACCCGGGAAGCGGACGTATTCTGAACGATCCGGAAGCTGACAAGCTCTGGGGCAGAGAATACGAAAAAGGCTGGGAAATACGGGTGTAGTTTATACGACCTCTATCCTAAAGGGAATAATATGCAATAAAGACGGCTGAAAAGCTTTCGCTTCCGTCCGTCTTTATTGTGAAAATATGTGTGCGGGCTTATTCGGCGGTGAAGCTCGAATAATTCAGCGCAACGTTTATTATTGTTGCAGCGGAGGTAATGACTGCCTTCCCGCTCACGGTGTACGAGCGTTTTGCACTGCATGATGCTGATAAGCCTCTTTTGAGGCGTATATTTCCACGATACGGAATTTTGTTCCGTCCTCCTTCAACTGGCTTGGGAAGAGGCATAGGACACCCGGTTCCTCATGCAGACTGGTCGCTGCTACGTCCCGTGCCGTTTTGAGATAGGCCTCCTGATATTCCGGATATATTTCAATCTCAGCCAGTCGGACTATTCTCGTGCCCTTGCTTTGTAAGGGTTCGGCTGCCTTGTCCGTCCCTCCAAAAAGCCGTAGGGCATTCTGCCCGAGAATCATATCACGATAAGGGCTCAGGTCGGGGAGTGCCGTCCGGTAGTCCTTCATGCGGTCGAGGCTTGCAGTAAGCTGTTCCGTAGCCACATAGGGGTAGTCGGAGCCGTATAGCAGGTGATCCGGAGTGGTGATGGAAAGCATCATACGTATTACCTCCGGAGAATGCGCTCCCGCCAAATCATAATAAAAAGCCGACAGATTCTTCTCCCAATCGATATTTCCTACCAGCCCGGTCTGTTGCATGACAGGCGCGAGCGATTTCATCCTCGGGATTGCCAGGGGGAAATAGGCTCCGCAATGAGGAATGACAATCTTCAGATTGGGGTAACGTGGCGGAATGTTCCGGCGAGCCGAGATATTGCCCGAGGACATTTTGGTGGCAAGCTTTATTCCGTCTGCGTGCAGGCTGTCAAGCGCATATTCGGCTTCCTGAATGGCAGCTTCGACATCCGGTAGGGGAAGCGTTGCACACCACAGGAATCTTCCGTGATGTTCCGCCTTGGCACGGGCTCTCTCTTCATTTAGCTGCCGTACGATGATTGCGCTCTCTTTCGCGTCGCCGAAATAAGGCTGCGGGGCAGCAAGCGAGAGGACAGAGGTCCGTACCCCGGCATCATCCATCCATTTCAATTGATTCTCAATAGTCCACTTAGGTAGTGGAAAGCCCTCGGCCATAAGGGCGTTGTGGTGTTCGGCTTTGCCCACTCCGATAAGTTGTGGGATAATATGTGCGTGAACATCAATGACATCCTGTGCTCTTGCCATTTGCAATGTGGTCATATAGGATAACAGACAGACAATACATTTGAGTATAAACTTCCCTTGCCTCCAAAAGGTTCTCGGGCAGGCATCTTTCTGTCCTGCAGCGGATTTACCATAGGATATAGCAAAGTTGTATATCGGCATACTCCATAAAACTTTTGGTGATGCCCCTGGAAATAAGCCTTCCAAGATGTCCGCCCCACTTGCCCGGATTTCCAATGCAATTCTTGATTCTTTTCCCATTTTTATGCAAACTCCAAATACTTATCCCTTGCAGATTTAATGTTTTTCCGGATTTATGTACACCAATGTGCAGCGATGATGAAAGTAAC
>CAUUCY010000056.1:0-12405 GCA_963543835.1 uncultured Bacteroidales bacterium
GATGTTGCCGACTTGTAAGCGTTTCATAATCTTATATTAAATTTAATCAGTTTTCCCTATTTTATATTATATCTAGCCCAATCTTTCCTATTGATGGAATTTATCTTTGTATGAAAAAGCAGGAACAACATAAGACCCTTTACTGGAATCTACGGGAAGGGCCAGGCAAGGTACGTAAAAAAATATTAATTCTACAAATGTTTCAAAAAAACAGAAGATATTTCACTTTCGGATTGCCGCAAATAACCTGCAAGACTTGGATATTGTACACGACCCCTGTCGGAAAATACGCGTGAGTTGCACATAGGAGAGCTTGGACTAATCGGGAGCTACGGGAACTTACAACGATTAGAGAATGTTCATGCAGAGCATGCCAAAGAATTTCGGAGGGAGGGTCTACCTTAATCCGGCTCTCGAGTACTGGTCCATAAAAATAGCAGAGCTTCTGCAAAACGCTCTATTATGAAGGTCCTTCTGTATAAGTTTTGGACCAGCTACTGTACTTGAGAAAAACAGAGGGTGACCTAAGCCTATTTGACTTTTTGCTCAGTTTGTCATTGTATATTTGTATTCCGCGGGTGCGAATATATGGAAGATTTACTTATTTTTGTATAGGCAATGCTTTCGATCAAAGAAATGCTTGTTTTCTCTTTTGTATAGGTGATGGGAAAAGTTAAGATAACTGCTATACGCAAGTCGGAGTATAAAGATTTGATTGATAAATTTGAAAATCCCCTCATTAACGCTTGTAGCGTGCTTGAGGGGCAGTCTTGGATTTCCATAAACGGCGAATGTCCGGAAGGTCTGTGTCTTTCCGCGTGGGAGTCGATGCGCCCTTTTGTGGAGTCGCTCTCACGAGGGGAAGGAAATTTCTTCGAAGGCTGGATGAAAAATCCTATGAGCGCTATGATAAGTTGTAACGACGGCTTTCGTCCAGTAAGTTTTTATATTGAAGTGATATGAAAAAAATATTATTGTCCCTTCTCGCCGCTTTGAGCTTCTGCCTTGGCTCGTATGCACAGAGCTTTATCCGCTATGACGATTTTTTCAGGGATATAAGCCTCGGTACCGGAATTGTTGCGCCGGCATTCGGTTCTGCAGGCAATCTCGGAGCAGAAACATACTATTCTTTAAGTGTTTCGCATTTTACAAGGCGCGGACTCGGCTACCGCCTGGGAGGGCAATATGCGGAAAACTTTGTCGGACTGGAAAATGCCGTTGCTTTTCCGCTGGCCTTCTCCTACCGCACGAGGGTGCGCAGTTTCGACGATGCCTTGACAGATACTGCCTATAGTCTGTTCGCCTATGATTGGTTATATATGCCTGAAAACAGTATCTCCTCGCTTATTTTTGCTTCCTTGTTTTTCCTCTTCCGTCAGACAGAATTTAACATAGGTCTGACTCCCGGAATAATTTTTGGAGAAAGCAAGATCAGATTAGTTTCCACTGCGGATAACGAGCAGTATTGGGAGGGGGTGAATAAACGCTCGGCTTTTCTTCTTACGGCAGATATGGCTTGTCAATTCAATATCCCGATATGGCGCTTCTGCTTCTACCTTTCTCCCTCCCTGCACTATGTGCTTACCGACAATTTTCAGCTTGTGGAACGTTACGGCACTTCAAATATACGCTGGCTCTTTTCCGCTACGGCAGGCATCAAGTTCGCGTTCTGAAAAGAGCGTTTTTGGTAGCTGGGGGCAAGCAGAAGTAATGCTATGTTTGAGAAAAAAGTCAAGAGGATAGTCTGTTGCAGTATTCGCAAGATCAGTCTTCCGGAATGTAAATTATCTCGCCGTTTTCGAGTTCGTATGCGACTCCCACTTTCTTTCCTTTCCTGCCCTGGCTCTGATCCTGATTCTCGGAAGGGGTGTATCTGTTGATTTTCTGCCCCTCCTTGGTGATGATTTCCATATTTTCCTTGCCGGGATTCTTGACAATTGTGAAGTCTTCCTTACTGAACATTTCTGTCATATTGAATCTTGTCACCAATGCCACCATCAGAGCGACTGCAAATACCATCGCTACATCAAAGAGATTCCCCACTACGCTCATAGGGTCGATTTCATCGCCCGATTTCAACAGATTTCTTCTCATAAGCCAGTATTTTTATCATCGTCATAAAGCGAAGCTACAAATTCAAGCTCGGACATTTCCTGTACATACCATCTTTGTTTGACCTGCAGAGTCATAAAACCTATGGCACTTGAGAAAAGACCTACTACAGTAGTGGCAAAAGCGACCTGCATATTGTAGGCCATAGAGGCTATGTCTCCTGTGGAAAGTCCCACAAGAGCCGGTCCCATAGGAATCAAAGTCCCCATCAGTCCGAGCATAGGACCAAGTTTTGCAAGTGTTTTGGATGTGGAAAGATCCTTGTCCGCATATATCTCAAATTCATTGAGTATCCTTTTATGCACAGCCTTGTCCGCTCCTGCGGACAATATTTTATTGATATATGCAAGTACTATCGAATTTTTCGTCTGAGGCAGTCGCGCTGCAAGTTCATCAAGATTTGAACGGTTTGTGCCGTCCAGAGCCTTGCTTATCAGCGTGTCCGTCTTCCTGACGATGAGATATTGCCCGAAGAAAGACCCGGTGAGTATCAGGGCGCGTACAAACAAAACGATAAGCAATACAATGACAGGGACAAGAAGACCTGTCGAAATCCAATAAAGTATGTCTGAAATATAATTCATTGTTTTGTTAAATTATTGATTTTATTTTTAATTCTATGTTTCCCGAGATAATAACCGATGAGTCCGAATACGGCAAGTAGCCCGAATAAGCCCAATAAGCTGCACAACTGGATTTTCCCCTCTCCGTCCACTGCCGTATGTCCGTTCACTGTCGCTATTATTCCGAGCATTGCGAGGAGCAGATTTGTCAGAAACAGGAGTTCTATACGCAAATCCTTTTCGGGGATTAGACTTTTCAGTATATATGTCAGCAAAGGTATCATTATAAGAAGCACCGAAGCGAAGCCCCAGGATATCAACTTGAAAGATACCCCGGGCAAAGCAAATACAAGCATCACGAGCAGACTGAAAAGTACCGGATAGATCATTATACCCGGAAACCATCTCAGAATCTTATACGCAATCAACTGTCGTTTTTTCAGCGTTTCCGTCGATAAAACCTTTACTGTCATCATGCAAAACGCTATTTGGATAAAGATGTCGATACTCAGAATCACGGCTATGTCCAGCATAAGAGCCTGATTCGAGAGCCAGTCAGTTATCTGTGTCTTGGACTGTTCTATGGCAAAACGCCACATGAGCCCCGTGAAAACCGCGGCGCACACTGCCGATACGGCAACAGCCTGCCATTTGCGGTAAGTCTGCTTCAAGAGATAATTGAAGCAGACTATAGCTATGGATATTATTACTATCGTTTCCATCAAGAAAACTTATGCACTCCTCCTGAGGCGTACGAAAATTACCAGACCGAGCAATGCGGAAAGCGCAATAAACGCAACGACAATATTGCTCAGGAGCTTCTTGTGGGAAGAAGCCGCTTTGTCAATCTGTTCTTTTTTCATGACGACGCCTTTGCTGTCTTCGCTTATTTGCTTTTCCCGGATTTTCTTTATGCTGCCGAGGTATTTCCGTGCTGCGGGTTCATCTGTCTTGGATGCCACATATTCGCGAAGTTTGGAATTGTTGCAGACAAAACCTGAGCATGAAGGCTTATACTTTTCCACAAGTTCCGTGTGGAGCCTTGCCATTTCATCAATTTGACTTTCGGAAGCCTTCCACATTCCTTTCCTTACCGTCTCAAGCATTACGGCAGTCATCTCTTCGAGCGCTGCAGGATTTTCTTTCTCGAAAAATTCCTTTATCCCTAAAGCAAATTTGTCTTTCACATATACATCGTAAATATCATCCCAAAGTTCTTTGTCTATAACCTTAGGCTTCATTACATTCCATGCGTATGTGTTCTGTATGATTTCGGCAAAGGCTCCGGCAGAACCGGCTTCCCCTTTCATATGCTCCCTGATATACTCGGGATTCAGAATCGTGGTCCTGCTTTCGATGCCTATGGCTTCTTTTACCTCCTGCATGCGCACATTGTTCCTGTTGCGATAATCGCTCAGATAAGCATCCGGATCCTTGCCCGTAACATTATGCACAGCCAGATTCAGTCCACCCATAAACTCATAGACGTGATCAAGACTCAAAGCTCCCCAAGTGTTGCTTTGTCTCGGCTGTATGACTACATCGGTTCGGGTAAGGGCGGCTTCAAAGGCAAACTCGCGGAAGAGCTCCCAATTCTTTTCACTTCCGTAATATGCTCCCATATTGTGGATATAAGTGTCTGCAATCTCTTTTTCCGTTTCCCATCTGTCACCGCTCATCACCATTCCCTGTATTCCTGTGCCGTAGGCCCCGTTCATTCCTCCGAACACTCTGAATGCGGACATTTCGCGGGCATCCTTGGGTGTAAGTCCTTTGTCAAGCAAAGCTTTTTCCGTTTCAAGCACCCCTTCCGCAACTTGATTTTCATATTCGTCATCTTTTGCGGCAGCTGCCATCTCCACAGCCCTGTTGATGAGGAAGAGCCTTGAAGCGGCAATATCCCTCAATTGTCCCGAGGTCTGGACTACAACATCTATCCTCGGACGTCCGAGTTCGGAAGAAGGGATAAGTTTCAAATCAGTGACTCTTCCGAATGAATCCCTGATCGGAGCGACTCCAAGCATATAAAGCACCTGGGCTATCGTAGCTCCTTCCGTTTCGATAAATTCACTGCTCCACAGAGTATAGCTCACCTTACGCGGAATACTGTCGTTATGACGGAGACGATAGGTCTCGATAGTATTGTCGGCAAGTCTCTTGCCCCTTTCCCAGGCGGATTCCGAAGGGGTAGCTTCGGCATTTATGGAGTAAAGGTTTCGTCCTGTAGGGATAGTGTTGGGATTTGCTATAGGGTCGCCTCCTGGTGAAGGCGCGGTATAACCCCCGGCAAGAGCATTCACAAGGCTCCTGAATTCCAATTCAGGACTCTCCTGGAGGGCTTTCCTGTATGTTCCGACATTTTTGACTGTCTTTTCTATTTCCAGAATCGCCAAAGCGAAACTGATTTCCTCCTTATTGTATTCGCGGGCTGTGCCTGATTCTTTTCCCGCAGGCATACCAGAGGACTTTTTCCCTTCGGCAGACTTCATCGCGCCGTGAGGCACACCGCCCATGTGCTTGCTCTCGGATTTTCCAGCCGTACCCGTAAGCATAGCGCCACCGGTCTTGCTCATAGACTGCTTCATATTGCCCGCAGGCATTTTTCCGGCTCCTCCCATCATCATCGCCATCATCCCTTTGGGAGCATTCCTCATTTTATCTATATCATGAGCCTTTTCCAGTTCTTCTTTGGAAATATTTGCGAGACTGCAGATGAAATCATCTGTTGCAATGGCGGGATTTGAAAGCAGGCGGCCTACAAGTTTCTTTGCCGGATTCAAGTAGAGAGAGTTAAATATGGAACGATGTTTTATCACGTTCTCATCCGCCCTTTTGCGCATCTTGTCCAAGGCAAACAGACTGTATGCTATAGGGTCGCTACTCATAGCATATACGCTGCTTGTTATACGCCCGGGCTCATAAGGCTCTCCCATAGTGTAAATCTTGCCGGTAACATTTTCCGTAGCCATTTCCTCCACGAAATTTTCAATCCGGTTGATTTCCGCGGCAGTATATGGGGATGTCGCTATACTGTCAAGTCCGAGTTCCCTGTGTATTCCCATGGAGACAGTTGCAGACTTTACAGACAGGGAAGCGCGCGACAGGGCGGCTTCGTCTATCTTCCTGTGTCCAGAAGCGTCTTCATTTATGTCTTTGTTAAGATCGTTGAAAATCTTGATTTTGTCAGATATGGTCTTATATGTGCTTCTCACCCCGCTTTCCATAAAAGGAGGGGTCAGATAAGACTGCAATCCGGCATAGGATCGTCTTTTGGCAATGACCCCTTCGCCTACATTCCCTATTGTATAAATATAGAAATGAGGCAGTTCCCCTACGAGCCTGTCGGGCCAGTCCAAAGAGCTCAGGGCAACTTGTTTTCTCGGAGTGAATTCGAGACTGCCGTGGGTGCCGAGATGTATCATGGCATCCGCTCCGAATCCGTATCTTGCCCAAAGATATGCCGCTATATAAGGGTGAGGGGGAGCGGCATCTGTGCCGTGAACCATTTTAAACGAGTTCTTGCCTCCGCCTGCTGCCGGCTGGGGAATCAGCACGACATTGCCCAATTGTACTCTGGCAACGGCAAGCCTGCCGTCATCCGTGTTCATATATTCTCCCGGAAATTCTCCGTTAAGGCTCACGACTTCAGAATATTTTTCAGGTCTGAGACATTTTGCGACCCACGACTCATAATCCTCTTTTGAGATAAGCTCGGGATTGCCGTTTTTGATGTATTCGGCTATGGCCCCTTCGGCATAACCTCCGAAAATCGCCCCCTGTCGCTGTATGAGTTTTTCAAGATTCTTCGATGTAGAAGGAAGACCGTCTACCTTGTAACCCTCTGCTTTAAGTCTTTTCAGCAGATTGAACAGCGAAGGTCCGACTTCCATTCCGCCTGCAACCATATTGTTGAGTCCCGGTCCCTTGAAATAATATATCGCTATTTTCTTGTCCGCATTTGCCTTGCTTTTCAAAGAAAGGTAGTTGTTGATATTTTTGACGAAAACATCCAATCTTTCCGGCATTGCATAGACTTCGGGAAGACCGTCCTTGTCCGTCCTGTAACCGAATAGTACAAAAGGTCTCAACGCACCGTCAAGTTCCGGAGTGGCTATGCTCTGCGAGAGGAAGCCTCCGCTCATTCCCATTTTGTCCGCTTCCCATGATTCCTGACTTCTGTTGACATTCAAAGGGCAGACAAGAGGGATGTTCCGCCGCTTGAGCTCTCCCACAACCATATCGCCGAGCCTGCCGTGTGCCATATTTATGACAAGCGAAGGGGCAATAGTATCCAGACGTTTTTCCATAATCGCCTTATGTAAATGTCTGACAGGATATACGACGTTTCCCGTATTCTCAAGTTCTTTGATTAGATCTTCGGGGTTTCCCATTGTTCCTGTTAATACAACACGGGGAGCCGCTTCTTTCCAGAGCTTGTTTTTTTTCAGAAAAGCATTGTATCCTGCTACCGAGTCGAAGCCCAGGTCTTCATTTTCGGCATTCTCGACATCGGGATGATAAATCATATTGTTTGCCGCAGGCACAGGCTCTGATGGCTCTTCGGTATATATCTTTTTCTTGTCGATATATTTTCTGACATATTCCAGCATGGAATGATAATTTTTCCTGCCTCCTGAATACAGATAAGACTTTAGGATGCCGACTTGCGCGGAATCCACGGATACAATGTCGTTTGCAGGATTAGTTGCCGTTATGCTGAGAACCGGCACTTTCTGCGAAATTTTGAGCAGAGTCTCGCGTTGTTCTTCGTTAATTCTTAGCCCCATGGCATCGATAATTACCATATCGAAGCCTGAAAGACGCTTTATCTCGTCCGTGCCCACGTCTTTTACCTTTATAAAAGGATTGGTATTCGCCTTGGATATTTGTCCGAGACTGATTACCTGATAGTGGACGAAAGCTATTCTGGTAGGGCTGAAAAGACGCCCCCAGATAAAAAACAGAATTACAACAGAAACCAGGCCGACAATAGGCCACAAATATTTTCTATTCATATTAAAATCAATATAGTCTATAATCCGAACATGTCGGCAATATTTATTCTAAGAGTCCCTAAAAGACTTATTCCTTTCTGCGGGAGTTGGAGAGCGCTGTCGGCAGCCTTGTCCTTATAATTCAAGATATTGTCTGCGCCGATTCCGACAAGGATTCCATAAGGAAGCGCCAACGAGAAGTTTGCCGTACAGATAGTCCTCGGTTCAAAGAAATATCTTTCAAAATTGCCTTTGGAATTCTTGTAATATGTACTCATCCCCGAACCCCACTGCCCGTGAAGGGAAAGCGTGGCTCCTATCTTCCCGAATTTACGGGTGTAGATTCCGCTGAATGTGATGCTGTGCGGACGTACCAAAGAGGTGTTTTTCCCATCCACTTCCTGATAATCGTCCACATAAGTGTATGCACCCGTGAGCGTAAGACCTTTGACCGGTTTCGCCTTCACAAGGGCTTCGCATCCCGTTGTATTTGCATTTTCGGCATTCACGTAGTGCCAGCCCTTTTTCCCGTCTATTTCTCCGTCATAATAGCTTATTTTGTTGTAATATCTGTTATGATAGCCTGACAGCGAGAAATTAAAACGCCCAATCGTGCTTTCCAATGACATGAGAAACTGGTTGCTTTTCTCCGGTTTCAGATTTTCATTACCGTAGATCATCATTATCCCTGCCATATCGAATTCCTGATAGAGTTCTTTCAGAGAAGGGGAGCGAAATCCTCTCGAATAGCCTGCGCGTAATGTGATAAAATCCAGAGCCCTGTACATCAAGGTGATTTTGGGGGTCAGATTCCATTTATACAATCTGTGGTAATCCGCCCTGATGCCGGCCACTACATCAAGCCTTTTGAAGACTTTCCAGTCTTCCTGAACGAAAGCTACAGCCTCTCCTACGCTTCTGGATGAATTATCTTTGAACATATAATGCTTCAGATATTCGTGTCTACATTCCGTCCCCGCGGAAACATTGTGATTTCCAAACTGCCCCGAAAAATCCAGCCGTGCCGTCTGGCTTATGTTTCTGTATGTCATCCTGGAGTATCCGGCTTCAAAAAAATCTT
Source organism: uncultured Bacteroidales bacterium (assembly GCA_963543835.1). Lineage (GTDB taxonomy): Bacteria > Bacteroidota > Bacteroidia > Bacteroidales > UBA932 > Cryptobacteroides. Next base: position 8,751 of record CAUUCY010000056.1, read on the forward strand.
TCTCTTTCTGATAGTCATCGAATATATAGGACATGTTCAGACGGCTCCGCTCGCTTATTATATAACTCAATTTGGGTCTTATGGCATAATCCGAGAAAATATCATTATGCTTGTTGTCCCATTTTACATCATATTTGTTTCGGTAGAAAGAGCCGTTGAGCTCTGCCTTGAAATGTTCATTGAAAGAATATCTGAATTTTTGGGAGGCATTCCACATTTTCCCTCCGTATATGGTGGTGCTGCCGGCTTTATCCTGTTTGGTCTGTACTTTACCGTCCGGACCGATTTCATCATAGGACTTGCCTTTTTCGTCGCCTATGGTATAAGTGTCTCTTTTTCTCCAGCTTACAGAAGTCATGGACGAGAGGGCGGAATTGCGGTATCCTCCTGAAACCGAGTATGAACTGCCATTGCGCCCTGCATATCTCGTGGAAATTTCCGAAACTATGGGGCGGTCCGCTTTTTTCGTTATGATATTTATAACTCCCGCCAGAGCATTTGAGCCGTAGACAGTAGCCTGTGCACCTCTTATTATTTCTATCCTTTCAATATCTTCGACATTGAACATTGAGAAATCCACGTTATGGTCAGATCCTTCTCCGCTGATTCTTTCTCCGTCTATAAGGAACAAGATATATTCTCCTCCCATACCTTGATATTTTATGGAAGGAAGTCCGCTCATGGAATTGTAGCCCAACTGCAGCCCCGGGATCTCATATTGCAGAAGGGCTTCCATACTTGCCGGATTAAGTGAGCTAATCTCCGTGCGGCCTATTATCCTTGTGGGAACTGAAACGTCTTTGAGTAGTTTTTCTTCACGATTCCCCGTGACTACCGTTTCTTCAAGCTGATTAAGCGCCGGTTTCATGGATAGCTTAAGAGGCTCGGAGAAATTGTCGGACGAGACCTCAAGTTCTCTGCTTTTATAGCCCATGCAAGTAAAAAGCAGGGTTAAATCCCGTTTTTCCTTGAGTTGCAGGACAAAGTTCCCCTTGCTGTCCGTACCTACGCCTATCGTAGTGTTTTTTATCAATACGGAAACTCCCGGCATGGGAAGTCCTGTCTCGTCTACAACATTTCCTTTAATTTCGTATTTGTAATAACGGGGGAGCTCATTTTCGGCAAAAACGGTGGTTGAAATAACCACCGTAAATAATATAGTGAATATTATTCTGCGAATATTCATAGCTTAGTTCTGTACAACTGGAAGAGACGAAAATTTGCAGAATCCTTTTTCACCTTCAGCGTTTCTGTAATCGCTGAACTTTATCTTTACCAGAGAACCGTCCTTGCACTTTACGAAGAATACGTTTTCATTCAATTCATAAGTATATTTACCGTGCTCTCCCTGTACAGGAACTTTTTTCAACCATTTATTGAGTACGCTGTTTCCCTTTGCCGATGCAGCATAGCCTATAGGTTTACCCGACATCATTCCCGACAAGTCCACAATGAGTTGGTTTTTGAGTTCTCCGTCCTTGGTAAAAGCCTTTTCCGGAACTGTGGCAGTATTCAAGTCTTTGCTCTCGCTGACAAAAGCTTCAGTATCATTGGTGCGTATTGTCTTGGGATGTATGGCTATATGCCACTCTATCTTGACATCCGCAAGGCTGCCCTGGGCTTTTTCCGTCCTGACAAGTTCTTTCTTTCCCGTATTCATATCCACCTTATAATAATTCCAGTCCGAGAAGTCACGATGCGTCTCAGTCTGACCGGTCTTAAGATTGACATAAGTCCAATTAGAATAATTGTCAACTTTTACTAAAAACTCTTTTACTTCCGGGCTTTTAGGCGTAACAGGTTTTTCTACGTTTTTCTTGTTACAAGCTCCGAAACTGACAATAACAGCAAGAGCTGTTGCTATAGCATAAATTTTTTTCATAATAATTAACAGTTTTTTTTCGGCTGCAAAATTATACTCTCCCCTCATGCCTGTCAATCAATAAATGTTGGTATAATACGATTTATTTACGTAACGATAAATTAAACCAAGCTATAAGTGCGTAAGAAATCATAGATTTCTCTTACAGGATTGCGATAAACTTGTGTCTTATGTATTAAAAATACTAACTATTCATGATTATTTTCATTTAAATGGAGCTCGCCGAGGGCTACGGCTCAGATATTCCGTGGGGGAGGAAAATCACAATATTTTCACGGAAGTCTTATGCTTTTCAGCAGACAATAATGGTAACTTATGAAAAACTCAAAATATCAAACATAAGAATAATGTAAAATTTGACGTTTTGAATTTTTTATTTACCTTTGCTGTTGTATCCTCTAATATTGTGATTTGAGAGGATCGATTTTCAAATACACAAAACTAATAATTTATGAAAAAAAATGTATTGATCACCATCACTTCTGCAACACTCTTGATAGGAGTCGCATTTGCAGTAAAAGCGTATTGTTTTCACAAAACCGATGATCTTTTCAGGGCTAATGTTGAGGCTTTGGCAGATGGAGAAGCTGCTGTCTATGGCAAATGCAGAAACGAGGAAAACTCTTGTATTGCTGTTTGTGGCAATTGCGGTGCCGTTTATGTTGCTGTAGGAGGGAATCACAAGGGAGGTTCCTATGAAATGAGCGGAACCTGTGAAGAATGCGAAAAGGAATTTTAAATGAAGCGCATTATTCTATTTCTACTTTTGGCTGTCGTTTTTGTAGCGGCAGCCATTAGTTGTAAAAATTCTTCAGACCCTGTATATCGTCCTCTTTCTTTCAAAGAGCAAGTTGATGTTGATATTGTCAAAATATCCGATAGTCAGTTTTGGGGCGGAGTAGTCAAGTTATGTAAAATTGGTAATTATTTAGTCGCTGTAACCTATCAGGAAGATATAACAGGTGTAACCTGGCTTCATGTCTTTGATACTGCCGGCAGAAAGATAGCGGATTATGTCCCTTATGGTAGGGGACCTAATGAATTAATGGCGGTCTGGAGTATGCAAGAGATTGGGCATGTTTTGAAACTATATGATAAAACCCTAAATAAAGAGATACAAGTAGACTTTTCTGCTTCTGACAAGGTTCCTGCTATCTCTGAAACTTCTATTCCTCCAAGAAAGTGGATGATGAATTTATTTTTTGTTGGCGGCAATAGATTAATATACTCAGTCCCCGGTCTTTCAGCGAAGGATGAGCGTCTTCCGAGACTGTTACTTGAATCCCCAGATGGTGAAATTTTAAGTGAATGTTTTGATTCGCCTTTTGAACATGAGGACCCGATTATCAGGTTTAGATTGGACTCAATGGGAGCCTTTCAGTCACTATCCCCGGACGCCGGCAAGTTTGCTATCGCATACAGCGGGGCAGGAGTGCTGGAACTTTATTCTATCGGTAAATCAATAAAGAGGGAATCTCTGAATTATTTTTCCCCGCACGATCTTAAAGTGCTGAATGGTAAAGTCGTGCAGAGCGGTGACAGGAAAAGATCTTTTTGCTCATTATATGCATCAGATAAATATGTTTTTGCATCCTATGACGGCTCCGTTTATGATAGGAAAGACAAGAGGCTTCTTTTCAAAAATATTGCTGTTTTCGATTGGAAGGGGCGCGCTTTGAAGCTATTGAAAACTTCGTATAGGATAGAAGCTGTTTGTTATTCTGAGGAAGAGCATATTTTGTATACAGTTAATATTGACGAGTCCGGAGATGC
>CAUUCY010000057.1:0-11944 GCA_963543835.1 uncultured Bacteroidales bacterium
CCGTATGAAGAAACTTGTTGTATTGTCCGGGTCGGGAATAAGCGCGGAGAGCGGGCTTAGCACTTTCCGTGGCGGAGCCGGTCTGTGGGATCATTGCAGGGTGGAGGATGTGTGTACTCCCGAGGGCTGGAGGCGCAATCCCCAGTATGTTCTCGATTTCTATAATACCCGTAGAGCCGATTTGAAAAGGGCTGAGCCGAATATGGCTCACAAACTTCTTGCAGATTTGGAAAAGTTTGTGGATAAGTTCGGAAAGCCCGAATACAGAGTTGTCGTGCTTACCCAGAATGTGGACAATCTGCACGAGCGGGCAGGCAGTTCAAATGTTATTCATCTGCACGGGGAACTCACAAAAGTCCGTCCGGAGAATACTTACAATGATGCGGACTTTTTCTCAGAACGTTATGTAAGTGATATAGGCTACCGGGAAATAAATCTTGGAGACAAGGCGGCCAACGGTCATCAGCTTCGTCCGCATATAGTATGGTTCGGAGAAGCTGTCCCTAAACTGGAGGATGCCGTGCGTGAAATCAGCGGAGCTGACATAGTCCTGATTGTGGGGACTTCGCTTCAGGTATATCCTGCGGCAAATTTATACAGATACGCCCCCGGGAACGCTGCGATTTACCTAATCGATCCCGAGGACGTGGCGATAAATTCTTCGGCTGAAATCATCCATATAAAGGAAGTCGCAACCGAGGGTATGAAAAAGTTTATAGCATACCTGCAATAATCAGATATATTCCAAATATTACTACGACTACTCCCGATACCTGATTTATTCTCAGGAGTGTCCTGTATCTGAAATTCTTGTTTCCTCTCGATGCCAGCCAGGTGAACAGGAACCAATAAATCAGGGAGCCTCCCATAACGCATGCAATTATTATATATGATGCGTATTGGGGGATTTCCGACAAATCCATCTTGAAAGCTGCGAAAAGTGCGAACATTACAGCCAAAGCTCCGGGGTTTGAAAGCCCCATAAGCGTGGATTTAGTCACGTCCCAGGCTATTTTGCCCTTGGCTTTAGGATTTTTGTAATGTCGCGTGGGCCGGCTGAACATCATACCTAAGCCTATGGCTATTATGAATATTCCTCCGACTATCTCTATCAGTTTTGTATGGCTTTCGATGAATCCTGCAATTGCCGAGAAAGCGAATACCGCTATTGTAGCAAAAACGGTATCCACTATCGTTGCCCCGAGAGAACTTCTGAATCCTATCCAATGACCGCCGTTTATGCTTTTCTGGAGCACATAGATGGCAATGGGACCTATAGGAATGGAAGCAAGTACACCTATGATTATTGACTTGATGAATATTTCCGTCAACATCGTTTAAAACAGCTTTAGGAACACTTCTATTGCCTGATATTCTGCCATTCCCAATTTGTCGTAATGTCTGGCGGTATTCTGTGTGCGTTCTTCGGCTCTCTGCCAGAATTCTCTACTGTCACTGCCCGGGAAAGGAACAATGTCCTTTTGTGAGAGATGCCTGTAGATTGCATGGCGTTTCTTTATAAGCTCGTCAGGACTTAGCGGAACTGCCATATCCACGCGTCCGAGTTCCCACTCCATCCATGCTCCACGGTAGAGCCAGCAATGGCAATCGTCCAACCATTTCTCGCCTTTAAGTTGGGATAATGCTTCCAGAACAGCCTCCGTGCATACTCTGTGAGTACCGTGAGGGTCTGCCAAATCACCTGCAAGATATATCTGGTTAGGTTTTATTTTACTTATTATATCTACTATTATATCTACATCCTTTTGTGTACGAGGCATCTTCTTGATACCGCCTGATTCGTAGAAAGGCAAATTCAGGAAGTGCGCATTGGTGTCAGGGTTAAGACCGAATGAGAGCACGGCTGCGCGTGCTTCGGAACGTCTGATTGCCCCCTTGAGGTTCAGCAGTTCGCGAGGTTCGGGCTCGCCCGGGACTTTGGATTTGATGAGGGCTGCAACTTTCGCGCGGTCATCCGCATACCCGAGTTCATGTACTGCGTCTATGTGCTGGTACACTACATCGTCATGAACTGCGACATTACCTGAAGTCTGATAGCAGACATGTACGTCATGCCCCTGCTCCACGAGACGGATAAAGGTTCCTCCCATGGAAATTACATCGTCATCCGGATGAGGTGAGAATATGATGACTTTCTTAGGGAAAGGTTTTGAAGGGACGGGACGGGTTGTGTCGTCTGCGTTGGGTTTGCCACCCGGCCAGCCTGTGATTGTGTGCTGGAGGTCATTGAAAACGTCAATGTTTATTTTGTCGAAAGGACCGTAATTGTCTATCAATTCTCCGAGAGAGTTTTCAAGATAATCCTGTTCTGACAACTTGAGAATAGGCTTGTTGAGAGTATCGCAGAGCCAGATGACAGCCTTGCGCACAAATTTAGGAGTCCATTCGCAAGGACCTACGAGCCAAGGGGACACCACTCTGGTCAGAAGGCTTGAGGCATTCTCGTCCGCATAGCATTCTATATTGGCGTGTTTCTGGAGGAAAGATGCAGGGCAACTTGAGCTTACCGGTCCTTCGGCGAAGTCGTGGACTGCCTGTGCCTTGTCTTCGCCCCAAGCCATGAGTATGATTTTCTTTGCGGAGAGCATTGTGGCAATGCCTACTGTGAGAGCCATTGACGGGGTATCCGCCAGATTGTGGTTGAAGTTACGTGACTGACGCTTACGGGATTTGTATGGGAGCAGTACCATACGGGTGTGGCTGCTCTCGGCAGAGCCCGCCTCATTGAATCCGACCTGACCCTGTTCTCCCACTCCTATTACGAGCAAATCCAGATTTGATACCATTTCATCGAACTCTTCGCAGTAAGCGCTTATATTCTCCTTGCCTACCGAGCCGTCGGGAATATGTATATTCTTTTCTTTGAAGTCCACTTGTGAAAGGAACTCCGCACGAATCCTGCTGTTGCGGCTCTGTTGGGCATCGGGAGAGATAGGGTAGTACTCGTCAATGCTGAAAATTTCTACATCGGCAAACGAGATTTCTCCTGCTTTGTAGTTTTTCACCAATTCGTGATAAACGCTTACAGGGGTTGCTCCTGTGGTAATTCCAAGCTTGAAAGTACCCTTGCGGGACTTGATGCAGTCCATTATTTTATGTGCAATCTTTATGCTTGCAAAATCTGCATCTTCTTCGATATTGACAGGGATCTTCTCAAAAGAATGCAGAATGTCCTCGGGAAGTCCCTTTTCTATAAGTCCTCCGTCGTATGGGAGGGTAAATTGTTTTGTACTCATTTTTTATACTGTATTTGTGGTTTTACCGTGTGTGAATGTTTGTCGTAGGATTTGACAAGTTCCTCATAATCTTTTGGGTGGTACGATTCCGGCACGACATTGACGTCGAATTTGAGAATCGCCGTTCCCTTTGGCTTCATGTTCCCGTAAAGATATATTTCGTGGCTCACATAACCTGTATTTTTGGAACTGTTGAAGCGGAAAAGAAGATTTGTGCTGCGCTTGGGAGGGAGCATTATCTTTTCCTGCGAGGCTCTGACCACGCAGCCGCATGAAGTTAGAATTTCGTCGATTATCAAAGGCTTGTCTCCTGTGTTGGTGACTAAAAATTCCATTTCAAAATCATCGCCGCGAAGTATGGGGGAGTAGTGCCTGACGGAATCCACCACAGACATACTCGTGTATTTTACATCGATCCTGCAGGAATAAGTCGCCATTGCTGAACACAAGGCTGCAAGCATTATCAATATGTATCTGCCTCTATTCATTTACAGTCATATATATTTCGTCTATCGCCATACCTTTATTTTCATCTTTGGGTATGAATTTTATAAGCAGCGATTTTGCTTCGGGAATCGACAGGGTTCCTGTAAAGTTTACTATGCCTCCGATCCCGTATCCATCCTCATTGCGGAAAGGAGTCATGCGCAGTATCAGTTTGTCCTCACTCCAAATTTCGACTTCCTTCGGCTCCATCATATTGTGGCGCGGATCATGGAGAAAGTTCATGGAAATCATGCCGCTATTGAAAGCGATAGTGGAGGGGATTTTTATTACAGGATCTGCCTGAGGTATTACCAGCCAGCCCCAGTGATAACTTCCGGAAAAGCCGGTCACTCCGTCCGTCAATTCTGTAGTGTTCTTGTTGGACACATTCCGATAGTACAAGATTACAGGGGAGGTAAAGAGTATGTTTTCTTTCCACAGTTGGTCTCCCAGCCACCTGCTGCAATCACTCGCATAATTTGCGAGCAGGTAATGCAATTCGGAAACATATCTTATAGGATTATTCTCGCCGTAATGCCTGTACTGTATGGTCTCGGCTGCATCTTCTACCAAAGTTTCAATCTTATACTGGCCTTTTCTTCCTTTTACCAGAAAACCGTTCTCTTTTATGTCATAATAGCGTGAAGCTTCCATAATTCCGTATGACAAACCCTGTATGGTTTTCGCTATCATGTCGCCCTCTTTCCCCCAGGACTTTATCTTTTTTTCGTATCGGCGCAGCTTATAGTAGAAATCTCCCATTTCTCTTGTGGTTAGGTACAGGCTTCTGCCGTCGGCGTAGCTTCCGTACATCGGAAAATCCGCTTCGCTTTCCATAGCTTTCGTTTCGAGAGCGCTCACTAAGTCACAGAAAATATCCGTCGTATGAGGACAGATCGCCGTGAAGAATTTTCTGCTCAGCGAATCCACAGAAGCGTAAGGATCCGCAGTCAAAGCCTCCAGAATATAGGTGTAAGCTTCATGCAGGGCGGAATGGTCATATCCGCTGCCATTCAGGAAAATTTCCTTTATGCCTAATTTATGGTAGAGCTGCAGGCGCTGCTGCATCACGTTCAGTATTGGGTAAGGAATGAGATAATCGTCGAAATTATTTATGTAATCCCAGATGAAGATCTTTTGACAAGCCTGACGCCAGTCGCCTATGCGTTGCATGAAACGTCTGCTTGAAGTATTGTTGAAATTGCCGGACGGGTCATACCGGCGTGCGAAATTTACTGTTGTGATGATTACCCCCACATTGTCTGCCATCCTGTAGTCGGGAATTTGGCTTGTTGTCTTGTAATCGGGGATGTAGAAATCCACGTTGCGGAAGCGTTTTGCAAGAGTTTCCGCAAATTTTGCAAGCGCCGGAGTTGCGTTTTTAGCTGTGTTGCCGGCTCTACGGCAATCATCGCAGAGGCAGACCAGGTCATTGTCTTCCGGGAAGATTGCAAAGCGCCGTGAAGAGCCGTCATTTTCAAGTTGCTTTTGTATGTAGGCGGCGGAGTAGTCGAGAAGAGCTCTTGAGGAGAAGCAGAACTGCTCCCTGTTTATGTTTCCGTCCACACGCGAATACACCGAGTCGGGAACTTTGCCGGCGGGCAGAACTTTTTTCAGATTATGTCCCCATATCAACCATTCCAACTCCACTTTGTTTAGCCCGCTGTTCTTCAGGCAGGTCTCGCTGTCTACATTCAAAGGCATGTGTATGTCCCTGAAATTGAAAACCGGAGTTTTGCCGGAAAGGGTCTTCCAGAACTCGTCCATATCCTGTCCCTCGACGCCTTCCCCCGTAGTCTTGCAGCTACAGGAGAAACAGAGCAGAAGTAATAAAATACTTATTTTAGAAAGCAAGTGTAACACTTAGGTTAAGGTCTATCAAATTTCTATAAAAAAGTTCCTTTGCCGAATAATAATAAAGTGTGCTCCAGTTAGCGCTTAATCCGAGCATCAAATTGTCTGTTATAAGCTTCGTTGCCGCGAGGCCCGCAAAGCTGTTCACCCTGTTTATTTCCGGGACTATCGAATAATAATTCATCAATTCCAATTCCGGTGCGTTTCCCGCTCCTGTGATTATGTCTATATGGGAACGTCTGTCTTCGAGGTAATAGAACTGTCCCTTGAGCATTGCAGAATAATAAAATCTGTTTCCTATTATTCCGCCCGTTATTTTCCCTCCGAACTGGAAATTATCTATTGTCTTGTATGCCGCAGGACCTATTCCGAACATCATATTCCCGTCTGCCAATCTGCTGACTATAGCATGCAACTGCAATTCCCATTCCTTTTCTGCATAATTTGTGAGCGATCCGCTCAGGCTATAATTATGGAAATATCTGTTTGCCCATGAAATTGTCACTTGGGAAGACCAATTCTTGTTGAAATTGTGTTCCCACAACGCCTGGAGCTTATATCCTCGCCCTCCCGTAACGAAATCGCTTCCGCTTTCATTGAAAAACTTCGCATCGCGCGAGGTGTATGAAATTCGTCCCGTGAAAGAATTTTTCTTATCAGAGATGCGGGTGTAACTTATATTGCCCACGCCCATAAACAAATCCGAGTCGGAGAAACGTATGTGTGAGTAGTCCGCGCTTACGATGTTTTTATATGAACGGTTTTTCAGCCCGCTCATGCGGTTTTTGTATTCAGCAAGCTCCGTCAGGGACGGGGTATAGTATTTCTGGTATTCGTATGCCTTGTCATATTCCTTGAGGTTTTCGTATATGCGGCCCCGGGCGTATAGGAGCTCCTTGTTGTCGGGGGCATAGCACAGACCCTTGCATACTATTATCTGTGCGCTGTCAATCTGCTTTCGCTTGATCAAGTCCTCTGCAAAAAGCGCACAGGTCCCGACATACTGCATTCTCACGGCTTCTTCCTCTTCAGTAGCTCCGGAGAGCACATTTTCAAGTATCTGTATGGCGGGTCTGTAGTGCTTGTCCTCACTTAATTGTGTGGCTCTTTTGATTTTGAAGAAGCTGTCATGAGGGTAAGCCCTTTCTCCCCTTGAAATTGCAAGTGCCATGGCATCCCTGTCTTTTCTTCCTGCCGTGATCGAGACGGCATTGTGCATAGCCGTGGAATCTTCGGGACTTATGGCGAAAACGGAATTGTTAAGGCGTTCCGCCTCGCGGAAATTCTTGTCTTGGATATTCTTCTTTATGAGCTTGTATGCGATATTTTTATATGCGTCTTCTGCCGCGATTCTGTACGGCAGCAAGACTCCCTTGTCTTTTATCACTTTTGAGAGGGAATCCATTGCATCCTGCTTGTTCTCCATGTTCATATAGCAGGCGAGAACTCTGCGGAAGGCCGTCATGCGCATATCCTCATCGGGGGCGTTATTCACGACGAAATGCGCGTAGGGGAGAGCTTCCGGGTAAGTCCCCGATTGTATGAGGGAGTTGGCGGATTCGAGATAATCCCTGCACAAGTCCATGGCAATGTCATAGTCCTTGTATTTTTTGAACAGACTCTCTCTCAAACGACGTGCGGCGTCTTTGTTTCCGCTTCTGTTATATACCTTATATTCGTCCATCAACAGCTTCTTGCTGTCCCCGAAATTCTGTCTCTCCAGACTTATGAAGTACAAGGCGTCATCATAGTAGCCGCGTAGTATGGATTCTTTGCGAAGGTAGTCGAGTGCCGTTCTGTCTTTGCTGTTCTTCCCGAGCATGCTCTTGTAAAGTGTATAAGCGTCCGTCCGGCTCGAGATGCGTGCGTATTCGTCAGTTATGTCTTTTCGCAGGGCGAGTAATTTGGGGTCGGGATATTTTTCCATATGTTGCTCTATGAAGTTCAGAGCCTGTTTCTCCCTTCCGAGATAGATGAGCGTTCCGCATAGTTTCTTGCAGAGCTCGTAATCGTGCGGGTCTTTGCGAATTTCCGAATAGAGGTATTCTATCGCCTTTTCGTTTTGCCCTTCTGCGAGTATGAGATTCACATACGGGAGACGGTATTCTTCTCCGTAAGGGCTTCCCTGTATTATTTCTTCGAGGGTGGAGATTTCTTTACTGTTTTCTCCCGCTGCCTTGTATTTTCTATAATTGGTCTCAAGTATGGAATGGCAGTATTCATGTATATCTTTGTCGTTCGGATATATTGAAGCGAGCCTTTTCAGCATGCGGCTCACTTCTGTAGCATTGCTCTGAAGCATGTATAATTCTATTATTTTTGTCCAGAGCGCCTTGTCGTAAGGGGTGGTTTCCAGCAATTCGTTGGCATAGCATATTGCCGCGGAATAATTGCCCGTTTCGCTTTCGAGCGTGAGCAGAAGACGCTTTGTGTCAAGCTGTTCCTTGCTTTTGTTGTAGGAGCGGAGGAGGTATTTGCGCGCAATATCGGGATTGCCCGAATTCCACCAGAAGCGGCCTGCAAGATAATTGAGGTCTGCATCTTCCGGGTACTTTTTCAGAGCTTTGTCAAGTATGCTCTTGCCTTCTCCCCAGCGTTGCTCTACAAAATATGAGAACACTTGCTTATAGTAGTCCTGCGCAGAGCCTTTCTTCACCAACAATTGAGGGAAGGCGGCTACGCAATTGAATGCCAGCAAGCAGACAAGTATGTATTTTCTCACAGACATCATTTACTGTTTTTCTGTTTTGCACCCTTTCTTGTCATATTACCCCATTTGAGATTTATACCTCTTATTGCGTCCCAATATCCCGAAAGCGTGAAAATGACTATTAAAGGGTGGTAGAGCAGAGGCTCCAATGCGGAAGCCAGTATATACCGGACATATTCCCAATGGCTCTTGAATTTTGTCTTTATGTAAATGTCATAGAATATCACTGCAGAGGAAATAGCCTGCGCAAATACATAGAGAGCGAGTATCATCACCCAGAAAGTCTGAAAGTTGAGCTTGCCTGCCATGATGATATAAGCTAAGCCTATGTAGCCGATAAGCTCGATTACAGGAGCCAGCAACTCGAAGAAAAGCAGATACGGAAGAGCTATCATTCCGTACTGGTGATAACGCTTTTTGAAGAGCATGTCTTTGTGGGCATTGAAAAACTGTACGAGTCCACGCCCCCATCTGTTCCTCTGGCGTTTGAGAATCTTGAGGGTTGACGGACCTTCCGTCCAGCAACAAGTCTCCGGAACCTGGACTATGCGATAAGGATTTCCGCTGTCGCACATGTAACGTACCATTCTGCCGATCATGTCCATGTCTTCCGCAAATGAATCTCCGTCATATCCTCCCGCCTGAATTGCAATTTCCGTGTCGAAAAGCCCGAAACCTCCCGACACATTGTTTATCGCGTTCAAAGTCTGGAATCCTGATTTGGACAAGAGATAGGAGCGCGCATACTCGAGGTCCTGGAACAGAGGGATGAGCGATTTAGGAGGCATTGCACGGATGATTTCCCCTCCTTCCACATTACAGTCGTTGGACATGCGCAAGGTCGCACTTACAGCTATCATCCTTACTGGAGAACTCATCATGGGCCAAACAACGCGATAGAGAGCTCTCTTTTCGATAATACAATCGACGTCGGTGCAGACGAAGTAAGGCGTATCCACTACATTGATGCCTGCATTGGTTGCATCAGCTTTTGTGCCTCCGTTCTCCTTGTCCACTACAGAAAGTCTGGAATATTTGGGATTTGAAGACTTGTAAAGAGCCCTGAACGGCTTGGTCTTTATTTTCTCTTCATAGGCGAAAGGCACTTTCTCCATATCGAAGTTCTCTATTATCAATCGGAGAGTGGAGTCCTTGGAGCCGTCGTTCACGATTACGACTTTATAGTCCGGGTAGTCGAGGTTGAGCAGAGATTTTATGTTGGTGATTACAGTCTTTTCTTCATTATAGGCAGGCGCCACTATGGTTACTCCCGGGGTATAAGGGGACTTTTCCATGAGATTTACCGTATATTCTTCGTTGTGGTAAATCTTGTGGTGGCGTATTCTGTACCAGGAAAGTAAAATCAAAAGGACATAACTCAGCAATATCGATACTGAGAAGATAATCATGTAGATGTTCACTATGTCCCAAAAAAAGTTTTTCACGTAGCAGCCCTATATTAGTTTACATTTTACATGTTTGAATAAAATATCATCGAATTCTCCGCTCGCTTCAAGCTCCTCGAGAGCCCTTTTTCCGGCATCCGAATACTCGTAGAGCATTTTCAGTATTTTTATTCTGGAATACAAATCCGTCTCTGCACTTACGGATTCCTTCAATATTCTGACCGTCTCTTCGCTATCGTCCTGCATTTCTGTGAATGCTTTGAGAATGGCTATGTCAAGCTTTGGGGATGCTGTACCCAAGAGCCCTGAAAGATAGTCCTTGGCTTCTGTATATTGAAAATAACCCAAAGTCTTGACTATCTCAATCATAATGCTTTCTTCCGAAGATTCCGTGAGTATTTTCAAGAGTTCCTCGCAGTGGTTGGCTTGCTTGAAAAGTCTTATTTCACTTATTGCGAAGATTCTGAAATTGATGTCGTAGGCGGGAAGTGTGCACCATTGCAGGAAATTCGGCATAGACATATTGTTTCTCTGCCGGTATGCGATAGCGTCGTGGTACTTGACCATGAGTTCCTGGGTGAAGCAGGAGAAAGGATCGTCCAGAAGCTCCTTAAAAGGGCTTTGGTTGGAGAAACGCGCCTGATGTATGCGGGCGAATATTCTCAGAATCCGGTCTCTTGAGAAAAGATAACGGGAAGCCACGGCCTCCTTCAGGTGGCAGCTTATCTCGGCAATCGTCTTGAGCGCATTTATTTTCTGTGCTTTGTTTCCGTTCTGCAACTCTTTGTTGAAGAAATCTTCAAGCCTGAGTATAGCAAGGATTTTTGGGTAAGTGTCGTAGTTGAAATCCTCCCTTCTCCTGTATTCTTTCATCATCAGGATGATGCTGTCCACTATGATGCGGGAGTTTTTCCTTTTTAATTTGAAATCAGGAGTGATTCCGAGCTGCTTCCTTATGGTATCTGCATCATATTTTATCGGAGAGATTACAAGTTCTCCTATTTTTGCCGTGTACTTTTGCACAGTGTTTTGCAGACTCTTCTTGTAATTGTGGCTTGTTATGCCGACACTGAAACTGAGTATATTGAAAATCAGAAAAACGATTGCGGAAGCTATTGTGAACAGTATCGCTATGCGTATAAGAGGCTCGTTGCCCATGTAGGCATAGTAAAGGGTCAAAATACTATAGCGTATATACGAGAATATGTCAATCCAATAGTTCTGCATCAGAGTGCTAATCTAAACCCCGCAAATATAATAAAATTATAGGATAAAACATTGATTTCTATTCTAAATCTCGGCTCGAAACCGGACACGGGGTGAGATTCTCTGAAATATTTTCTGCAGAAGCATTATAACCCGCGTAAAATTGCTAATTTTGCTCCAAAGTATAATGATATGAAATCTCTAAAGGAATTGTTCAGAATAGGTAGGGGACCTTCAAGCAGTCATACGATGGGGCCTCAGAGAGCTGCCGCGGACTTTATGTCGCGCAACACGGCTGCGGCAAAGTTTGAAGTCACTCTCTATGGCAGCCTTGCCGCTACGGGCAAGGGGCACCTGACTGATTTTGCAATTGTTTCGGAGCTGGAAAAAACAGCCCCTGTGGAGATTTTGTGGAAGCCGGATATTTTTCTTCCTTTTCACCCCAACGGCATGCAGTTCAAGTCCTTCGATGAGAACGGGAATTGCATGGAGGACTGGACTGTGTACAGCATAGGAGGGGGGGCGCTTTCGGAAGGCACTGGAAACGAGCGTTACAAGAGCGAAGATATATACGAGATGAACGCTCTCGGGGAAATTCAGAAATGGTGCGAGAATAACGGCAGAAATTATTGGGAATATGTGGATATGGAGGAAGGTCCCGAAATCTGGGATTATCTGCAGACTATATGGGAGGCTATGAAAGAATCCGTAGAACGCGGGCTGAATAATGAAGGAGTGCTTCCAGGACCTCTCAATTTGCCTCGCAAGGCAGCGACATACTATGTCAAGGCAAGCGGTTATAAGGCAAGCCTGCAGACACGGGGTCTGGTCTATGCCTATGCCCTTGCTGTCAGTGAGGAAAATGCCTCTGGAGGGACTATAGTCACTGCGCCTACCTGCGGGTCGAGCGGAGTGCTGCCCAGCGTGCTGTATCATCTTTCAAAGGGGCATAATTTCTCTGATATAAGGATACTCCACGCTATAGCTACAGCCGGTATTTTCGGAAATGTGGTGAAGCAGAACGC
>CAUUCY010000058.1:0-11878 GCA_963543835.1 uncultured Bacteroidales bacterium
GAATGCTTCAAGTTCCGCCTGCGCAGCGCGGCAAAATATGCGCACGAAAACGGTTATGACACCCTCACCACCTCTCTTGCTTCCTCCAGATGGAAGAATCTCGAACAGGTCAATGCCGCAGGAGAAGAAGCCTGCGCGGAATATGATGACGTAAAATGGTGGGGGCGGAATTGGAGAAAGGACGGACTTCAGGAGAGGCGCGGGCAGATAATAAAAGAACAGAATTTTTACAACCAGTTATACTGCGGCTGCGAATTCAGCAAGCGCAGTGCCGAGGAATATAGGGCAGCCAAAGTACAAAATGAGTCAGGAGATAGAACATAAATTCCTCGTTAAAGGGGATTTCCGGCCTTTTGTAACGAAAACGCATCATATTGTGCAGGGGTACATTTGCAGCGGACAAGGGCGCATTGTGCGGGTGCGTTTATGCGATGAGCAGGCTTTCCTCACGATAAAAGGGCCGACGGGGGCAGACGGTTTGAGCCGTTTCGAGTGGGAAAAGCAAATCGGGCACGATGAGGCATTGGAGCTTTTCAAACTCTGCGGGACGGGGCTTATAGAAAAGTACCGCCACCTTGTGCCTGTGGGCGCACATATCTTTGAAGTGGATGAATTTCTCGGTGCAAACTCCGGACTGATTGTGGCGGAAGTGGAACTTGGCAGCATAGACGAGCCGTTTGAGAAACCTGATTGGTTAGGGAAAGATGTGTCTGCCGACCCGCGCTATCGAAATTCACAATTATGTATAAAACCTTACGTTAAATGGAATGAAAACTTGTAATTACAATTGTTCGCAATGTCCTTTTACTGTACAACAGTCTGAACGCATTCTCGTTTACGTGGTCGGTCACAAACCTTCTGGCAAGATGCTCGATTTCGGAGATAAGCCTGCCGCCACTTTCGAGCACAGAGGATACTCCCTGTGCTTCGTAAACTTCTGCGGAGAAAGCGTGCATATAGGACGGGAAATCAGGAAAGGCAAGCCGGATATAGTCCTCAACAATATCGACTCGATGGCACTTGAAGAGCAACTGCGCATTACGGCAAGGCTCATCGACATGGACGCCAAGGCTGTGCTCAGTTTCGACCGCTATGACGAGTTATTGAAGACGGAACATTCCCTCGATTACAGGAAATTGGGAGAAATGATGGGCTTCCCGGCTCTTGTTTTCGAATCGGGCGAAGAAAGTTTCAGCAGACTGCTGTCTTCGATAGTGGATGCTTATGAGACTCCTCTCAAACGCCATATACATGTCCCTTACGGACAGGATCTGGAAAAATCCATAAACAGAATAACGGAGCTGGTGGGCAGGTCTCCAAGCCTTTCGGACAGCTACCACGACCGCTACCTTGCGGTGCGCCTGCTCGAAGAACCCAAGTACATAATCCCCGACATAGAGCACGATACTATGGCTGCGCAGCTTGTAGAAACAGCTGCCGCGGAATCGGAGAGGCTGTCGCTTGAATTTAAAGTACCTGCGGAGCAGCTGATACGAGAGGCGCGTCACGGTTATATCCACGGAGCCCTTCAGGAAACCCTGCGACACGGAAAAGACAAATCGGACCATACACTTTTGCAGCGCATTGATTCAGTGCTGACAAACCGCTGGATAGGGCTCCCTCTTCTTGTAGTAGTGCTTTTCTTAGTCTTTGAAGCCACTTTTTTCATAGGAGCATATCCCCAGGGCTGGATAGAAAATGGCATAGAGCTGCTTTCTGAATATCTGCATGGCATAATGCCGTCAGGCTGGCTTACGAGCATGCTGCTTGACGGAGTACTGCAAGGCTGCGGGACAGTGATTTCATTTGTCCCGAACATAATGATACTTTTCTTCTTCCTCAGCATTCTGGAGGATTCGGGATATATGGCGCGCGCGGCTTTCCTCATGGACAAGATAATGCACAAAATAGGGCTTCACGGCAATTCTTTCGTACCTATGCTCATAGGTTTCGGCTGCAATGTGCCTGCAATAATGGCGGCGCGCTCGATTGACGACAAGAAGGACCGCACGCTCACGATGCTGATGATTCCTTTCATGTCATGTTCCGCACGCCTTCCCGTGTATATGCTCTTTATAGGGGCTTTCTTCCCTACTCACCGAGGGCTTGTGATGATTTCCCTCTATCTTGTGGGAGTGCTGCTTTCCATAGTTTTCGCTTTCATAATGAAGCATACCAAAGCATTCCGCAGGGACGGGGAAGCGGACAGCGTGTCCGAACTTCCGGCATTCCGCGGACCGACCTGGCGCAACACCTGGTCGCATATTTGGGAGAGAACTTATGATTATTTACAGAAAATAACTACGGTTATACTCGCTTCTTCCGTTATAATTTGGGCTTTGGAGTACTTCCCTGCCGACAAGACACAGAACGGCACGATGAAAGAGGAATCCTATCTCGCAATGGTGGGACGGGGGATGGAACCGGTGATGCAGCCTCTCGGGTTCGACTGGAGGATGAATGTGTGCCTGCTGACGGGTCTGCCTGCAAAGGAAGCCATAGTCAGCACTATGGGAATACTCTACCACACGGAGGATGAGGATTCGCTCGCCGCTGCAATGACTCAGGGTGCGGGGATGAACGGGGCTGTCGCGCTTGCCTTTCTGCTTTTCGTCCTGCTGTATTTCCCGTGCGTGGCGACAATTGCGGCGCTAAGGCGCGAAGTCGGGGGAAGATGGGCGGCATTCAGCGTTGTGCAGTCCATGGTTTTGGCGTGGCTTGTGGCGTTTATAGTTTATAATGTAGGAAAATTATTGTTGTGATTATGGATATAAGAATTGGTAACGGATATGATGTGCACAGCTTGCAGGAGGGCTTGCCCATGTGGTTATGCGGTGTCAGGATTGACAGCCCGAAAGGCTTTGTGGCGCATTCCGACGGAGATGTGGCGATACACGCCCTTTGCGATGCCCTGCTCGGCGCTCTCGCACTCGGAGATATAGGCAGGCATTTCCCCGACAAATCCGATGAGTTCAAAGGGATAGACAGCAAAATATTGCTCGGGAGGGTGACGGAATTGATCGCCCGTGAGGGCTACGCTGTCGTCAATGTCGATATAACCATAGCTCTTCAAGCTCCTAAAATCGGTCCATACATACAGGAGATGAGAGAATGCCTGGCAAAGGTCATGGGGATTCCCGCAGACAGAATATCCGTAAAGGCTACGACAACGGAAAGACTCGGCTTCGAGGGCAGAGAGGAGGGCTGTTCCGCCTATGCCGTAGCGCTGGTCGGAAAAAATTAAAAGATTTTTTGTATTTTTTTGCAACTCCACAAAAACTTTGTATCTTTGCGGTCCTATTCTGCGGTAGCAGAGATACTCATTGAGATATGGTGTAATGGTAGCACTACAGATTCTGGCTCTGTCAGTGAGGGTTCGAATCCTTCTATCTCAACTAAACACTTTGATAGTTATTTTGATATTATCAAGTGGCGACCGGCCGGGAGCGGTGTTTATCGAAAGCAAAACGCTTGGTGGTCTATGATTTAGAGGGGCTTGACCCCTTATAATTTACTTTGGCGGGGTAGCTCAGCTGGTTAGAGCGTCGGATTCATAATCCGGAGGTCGGGGGATCGTGCCCCCCCCCCGCTACAAGAAAGACGAGTTGCATTCTGCGGCTCTTTTTTTATGCCCTGGCTCGGGAACAAAAATCTCTTCCCCTGTTCCATAAAACAGTATTTTTCGTCATTTGGGCACAAACTCAGCCTTTATTGTTCCCGCGAGCGACTTTTCTATGCCTTTCTGTCAAATCCACCGTTTTTGAGTCCGCTCTCGCTCCAAATAGTGCAACGCCTGCTTGGGGTTCCCATACGATGGTAGCACTCGCCTATGTTACCGTGAAGATGATGTAGTCGCAAATGCCGTTTTTTTACACCAGTTCCGACAACTTCCACGCCTGCACGTGGCGGATGCCCTCACGCAACGGGAGCGTCAGGTCATTGAGCGAGACGACCACTTTCTCCACGATGAGTGACTCCATTGCGTCGGCGGCGAACTCCTGATTGTCCCATTTGTAATAGGATTGACTGCTGTAACCAAACAGCCCGCAGAGAGTGTCCATCCCATATTCTGGACATTCCTCGCGTAGCAGACTTAACGTTTGGTGCTAGATTTTTCTTATGGGAATGTTGAACGTCTCCTCGCCACATTGATCATCGTGTCATAGACCTTTGCCTGCAACTTCTCAAGAAAGCCGGTCACGGCCTTGGGTATGCAACTGTTTGCATTATGATACCGGACTCAATTGCCCTTTCGCCTTATTGCTTACAGCACACTTAAACTTTTCCATACTCATTTCGCGTTAAGTCCAAGTTTTTTGGGGGCACCGCATTATATTAAAAAAAATATATAACTTTGTGCCTGTAGTGCAGTACCGGCACTGCAAGATTGTATTATACATATCATATTAAAAGACTTAACAACTATGAAAGGTATGAAAAAACAGTTTTACGAAGAGCCCTCAATACAAATGCTTGAGTTGGCTAATGAAGGGGTTCTTTGCAATTCCGGTGAAACGGAACAGTTCGAGACCGGAGACATTTACGGAGAAGGTGATTTTAATTAGGGAGGAACTAATCATGAAAAGAATCATCATCTTTGCTGCAATGCTTGCTTTGGCTGCCTGCCAAAGGGAACTCAACTTCAATGAGTCCGGGAAAAAAGAAACAGCATACGTTGTTTTTACCGCGACTACAGAAGAATCGACAACAAAAACATCCCTGAATGAAAATGCAGGAAATTACGATGTTTTCTGGAGCAATGGAGACTTGATTACAATTGTGGACGGGGCAGATACACCGAATGTAGGTGTTTATAGTACAACAAGTACGACAACACAGGCTGATTTCATTTTAAACTCCGGCTCCGTTGCTACAGTGCCTTCTTACAAGGCCTGGTATCCCCAATCGCTATACAAGGGAGATAAAGTTGAACTCCCCGCAGAACAATTATACAGAGAGGGGAATATCAACCACTCGCCAATGTATGCAGAGAGTAGTACGAATTCTCTGGCATTCAAGAACATCTGCGGTATCATCCGCTTGAATATAGGAATACCTCTGAGCGGTAAAAAAGTGCGTTCTATCAGCCTTAGAGCAGACCAAGGGATGAGCGGTCCCATCATCAATGCAACCACGCTTGTGAGCGATGCTTATGTCGCAGCTGTGACAGGTAATGCAGGATTGACGCTCGATTGCGGTGAAGGCGGCGTGGACATTAGCGGACCAGCCAAACCATTCCACATAGCAGTCCCGGCAAACAATTACTCAAATCTTGTCATTTCAGTCACTACTACGGACGGCATTACACATACACGCACCGCGAAACACACCATTACCGTGAATCGCAGCAAGATTACCGATATCACACTGTCTTTAGCCACCGACTTGAGCAAGTCCGGCACGGCTAATACCTATATGGTACATAGTGCCGGAATATACAAGTTCAAAGCTACGGTAAAAGGCAACGGCGGAGTGGATCCGATCACGGGAACAACGGCTACGACCATAGATCCCGCAAACATCCGAGGCGTCAAGGTTTTATGGGAACTCAAGCACGAGCCCTATCACGAGGGTAAAGCCATAAAATACAATGGAACAGACTATTGTATCAATTATGCCGACGATTATGTCTATTTCTCTACACCCGACGTGTTTTTGTCCGGAGATGCTTACGTTGCTATTTATGACGCATTAGGAAAAGTCCTCTGGAGCTGGCTTATCTGGGCTACGGAAGTACCGGAAAGCAGAACACACCAAGGTGTCACCGAAATGGATCGCAACCTTGGTGCATTAGGAACAGGAGGTAAATACCACGGATTCGCGTATGAATGGGGACGCAAAGACCCTTTCCCAAGTTGTTTGGGCGCAACTTACAAACCGACAGAATATTATCCTTACAGGATAGTCGCTTTCAGCATAGAGGATTTTGACTCAAGCGGAATGACCGTTGCTCACAGCATTGCCCATCCTACCACCTATCCAAAGGGATGGAATAGGCGTTATTGGCAGACTGAAGAAGAATACAATTCCGGGATGTGGTGGATTGACGGGAAGACCATCTACGATCCCTGCCCTGCAGGATGGAAAGTACCAAGTAAAGATGAGATGGAAAAAATACGCTCCTCCGGCTGGAGTCTACCTGGAGTAGGATTCCTCGGCAATTGTCGAAGAGATTTTGAATATGGCAATCCAGGATATCCTTATTATTGGACAAGTACAGGTGTTGACAGGGATCATGCTTGGGGCTTCTATGGTACAGCACTTCAATGCGACCATGTGGATAATTATGTAAGGTCAGGTTACGCCATACGCTGCGTAAAAGAATAGACACACCCGATAACTGTTCAAAAATCCCGTCATTTCCCGATCTGTTGGGATGACGGGATTTCGCTTCCGCCCGTAATGGTATATGTTTGCGAATATACGTCTGTCTTCTTAATCGGGTTCGATTTTTGCAATCACAAGTGCAAATAATTATATTTGCAGCCTATATGGACGCAAAAGAAGAAAAGATTCTGATAGAAGAATTCACAGGACAACAATATAAGGAAGGTTTTGTAACCGAAGTTGAGCAGGAGTTCGTACCCAAAGGTCTCAACGAGGAGATTGTACGCACTATCTCAAAGATAAAGGGCGAGCCTGCATGGCTGCTTGATTTCCGTATTGATGCTTTCAGGAAATGGCTTAAGATGACGCCTCCGACCTGGGGGCATCTGAATCTTCCCGAAATTGATTTTCAGGACATAATATATTACGCCGCCCCGAAAAAGAAAAGCGACACGGGAGAGATAGACCCTGCCCTTATGGAGACTTTCGAGAAGCTCGGCATACCTCTGAAAGAACGCGAGGCTCTTGCAAGGGGGAAGTCTTCCGTTGCATTCGATGCGGTATTCGACAGCGTGAGCGTGACCACGACTTTCCGCAAAACACTCGCAGAGAAGGGAATAATTTTCTGCTCTTTCTCCGAAGCCGTAAAGGAGTATCCCGAGCTCGTGCGCAAATATCTTGCAAGCGTGGTGCCGCCAGGCGATAACTTCTACGCCGCGCTGAACAGTGCGGTGTTCTCGGACGGCTCATTCTGTTACATCCCGAAAGGGGTGAAATGCCCTATGGATTTGAGCAGTTATTTCCGCATAAACGCATCGGGAACGGGACAATTCGAGCGTACGCTCATTGTCGCCGACGAGGGCTCGCAGCTCAGCTATATGGAGGGTTGCACCGCCCCTATGCGCGATGAGAACCAGTTGCACGCAGCCGTGGTCGAGATTATAGTGGAAGCCCATGCGGACGTGAAATACAGCACTGTGCAGAACTGGTATCCCGGCGATGCCGAAGGCAAGGGGGGGATACTCAATCTCGTGACAAAACGCGGCCTGTGCAGGGGCGAGGGCAGCCATTTGAGCTGGACACAGGTAGAAACGGGCTCGGCGATTACATGGAAATACCCGAGCACCATTCTAATGGGGGACAATTCCTCTTCGGAGTTCTACAGCGTAGCAGTGACCAACAATTTCCAGCAGGCGGACACGGGCACTAAAATGATACACACGGGCCGCAATACCCGCAGCCGTATAGTGAGCAAAGGCATTTCGGCGGGCAACAGCCAGAATAGCTACAGAGGCTTGGTGCGAATAAACAAGGATGCGGCAAACGCCCGGAATTTCAGCCAATGCGACTCGATGCTTATAGGCGGGAAATGCGGAGCGCATACTTTCCCTGTGATAATAAATTCAAACCCTACGGCAATAGTGGAGCACGAGGCTACGACATCGAAAATCAGCGAAGACCAATTGTTCTACTGCGCCCAAAGGGGGATAGAACAGGAAGACGCGGTGGGGCTCATCGTCGGCGGTTACGCCAAGGAGGTGCTGTCACACCTGCCTATGGAATTTGCGATAGAAGCACAAAAACTGCTTCAAATATCACTTGAAGGCTCTGTAGGATAGCAGTATGGACTGGATAAATTATACTTTGTTTACTCTGGGAGAGGGCATGCCAGTGCTACTGACAGACTTAATAACGTCTGTCCTCGGCCTGGCCTGCGTGTTCCTTGCCGGGAGAAATTCCAAATATAACTTTTGGGTAGGCTACCTCTATACGGCCGCCCTTTTCCTGCTTTTCTGGAACAAAAATCTTTACGCGTCTCTCTTCCTGCAACCGATTTCGCTCACGATCAACATAATAGGGCACTATCGCTGGACTCACCCCCAAAAAGAAGAGGCAAGCGCAGACGACAAGAGTATGCTCAAGGTAACCCAACTTACCCCAGCCTGGCGTGTATTCGGGATTCTGGCAGTTCTGCTGCTTTCATTCCTTTGGGGATGGATGCTCGATTATATATTCCCCGACGACCCTCATCCTTATTTGGATACAGGCGTAACGGTGCTTATACTGTACGCGCAGCTGCTGTCCGCTCTCAAAAAATGGGACTGCTGGCCGGCATGGATAGTCGTGAACATAGCGCAGATTGTGCTTCACATATCCGTAGGAAATATTTTCATGCCTATAGTATGCGGACTTTATCTGATAAACGGAGTATGGTCCCTGTTCACTTGGTGGAAACTTTACAATAAAGACAATAAATAGTTATGGCAAACGATATATTACTGGAAATAAAAGATCTCCATGCCGGCATTGCAGGCAAGGAAATACTGAAAGGCATAGACCTTACAATACGCCGCGGCGAGATACACGCCTTGATGGGTCCTAACGGTGCAGGAAAAAGCACGCTCGGAGCGGTCCTTACAGGCAAACCAGATTATATTGTAAGTTCTGGCAGCATAAAATTCGCCGGACGCGACCTCCTCGCGATGAAAGCGGAAGAGCGCGCCTGGGCGGGTATGTTCATGTCTTTCCAATACCCTATAGAAATACCCGGAGTGTCGATAACCAATTTCATAAAAACTGCCATAAACGCCAGGCGCAAGGCAAATGGTCTTGAGGAACTCAAGCCTGCGGAATTCATCAAGCTGCTCAAAGAGAAAATGGCTTTCGTGCAGATGAAATCCGAATTTGCGAAGCGTGAAGTGAATGTGGGGTTCTCCGGAGGAGAAAAAAAACGCGGAGAAATCTTCCAGATGGCAATGCTCGACCCCGTATTCTCCATATTGGACGAGACGGACAGCGGTCTGGACATAGATGCGCTGCGCATTGTCGCAGAGGGAGTAAATGCACTGCGCTCACCCGAAAAGTCTGCTATTATAATAACCCACTACAAGCGCCTTCTCGACTACATAAAGCCTGATGTGGTGCATATACTGAAAGACGGGCGCGTAGCGAAGACTGCGGGATGCGAGCTGATTGAAAAGATTGAAAACGAGGGCTACGAGGGCTTTGAATAATGGAGAAAGTTTATTTTATAGGGCGTGACACCGTGCCTGAGCGGCTTGTAATCGAAGCCGGAGCGCGGGAGCGGCTGGTTTTTGTCGTGTTGCCGGGAGTGAGCGCACAAGTGCCTGTCAGA
The DNA here is from genome assembly GCA_963543835.1 of uncultured Bacteroidales bacterium. Lineage (GTDB taxonomy): Bacteria > Bacteroidota > Bacteroidia > Bacteroidales > UBA932 > Cryptobacteroides. The sequence goes on from CAUUCY010000058.1 coordinate 9,464, forward strand.
GTGGATCTCAACGGAGAGGGCGCGGATGTGGAACTGGACGGCTTTTTCATTTGCGGAGGCAGCGAAAAAGTGTCTTTCAATATAGACCTGCACCACAACGCATCGCATACTCATTCATACCAGCTTATCAACGGTATAGCCGGGGGCTGCGCGCGCAGCGAATTTAACGGAAGAATAGTGGTGCACGAGGGGATATGCGGAATCAAGGCTTTTCAGGAGAATCACAATATTCTCATGAATGACAGCGCCATGGTCTCTTCTTCTCCGCAATTGGAAATCTATTCCGACGACGTGGAGTGCTCGCACGGGGCTACTACGGGCTTTCTGAATGCCGAAGAGCAGTTCTACATGCGCACCAGAGGGATTCCGGAAGACGAAGCCAAAGCCCTGCAGATGATTTCATTCCTCGCGCCTGTGGTCTCGAAAATCTCTGACGTGTCACTCAGGGAAGAAATTGCACAAACTGTAGCGAAAGCAGTAAGAAGCATAATTTGACGATGCTAAGCTATCCGAATGTCAAAATAAATCTCGGGCTCTCGGTGCTGAGGCATCGGGAAGACGGTTATCACGAAATAGAGACCGTTTTTGTGCCATATTTCGGACTCCACGATACTCTGGAAATAGAGAAGTCGGACAGCTTCCGTATAGAAATAAAGGGAGGGTCCTGGGAGCCGGAATCGGATTTGACAGCCAAAGCATGGCGTCTGCTGGCTTCGGAATACGGCATAGGAACTGTGCATATCAGATTGACGAAAGGCTCGCCTGTAGGAGCAGGTCTGGGGGGAGGCTCGGCGGATGCGGCATTCGCTTTGAGGATGATGTCGGAAATTTTCGGGCTCGCCCTGTCCGATGACACTCTTGCAGGGCTTGCAGCAAGGCTCGGCTCGGACTGCGCATTCTTTATCTACAACAAACCCATGAAAGGCAAAGGCAGAGGGGAAATACTTGAGCCTTATTCTATTGATTTTTGCGGTCGTGAAATACGCGTAGTCGTTCCCGATAACATTTCTGTTTCCACTCGCGAAGCCTATTCCGGCATAGTCCCCGGAGTCCCGGAAACAAGTATTTTTGAGGTTCTTAAAAGACCTGTACAGGAGTGGAAGGGGCTTTTGGTGAATGATTTTGAAAAAAGCGTCTTCGCCGCGCACCCCCGACTCGCCGCCATTAAAGAAAAACTGTATTCGGAGGGAGCAGTTTATGCTTCAATGTCCGGCTCGGGAAGCGCACTTTTCGGCATTTTCTAACTCAGGCACATAATTATCCCGCCGCTGACTATCCCGAGGAGAAGACAATCTTTTAAGATACGGGGAAATACGCGGCATTTTGCCTCTGTTTCTCAGCAGGCAAAAGCTTTGAATGGTCAAAAAACCTGTGCCGCATGGGCACAGCCGGGTCCGAATAAGAATTTATTGCACTGGCTCCAGACCTGCGCGGGTGTAATGGCATTTGTAGCGCACGAGCCCGTCATCATCGCGGATCCAGGTAGTGAACTCCGCCTTGCCCGCTTCCAGAGAAATGATACGTACACCGTGCCTTAGGTTGTTATAGACAGTATCATCGCCGCTATAACGCCCGTAAGCGAGGGCGATTCCCTTACGCAGGATAATATAGTCGTTATCGTGGTCGTGACCGCAGAAAGCGCCTATCACGCTTCCCCCCTCCACCATTGCGGCAAACATACCCGTATTCAGAGCGCCCACGCAAGGTTTTTCTCCGTTTATTCCAAAAGAAGGAGAATACAGGCTCTCCAGCTCGGAAGCGTATTCGCAAAGAGGGATGTGGAAGAAAGCAAGGGACGGGACAGCCGCAGCCTTTCCCCTCTCTCTCATCCAATCCACCTGTTCGGGCGTAAACCAGGCATATCCCGGCACGGATTTGATAGGGCTGTAGTCGTGCGAGTCGAGAGCAAAAATATGCGAGGCGACAGAGCCGTTGAAATAAACGGGGAAATCCATATCCGCAAGTTCCCCTTTCCCGTCTATGGCATTAAGATTGAATTTGCCTGAAGTCACCAGACGGGCAATTTCGCTGCGCGGGATACCTGCTTCCGCATCATGATTGCCAAGGACTACGATATAGGGGATTTTATAAGAATCCAGTGTCGCTGTAAGTTTTTCCCACATGGGCTTTGCCGGCGGAGCGACCACTATATCTCCCGTGAATACAAGTAAATCCGGCTTTTCGACAGTTACTATATACTTTATCCTGGCAAGCGTCTTGTCTTGCTCGGTCTTTTCCTCAAAACAAAGGTGTGTGTCCGTAAACTGGGCGATTTTGAGAGTTCCGTTGGAATTGAAGTGCACAGAAGGCTCTGAAGCATAAGATACAAGTCCTATAAAAAGGGCAAGAACAGATGTGAATAAATTTCTCATACCTTAATGATTTTCGCAAATTTAGTTATTTTTGGCAGACTTT
>CAUUCY010000059.1:0-11688 GCA_963543835.1 uncultured Bacteroidales bacterium
GACAATCCGATAGCGGAACTCTGCGAGCCGGTTGGCGTAAGCAAGCAGGCTTATTATCAGTACGATGAAGATATTGCCATAGCCAAAACTATCCGGGAAGATCTGCCCTCGGTCCAGCATTGGGAGCATCTGCCTTTGCAGGATTTGCTATTGGTATAGGAGAATTGTTTTAAGTTTTATTAAAAATGGATGTTATTCTTTATACATCATTTATCGGGTTGATATTATTCAGTCTGATACCTTCCTTAATTCTCAAAAACATATCAAAACGCAAACATTATCTTACATTATGTTCTGATATAGCTTTGATGATGCTGGGGTTTTATTTGAAACAGAAAGGTCTGTTTTTCTTAATCATATCATTCTTTGTATTTTTAGCGGCATTCTTCCTGATTTATTATTTCAGGTGCTATCTCTCTTAATCGTATTCATAATTGTCGAGAGAGTCATATTTTTCCGAAAATTCAGAACATTGTTTTAAAAGAAAATGGCAGTACTATATGAAAGTTTCCGCATTTTCCTGCATATTTCAATAACATTCAGTTCCATTCAATTTATTACGAATAAGGGCAGCTCTTCGTAGCTGTCCTTTTGTTTCCAAGTCGGAGTAAGGGACACCCTCCCGGGGGCTTGTGCACCCCCGCACAAGGGCAGGGGGAGGGGCCCGTTGGATACAAGTTCCCGCGGTAGCGGGGACGCAGGAGACAATGGGAGGGGCCGGAACGCAGCGAAGCGAAGTGGAGTCCCCCGGGAGGGTGTCCCTTACTCCGGCTCCGGCTCGAGTGACGGCTTTTCTCTGCCTTTCCGCCTCAAAAAGTGTGTATTTTAGCTCGTTTCCTGTCCTTTGTGCACAGGCAAGAGAAAAGGAGCGGACGGAAGCAGGATGACAAGGCGGAGGAGACCTGGGGCTTGTCTTTTGGCTTTGACAATGGCAAGAAAGTTGTAAATTTGCAGTTCAAAAATGAAACTTGCAGCAAAAATAGCCTTGGCCTGCCTTGGGATAATCTTCCAGGGCACGGCGGCTTTTGCGCAGAATATAGAGAAAAAGGAGACTATGCACTATGTGGTCGATGAGAAAGGGGATACGGTGCTTGTGGATGACATAGTCCCCTCGCGCGTATTTGCCTACCGCATACGCAAAGGTCAGAAAGGATGGCGTCAGTATTATCGTCTGGTGTACAACTTCAACAAGGTGTATCCCTACACGCGCTCCGCACGCAGTGTCGTGAACGGGGTGGACAGCACTCTGGCTGCGAACAATTTCACAAGCGCGGAGAAAAACGCCTATATGGACGGGCTGCAAATGGATCTGCTCAAAATTTTCGAGCCTATCATACGCAAGATGACGATTTCCCAGGGACAGTTGCTGTGCCGTCTCGTGGACAGGGAAATAGGGAAAAGTTCCTATGAACTTGTGAAATATTACAGGGGAGGGCTTTCCGCTTGGTTCTGGAATGGAGTAGGCAAACTCTTCAATCAGGACCTGAAAGCGCATTACGACCCGACGGGGATAGACGCGCCCACGGAGGAACTCGTAATGGCTTGGGAAGACGGATCTTTCGATGAATTGTATATGCAGGTCTTCGGGGAATATCCGGACAGGACCATAAGCCCAGATACAAAGGCGGCGACCGACGGACGTCCTAAAAAACCGTCAAAGTCTCTCCGTCGAAGCAAGCATAAGGGGCGCCGCCGCTAATCCACGAATCAAGCACAATAAGGTGCTGTCCTCCGTGGAGCACGGTGTCCACTTTCGTGTGGAGATGTCCGTAAATGAAATAGTCCACATGATGTCTTTTCGCATAGCTCTCGGAAAATCTGTACAGAGGCTCGCGCGTTCCTGCAAAGCGGTATTTCAGGCCGCGCGACATACGCTTGTTCTGCGACCAGCCCCTGCCTATGCGATAGGCAATCCAAGGGTGCAGAAGGCTGAAAAGCCATTGGACGAGCCTGCACTTGAATAGGGCGTTCATAACATTGTACCAGCAAAGCCCGAGTCCCAGACCGTCTCCGTGCGCGAGGCAGAAATCCCTGCCTCCAATATTTGCTACAACCGGCTGCCTGCGTATTACTTTTATGCCGAAAGTCTCCAGAAAACCGAAGGTCCAGAGGTCGTGGTTGCCGGGGAAAAAATATACTTCTATGCCTGCCTCCACGAGTTCGGCAAGAGCGGCGATAGTGCGTACTCCGTCTTTGGGTATGACATCGCGGTATTCGTACCAGAAATCCCAGACATCACCGAGAAGATAGAGCGCGCGTGTTTCCGGGGCATTTATACGCTTGAGAAAGTCTATGAAGCGTCTTTCCCGCGCTTCGGGACCGTTTACCTCAAGTCCGAGATGGACGTCGGAGGCAAAATATACGAGTTTGCGTTCATTCATACCAACTGGGAAATTATTACAGCAAGTCCTATGAGCGCGCAATAGAGGGCAAACCATTTGAGCTTCGCTTTTTTCACAAGGGCTATCATAAGCTTGCAGGCGAAAAGACCTGAAACGAAGGCGGAAACAAAGCCGCAGACAAGCGGGACGGCGCCTATCGAGGATTGCGAAAAATCTCCCCCCGCCACATTTAGAAAGGCTTCGCCGAGTATAGGGACTATCACCATCAGAAAGGAGAACTGCGCCATCACTTCGCGTTTAACCCCGCAAAGCAAGCCGGTGGCAATTGTAGTGCCGGAACGGGAAAGTCCGGGGACGACCGCAAATGCCTGGGCGATGCCGACGATGAAAGCCTGAAGGTAGGATATTCCGTTGCGGGATATCTTGGTCTCGCAAGAGTCTGCGCGCAGCGTCGCGGCTTTGTCCGAAAAATAAAGCAGAAGCGAGGTAAGTAAAAGCGCAAGCCCGACAAGCGTCATTGAGGTGAAAAGCACTTCCACCGCATCCTTGAAAAACACCCCGACCACAAAGACGGGAATCATGGAGACGCAGATTTTGAGTATATAGTCAGTCTCGTCGTTATTCCTGAATTTGAAAAATCCTTTAAGAAGACTGAAAATGGATTTTCTGAAAACAATTATGGTGGCAAGGACAGTGGCGGCGTGCACGGCGACTTCAAAAACAAGATCTCCCGAAGCCTCCACGCCGAGCAGGGCGCGTCCTATTGTGAGATGACCGCTGCTGCTCACCGGCAGAAATTCCGTAAGTCCCTGGACAATACCGAGTATAATAGCTTCAAGCCAGGTCATTTCACTTGTCTTTTTTCATAATGGCAACTCCCACGACCACGAGCCCCGCCACAATTACGAGAGGAGCCGCAACAAGTCTGCGGAAGTCAAACATTGCATAGTTGAACACCTGAGGATCATCGCTCCCGCCGCCTGTCAGGAGAACCAGACCGGCGATGATTACAAGCACCCCCAGAAGCATAATTTTAATTCCCTTACGGGTTATTGCAAAATTACCCATATCAATAATATAATTCGTCCTTAGGGAGAGAAACCAAGCTCCCGACTATAAAGTATGTGCTGACAAGGCAGATAAGTACTCCGCTGAGCACCACCGTCCCTATCACAATTCCCAGCTGCTCTCTTGAAAGCACGCCGAAGAGCTGTGAAAACTCCGTTTTAAGTACAAAAAGTCCCGCAAGCAGGAAACTTATCGCAATAATGGCGGAGAAGAGCCCCTGAAAGACTGCCTGCCAGAGGAAAGGCGCCCTGATGAAGCCCTTTGTCGCCCCCACAAGCTTCATTGTGTGTATCGTAAAACGCTTCGCATAGACTCCGAGGCGCACCGTATTGTTAATAAGCACAAAAGATATGAAGAGAAGCAGGACTATAAGCGTCCCCAGGACCATTGAAATTTTGGCGAGATTGGAAGTGAGAGCTTCAATCAGCGACTCCCTGTATACTACATCATCCACTTCACTGAATTTTTGCAGCTCGGACTTGAATAGCGCGAGGCTGTCCGGCTCCACATATTCGGAGCGGAGGGTGACATCTATGGACGCGGGAATGGGAGAGCCTTCGAATACGCTCAGAAAATCCCTGCCGAGCAGTTCTTCCATCTCGCGTGTGCCCTGGGCCTTTGAGATATAGACTGTATTCTCCACGCAATTCATATCGGAGATGCGGTGCAAGACTTTCATTGCCTGCCCTTCGCCTACGGAGGCTTTCATAACTACGGAAACTTTGAGATTGCGTTTGAAATATTCCGAAACGCTCCCCGCGCTCACAAGCAACAGCGAAGCCAAACCAACCAGCAGGAGCACAAGACTTATGCTTATCACGGAAGAGAGATAAGAATTGAGTATCCTGCGACTCATTACCTTTTTTTCATTGCTGCGCATATTCGATAAAAGCGGATTTGGCTTCAAAGATAGCCCCAATTATCGATATTTGAAAAAAAATTATTACCTTTGTTAGCCAAGCGTATAAAATATTTTATAACATGGGAGATTCTGTCAAAAAAGTATTGTTCGTGAATTCCGAGATGTTTCCGTACCTCCCGGAAGGACCGGTGGCAGATATTGCCAGAAACCTGCCGCAAGGCATTCAGGACAAGAAAAAAGAAATACGCTCGTTCATGCCGCGATATGGGTGCATCAATGAACGCAAAAACCAGTTGCACGAAGTGATAAGGCTCTCGGGAATGAATCTCATAATAAATGATGTGGACCGTCCCCTTATAATCAAAGTGGCATCCATCTCCGCGGCAAGGCTTCAGGTGTACTTTATCGACAACGAGGATTATTTCAGACGCAAGCAGCTGTATGCCGACGATGAGGGCAGATTCTTCGAGGACAACGGAGAGAGAGCGATTTTCTATGCTCGCGGGGTGCTCGAGACTGTGAAGAAACTGCGCTGGGCTCCGGATATAATACACTGCCACGGCTGGATTTCCCACGTGCTCCCGATTTATTTGAAAAAGGTATATCAGGACGATCCGATTTTCTCTTCAAGCAAAATCGTGCTTTCGCTCTACGGAGACACTCCCACAGAAAGTTTCAGTGCCAATTTCAAGGACGAACTGAAAATGGGGGATATAAGCGAGAGCGACATTTCAATACTCGCCAGACCAACTGGCATAAATCTTGCGAAAATTGCTGCACGCTTCTCTGACGGAATCATCTACGGCTCCGCAGATGTCAATCAGGAGGTGAAAGGCTATTGTAAGTGTCTGCACACCCCCCTTCTCAATTACGACAAGGAGGCTATGGAGAGCGGCAGTTACATAGACGATTACAACAATTTTTACGATCAACTCTAAGAAGATAATGAACTTTCATTTTCAACGCAAAGCCGCTTATTTTTTGCTGGGCCTCGCCATGCTGACAAGTATGGAAAGCTGTATAGAACAGAATTATGAGTTGGGGGCGAATCTTATCCCCGCAGACGAAATGTACGACATATACAGGGTCGACATTCCCCTTTCAGACATAAAACTGCAATATTTAGACAGCCTTACAGGCTATTCCAACGACAGAATAGTGATAGGCGCCCTGCGCGAAAAAGAGTACGGTCTGACGACAAGAAGCAGCGCAATCACTCTTATACCTTTGCTCGACACCATGGACTTCGGTAAAAATCCGCAATTCCGGAGATTCCATTTCGCAATCAAGAGGGACACGCTCTCGGTTGCGAAAGAAAATGAGAAGAGCATACTTCAGAACATATATGTCCACGAGCTCAGCCACCCTATAGACACTCTCAAATACGATGTGCTGGCAAGTATAGACCACGAAGCGGAAACAATTTCCGACGGAATACCAGTATATAGCGGGAACGACTCCCTCTCCTTCAATTTCAGCAAGGCATTCGGGGAGAAATACATGGGCATAAGACAGGAAGACCTGAAAAACATCAAGACTTATCTGAAGAAATTCCCGGGCATATATCTTGAAAGCGAGAAACCGGTGGGAGCGGAAGGAGGGCGAATCAACCTTTTCAGGCTGCAACTCGACTACGACTTCTCGCGCTACTATCTCAAGGGGAATTACGCACGTCTTAGCTTCAATTCTGAATATAAGGGAGTCAGGAAAGACACAAGCTTCTTCTTCTATTACAGCGCCCTCGATCTGTACAAAATGGATTCACTCATTAAAAAAATGGGCTCATCCTCATCTTTCCCTCAATATTGCCAGAACATCGCAACCCACGAGACCCAGGCACTTGCAGGTAAAGCCAAGGAAAAAATCTATGTAGAGGGCGGCGCAGGCATCATGCCGTCTATCCCCGCATACCAGATACGCGATGCCCTGCTTAAGGATATTGCGAAAAACGGAGGCACAGAAAAGGATATACAGAACGCCATAGTGAACAAGGCAAGCATAATCATGCCGTTCGAGTTCCCTGCCGACTACAAGGAGCTCGACAATTATCCACGCTATATAAGCCCTTGTACGAGAACCACCACAAAGAAAAAGACTGTGGTGTATTCAAATCTCACCAACTCCTCTTCCCAGAGTGAAGACCCGGGCAAGATAAACAGGTCTGTGGGGAAATACGCTCCCGACATAACTTTCCATGTGCAGCAGATGCTTACAAAGGCTTCCGAAAAGGACATTTCAAGTTACGACATATACTTCACCACACTTGCCACCGAGGTAAAAGAGAGCAAGAGCTCTTCAAGTTCCAACCGCGACCAGGACTATTACAGGTCTCTGGCATACTCCAACTACTACAATAATATGATGTACGGAGGATACGGAGGTTATGGAATGGGCGGTTACGGAGGTTACGGAGGCTATGGGGGCTATGGCTACGGAGATTACTACAGCAACTACTATAGTTATATGATGGCGGCAAGGATGTATTCGGGGCAGTCAAAAACCACTAAAAAGGAGAGCGTCTCCCTCGACAAGGACAGATTCTATAAAGCCACTCTGTGCGGTCCCGAAAGCAAAGAGCATAGACCATTCGTAAGAATAATCTATGCCCTGCCTAAGAAGCAGTAGAAAGACTGCTCAGCAGTCCTTTCCCATTTTCTTTATCTTTTTCTGCTCGTCTTTGCAGAACCACAGACCGTAGACTTCGCTGACATTGCCTGCAGTGATGAAAGAGTGTATCTTTTTCTCCTTGATGAAAGCCATAAGGTCCGAGAACTCGTCATTGGTCAGAAGAGATTGTATTTCCACTTCTTTCTTGTTTGAATAGCCGCCCGTCACTTCATAAAGAGAGCAGGTTCTGACGATTTTCCTGACAATGAAGTCGCGTATGAGTTCAGGCTCTTCGGAAATGATGCAGACCCTCTTCCTCCTGTTGAGAGAGGCGGTGAAATAATCCACTACAAGACCGTTTATCCATGTTCCTATAAGCCCTATGACCACCATACGGAAGGGGTTTATTGCGAATGCCGTGCAGCAGATGACGGCGCCTGCGATGGAAACGGAAGTGCCGATGTCGAAGTGCAGATACTTGTTTACAATCTTCGCAAGGATGTCGAGCCCGCCCGTGCTGGCATTGATACGGAAAAGTATTGCCTGGGAAGCGCTCAGCAGGAGTACAAAGCACAGGAGGTCGAACCAAGGGTCGCCCATGACGCTTGAGGTCCCCGGAGAAAGGAGCTTCTCGTAAGGGAGTATTGCCGCCCAAACGTCGGTAAAAGGACCGAGTATGAGAGCGGTATAGACTGTCTTTATCCCGAAATTACGGTCAATAAGGAAATAAGCCATGACAAGAAGTATGGCATTTATCACCAGAATTATCACCGACACCTTGACAGGAAGCCCCATTGCTCCGAAAATAGCGGAAAGGACTATGGACAAGCCGGAAATCGTGCCGATTATAAGCTTGCTCGGAACTAAAAAATAATAGACTGCAGCAGCGGCAACCATCATGCCGAGTGTCATTGTAATGAGTTCGTTCCAAAAGCGGACGCTCTTTACCGTTGAAAGAATTTTAGTTAATTTTTCCATTATTTGAGATTAGAGGGGCGAAGATACAATATTTCTTTGTAATTTAGCATCAAATTCCGACAAAAGATGCTAAGGGAAAAGAGTTTCAACAAATGGTTCAACATCTTCATAATAACCGCAATGCTGGCTTCCATGGCGGCAATGACGTTTGTCAAACTCAAGAGCTCGGATAGCGGGCACGCCCTTCTGCTGCTCTCCACTCTCGGCTCGCTTATGGGAGTACTCGCCTCGGTCGCCTCGGCAAACGCACGCATCATCACTTTCCTGTTCGGGCTGCTCGATGTTTCCATATACGGAGGAATATGCCTTGTGAACTGGCACAACGGCAGTTCGGGGCTCGGAAACGGACTGCTGCATTTTCTTTATTTCGTACCTATGCAGTTCATAGGATTTTTCCAATGGCGCAAACTCGGCGCCACTGCGACAAAGCAGGTCAAGGCAAGGAGGCTGAACCGCAGACAATGGATAATTTTGAGTGTAACAAGCGTTCTTGCCCTTGTTCTTAGCTATTACATACTCGGGCGCTTCGACAAGTCAAACACCGCTTCGGGCATAGTCTGGACGGTTGTCTGGGACGCGCTGCCGCTTATATGCAATATAGCCGGACAGATTCTTATGTCCTTGTCATATATGGAGCAGTGGATATTCTGGATAGGGGTGAATATTTTCTCGATAATAATGTGGAGCAACACCATGAGAACAAGTCCGGATTCCTCTTATGCCCCTATTTACATACTCAAATATGCCTTTTATCTGCTTAATTCGATCAACGGGCTGCGTATATGGATAGGTTTAAGCCGCCGAGGGAAGCAGATTTAGCCCCAAATAGTTTCATATTAGAAAAAAAATTCGTTACTTTGCACGATGTTATGGTGTATTTAAACATAAACTTTTAATAATTATAAACATGGAATACGAGGAAATCGTAAAGCAAGTCAAGAAAATCATCGTTGACAAACTTGGCGTTGAAGAATCGGAAGTTACCGAAAACGCAAACTTCACAAATGATCTCGGTGCAGATTCGCTCGATACAGTTGAACTTCTTATGGAGTTCGAAAGGGTGTTCTCCATTAAGATTCCGGATGAGGAAACAAGCACAATTGCAACCGTAAAGGATGCAATCGACAAAGTAGCGGAGAAGCTTAACGCTTAATTTTCCTGCGCTTTCAATTTTATAGCCGGTTGATATTTCAGCCGGCTGATTTTTTGTCTATATTTACCGTCGCAAGTCATGACTGTCCGAGAAAAGATAGAACTCCTCCCGCACCAGCCGGGTGTTTACCGCTATTATGATAGTAGCGGCAATGTCATCTATGTGGGCAAAGCCAAAGACCTGTTCAAGCGTGTGCATCAATATTTCGTCGCTCCGGAAAGGCTGAATGTCAAGACACGCGTGCTGGTCGGAAAGATAGCGGACATCGAGTATTCGGTGGTGGACACCGAGGCGGATGCCTTGTTGCTTGAAAACAATCTCATAAAGCAGTACAAGCCACGCTACAATATACTTTTGAAGGATTCCAAAACCTATCCATGGATATGCGTGACTGCAGACCCCTACCCCAAAGTATTCCTCACCCGCCGCATTGTACACAACGGTTCGCGTTATTACGGTCCTTACAGTTCGGTCATGCACGCACGCAAGTTGCTGGATTTCTTCTCACGCACCTATCCCCTGCGGAGCTGCAATTATAAAATAGACAGCGCAAGCATACTTCGCGGCAAGATACGTCCATGTCTTGATTTTCACATAGGGAAGTGCAAGGGCTGCTGTACCGGGGCGATTTCGACGGAGGAATACGGATCATATATCGCGGAGATAGAATCCCTGCTCAAAGGCGGAGTGGGAGAGATTGTACGCGGCTATCGCAAGCGTATGAAAGAGGCAGCGGAGGAACTGGATTTTGAATCCGCCCAATATTGCAAAGAGAAGGCGGAGATTCTCGAAAAACACTACTCCCATTCTATAATCACGAGCGCAAAGGACATTGAGTGCGATGTGTTCACTATCCTTTTCGACGGAAGCGAGGGCTTCGGAAACTTCCTGCGCATCAGGGGAGGCGCAATAATACAGAGCCTTAATCTGGGCTTCAAGACAAATATAGAGGAAGCGGAAGCTTCGGTGCTGAGTTCTTTCATAGCCGAAATAGAGCAGAAGTTCGGAGCTCTGAGCAAGGAAATACTTGTGCCTTTCAAGCCCGATGTGGAAATCGAAGGCATTACTTTCAGGGTGCCGCAGAAAGGAGATAAATACCAGCTGCTCTCCCTGAGCATGAAAAATGCCAGGGAATACAGATTCAATTCCCTGAAATTGCGCGAGCACACAAACCCCGACGAGTATCACAAGGCTGTTTTGGAGGAGCTGAGCAAGGCAATAGGGATGAAAGAGCTGCCTGTGCACATGGAGTGTTTCGACAATTCAAATATACAGGGCACCAATCCTGTAGCCGCGTGTGTCGTGTTCCGCAATGCGGAGCCGGCAAAGTCGGATTACAGGAGATTCAAAATAAAGACTGTGATAGGCGCCAACGACTATGCTTCGATGAAAGAGGTGGTGAACAGGCGTTATTCCCGTATGCTTGAAGAGGCACCCGAGGACCTGCCGCAGCTGATAGTAATAGACGGAGGCAAGGGACAGCTCGGCTACGCATATCAGGCTCTTGCCGAACTCGGATTGACGGACAAACTGACTGTAATAGGGCTTGCGGAGAGACTGGAAGAGGTTATACGCGTAGGGGATTCTTATCCTTTATTCATAGACAGAAATTCCCAGGCTCTGAAATTGCTCCAGCGGATAAGGGACGAGGCGCACCGCTTCGGCATAACTTTCCACCGCAATCTGCGCAGCAAGGCGCAGGTACATTCTGTCCTGCGCGACATAAAGGGTATCGGAAGACAGACTGAAGAGCGCCTGCTCATGCACTTCGGCTCTGTCGCGCGCATTTCCGCCGCTCCTTTGGAGGATGTCGCGAAGATAGTGGGCATTTCGCTTGCAGAACGGATACACGAAACTCTGAAACACAAATAAAAGAGCGGCACGGAAAATCCCGAGCCGCTCTCCCAATCATATTTGTAAGATAACTATTTTGCTTCGTTGCTATTGTTACGACGTGCACGACGCTCGCCACCGCGGCGCTCGCCGCCACGACGTTCACGACGCTCTCCGCCACGGCGGTCATAGCCACCCTGAGACTGTGCGTTTGCAGCGACACCCGCATTAGGTGTGAGGTCCTGCTTGCCGTATTTCTCACCGTTGCAAATCCAGACTTTGATGCCGAGTGCACCTACCTTGGTGTTTGCTACTGCAAGTGCGTAGTCGATATCGGCACGGAATGTATGGAGAGGCGTACGACCTTCCTTGAACATTTCCGAGCGAGCCATTTCCGCACCGCCTACGCGGCCGCTGATCTGGACTTTGATACCTTCTGCGCCCACTCTCATGGTGTTGGCTACCGCCATTTTGATAGCGCGTCTGTAACTTACACGGCCCTCAATCTGACGGGCGATGCTGTCTGCCACGATATGTGCATCCACTTCCGGTCTTTTCACCTCGAAGATATTGATCTGGACATCTTTCTTGGTTACTTTCTTAAGCTCTTCCTTGAGCTTGTTGACCTCGTCGCCGCCTTTGCCGATGATAAATCCAGGACGAGCGGCGTGGATGGTTACAGTGATGAGTTTAAGAGTTCTCTCAATAACGATTTTGCTGAGGCTTGCCTTCGCAAGACGGTTGTTGAGATACTTACGGATTTCGTAGTCCTCTGCAATTTTTTCTGCATAGTTACCACCACACCAGTTAGAGTCCCAACCACGGGTGATACCGATTCTGTTGCT
>CAUUCY010000060.1:0-11585 GCA_963543835.1 uncultured Bacteroidales bacterium
ATCTCATCGAAAAACATTGTCGGCATATTTGAGTATTTAGCCATCATGGCTTTGAGACAAAGCATGATGCGGGAAATCTCGCCTCCCGAAGCGCATTTGGCGACATCGATGGGGTTTGAGCCTGTAGAGGAAAAGAGGAATTGGATCTCATCGCAACCTGTAGGACCTGCATTCGAAGCGGACAGCCTCACTTCGAATACAGCCTTGTCAAGCTCCAGCTCACGAAGCGACTGCTCTATGGATTCCGCAAAGGATTTCAGGACTTTTTTACGGGACGCACCAATAGCCGCCGCAATTTCGTTATAGTTGTTTTCGGCTATTGACCTTTCTTTTTCAAGTTCCGCACAATGCTCTTCCAAAGAAGAAGAATAGTCAATGGAAGAGGCAAGGGAATCGCGTTTTTCGATAAGTTCCGCAATGCTCGCGCAAGAATGCCTTTTCATCAGATCGTAGAGTAAAGACATTCTTTCCTCAACTTTTTCAAGGCGTTCGGGAGAAAGTTCTATACGGGAATCTATGGCCTGGATAGTCCCCGAAATATCATCAAGCTCTATTCTCGCGGAATCTATACGCTCGGAAAGCTCTTCGGCTTCCGGCACATAATCTCGTATATGTCCCAGCAGGCGTTCCACTTCTTTCAGGGAAGAGGAGATTGAGAATCCCCCCTCGGGATTGAAGCAAAAATTCATGCCGGAAAGGGCATCTTTTATCTGCCCGGCATTTGCAAGTTGCTTCTGCTCCGCTTCGAGTTCTTCAAGTTCTCCATCGATTAGGCGCGCCTCTTCGAGTTGCTTGAAGCGTGCCTGCAGGTAGTCTTTCTCTTCATTAGCCTTGCGTATTTGCGTATGAACTTTTTCAAGCTCCGATTTAATATCCTGCAGACGCGTCCACGCGGCAGCGCAAGATTCGAGAAGCCCGGTATTTGAAGCGTAGGCATCGAGCATGCGAAGCTGGAAGCGGCGGTCTGTCAGAAGCAGGCTTTGGTGCTGCGAATGAACATCCGCGAGCAGGGAAGCAAGCTCCTGAAGCACCGTCACGGGCACGGGGGAATCATTTACGAATGAGCGGGAACGCCCTGTGGACACCACGGTGCGGCGTATCACAAGTTCTCCCCCGTTCCATTCAATGTCATTATTGTCGAGAATATCCCTTACGGTGCTTTCTTTAGTGATGAATACGCCTTCGACCACACAGCTGCCCCCTTCTTCCGAGATTACAGACGCATCGGCTTTTCCGCCCATAAGAAGGGACAATGCCCCCAATATTATGGATTTTCCGGCTCCGGTCTGTCCCGTTATGATTATAAGACCCTCCGGGAAATCAACTTCCAGAGAGTCTATAAGCACATAATTTTCTATGTGTAGGGACTTGAGCATGGCTCATGTGCATTTACTCCGCGTTGTCTTTTTCTGCCTTGCGGTAGTAAAGCTCGTTGTCCTCAAATTCTGATATGGCTACCAGATCCGGCTTAGGCTGACGCTCATAATACTTGGATATTTCTATCTGCTCCTTGTTCTCGAAAACTTCTTCCATGTTGTCGCGCTCGTTCTTGAAGTCCTCGAGTTTTTTGTTGAGTTCCTTCTTCTCTGCTGCAGCAATTTGGTTGGCTCTCTTATAGAGCACTACAACCGACTCGTAGAGATTGCCAGTAGGCTCTGCAAGCTCCTTCACATCCCTTGTAATGGTGTTCGTAGGGATCTTTTTTGTCTTTTCCATATATGTATTTTGTTTCTTCTTTTAGTTGTACTCCGGAAACGATACTGAAAGTTTCAAAATTTTTCAATACCGTTTCTATTCTGCTGCGGAAGAAAGCTCCTGTTCCGAGCCCGTGCGCCCGAGGAATTTACGGGCCTTGTTGTACAGCCCCTCCACCTGGTTACGGTGCTTTGATTCGGGGTACTCACCTATAAAATTAAGATAGTCATCCACGAAAGTTATATATCTTTCTTTCTGCTTTGCAGCTACGCTCAAGTATGCAAATTTATAAGAAGCCATGGCGGTATAGTAGAGTATTTCTTCTCTGTAGACATTATCCGCATCGTCTTTCAGAACATTTCTGAGAGCCACACGTGCCGCCTTGTAATCTTCGAGATGATAGTAGAGCTTTGCATCTTCGTATGCCTTGCGGTCGAGTCGCACTCCTAAATCGTCTATCATCCGGCGACAAACCGCCACATGAGGGCTGTCGGGATGTTCCGCTATAAATTCTCCCATAGCGGAGATTGCCTTGTAGGTCGGCATCTGGTCAAGTTCCCAGCGATAGGTAGAGCGATAAAGGCAGTCTACGCGCAGGAAAGAAGCCTCCTCTGCAAAAGGGCTGCGCGGAAAGGTCTCAAGGAAAGAGGTGAAATTGGTCTCCGCGGTGTAGTAGTCCTTGTTGCGGTAGTTGCTGAGCCCCCAGTAGTAGAGCACGGTATCTTCTCTCTCCTGACCTGATACGGCTATGGAAAGAGACTCGAAGAGTTCCGCCGCCCTGCCGTATTTCCCCTTATTGAAAAATTCAAATGCCGCATTGTACTTGTCATCGGGATTCGTGCTTTCCAGAAGCTTTTCGTACTGAGATTTGCACGAAGCGAGGACTGCCAGGGCGGCCAATGCCATTATAATGTATTTTTTCATATATGTTTAATCGCGATTGATATAGCCTAAAACTTTATAATGCTGTCTTTGTGCCGTGTACTTCTGCGTGTTTTCATCGAACTTGTACCAATCGTATTCAATTTTGACGACTGTTTTATCATAATCGGGGTTCGCCTTTATATGACTTGAGAGTTTGAAAGAGTAGTATTTGCCTACATTTGTGCACTCCCCTTTTTCGATGTCGGCAAAAGTGGGCACATCTCCGTGCGCCTGGTGCTTGACGCTCAGGTATATGGTGTCCTTAATGCTCTTCACATCGTCATACACGAGATAGACATCATGTGACTGACTTGAGTTTTTCTTCGCGTAATAGTGGACCAGGGTATTCAGGTAACCTGCTCCGAACCATGTGTTTTCTGCAATGGGAGAGATTAAATCGTCCCCGAATACTCCGGGATCCGAAGTGTCGGAAAGGATGCTTATATCATCTATTTTCATTGGCTGATAGTCCAAGAGAGTGGCAAGATATTTCTTGTCCGAGACTTTTTTTGTGACTGTCACCTGGGCGATTATTCTCTTCACATCCTTGAGCTTTTTCTCCAGCTCCGGGGAGGAAGAGAGTTCATAATCGGGACCCTGGTCCGAATGAATTGTCATATCGCTCAAATGTCCCACGACAAGGGCGGGATACTCGTCTTTACCTTTAAGGCATGACACGCTTGAGGCGAGAGCGGCAAGAATACAAAAAGCGCTAAAAAATTTTTTCATAATTATTTTCTTTGTCTCCGTGAGGAGGTGTGACAGTTTATCTGTATATCGATATTGTCGATTTTATATCCGCGAAACTTGCTTGAACGCAATTTTTGTTCCACAAACGCAAGAAGTTCCTCGTCGAGCACATCTTTATACTCGTGGTTGTCCGCATCATAGAGATGAATATGATTGACGGCGTTCACATCGAAGTACATTTTATTGTTTCGGCTGAGCCTGTAACTGTAAATCCCGAGCCGAGCAAGTTGAGTCAGGATATTATATACTGAAGCGACAGTGATTTTAACGGTGCCGTATTCTTTGAGTTTCTCCTCGACCATATCGGCGCTGGCGTGCCCGAGCTGGATCATCACGCTGTGCACGGCAAGCCTCTGCTGCGTAGCCTTCAAATTGTGCTGGCGCAGAGCTTTCTTGAAATCCTCCATCCCGGGAGGTATATATTTAGCGTATGTTGCCATCGAATATCTTTTTATTATGAAACTATGAGCGCTACGATTTCACCCTTGACTACATCTTTGCCCTGCTTTGCGGGAACTGCGACAAAGCGTCCGTCTATGGCGGGGATAAGCTCTTCCATGCCATAATAGGTCTGTACATAGCCACAGGCTTTGCCCGCTTCCACTTTCGTGCCCGCGACAGGAGCGGCGGACGCGTCTGCCACATCAATCTGCCACAGCAGTTTGCCCTTTACGGGCGCCTGCACCGGGACAGCGCCGGGGAATTGAGCCAGAAGTTTTTCAATGTCATATTCCGGCATTTCAACTACAGGTCTGCCCACTATTATCGGAGCTCCGGCTTTCTCCCTCAGTTCTTCAAGTTCCTTGTTGAAACGCTCTTTTGCAACACCCGACTTGTAGTCACGGTACTGGCGCTCGTGCATTGCAAACTCGAAAAGTTCTTCCTGGTCCTGTCCTTCATCCCAGCCCTCTTCTTTCATCATAGCCCGGAACTTAGGCAGTTCGTCAGGATATTCGTCCTGAGGATTGGCTGTGTAAAATTCAAAGCCTTTTTCCTTTGCAAGCTCCTTTATTTCAGGGGCGAGTTCTCCCGGAAGTTTTCCCATCCTGCCGAGTATCATGCCCCAAGTATCCTTGTCTATAGTGCCGAAACGGGCTTTGTTTGCACTGAGGGCAAGGAGATTCATAAGTGCCGTATTCTTTATGTATTGGCTGAAAGGCGTCACAAGAGGAGGATAGCCAAGACGCGGCCACACGTACTCCACTTCATTGAAAAGTCTCACCATAAGGGTGTCCAATGAACTTTCAGGCTTGTTGTTGGCACGTTCCGAAGCATTTATTGCAGCCTTGAATCCGCGAAGATCCGCCATCATGGAGCCCATCATACCGCCCGGAAGACCGCAGCCTACGAGAAGCGAGCTCATTTTGGAATTGCCCGGATCTATCCAATAGCCGAGAAAATCGTCTATAAATTTCTGGTTGAGGGAACGGACTTCCATATAAGCATCCATGTTAAGGTCTTTTACGAGAAAACCGTCTGAGCGCATCATTTCCCTTATCGTGATGACGTCAGGATGCACCTTGCCCCAACTCAGAGGCTCTACTGCAACGTCGAGATAGTCCGCTCCTGCCCGTGCGACCTCCAACATTGAGGCAGGAGAAAAGCCCGGACCCGTGTGTCCGTGATATTGTATTGTAAGCTTAGGATAGCGTTTCTTTATATTCGCCGTAAGTTCGGCGAGAAAGCCGGGACGACCTATGCCCGCCATATCCTTGAGGCAGATTTCATCCGCTCCGTATTCGGCAAGCTTTTCCACTATTCCCATATAGTACTCTACAGTATGTACGGGACTGTGTGTTATTGAAAGAGCCGCCTGGGAGATCATTCCGGCTTTCTTCGCGAACTCCACGCTGAGCCTGAGGTTGCGGTGGTCGTTAAGTCCGCAGAAGCTGCGGGAGATGTCCGTTCCCTGGGCTTTCTTGACCTTGAACATGAGTTCGCGGACATCGGCAGGGACAGGATTCATGCGTAGGGCGTTAAGCCCTCTTTCAAGCATGTGTGTCTGTATGCCTGCACGGCGAAAAGGAGCAGTCCATTCACGTACGGCAACGTTGGGGTTTTCTCCGAACAGGAGATTGACCTGCTCGAAAGCACCTCCGTTGGTCTCAACTCTGTCGAAGCAGCCCATTGATATTATCGCAGGCGCGACTTCTTTGAGCTGGTCCACTCTCGGAACATACTTTCCCGAAGATTGCCACATATCCCTGTAAACAAGGGAAAACTTTATCTCTTTCGCCATAATTCTAATCCTTGTAATCTGCAAATATAACAATTTCGCCTTATATATGCCAATTTTGTCTCTTGAGCACACGCGAGGAATGTAATTTACCCTAAGAAAAAACGTGCCGCAGGCTCAGGATTCCGAAAATATTTGCAGAAATAAAAAGAATTAGTATCTTTGCATTCCAAAATTGAACACGGTGCGATTAGTTCAGTTGGTAGAGCACCAGATTGTGGTTCTGGTTGTCGTGGGTTCGAGCCCCACATCGCACCCCAAAAGATTCCGAGGACGGCCTTCAAGCTCGTCCTCTTTCATTTTCCCCTGATAAAGCGTTTTCCTGACCGGCAATTTATTTTGAATATTAGAATAATTTTTCCACCTTTGCCCGAAGCGGCTCGCTATGAAAGAGCATTCGTCCAGGTATAACATCTCCTAAGTTGCCGATATGAAGTTGATTCATAAGATAATCCTCTCACACAAATTCGGCAGAGCAATCTACATAATATCGGGATTGCTCAATCTGTCTGCAAGCGCTTCGGTAGTATTTGCCCCTGAGTTGATGCCTGAATTCATCATCCTTAAAGCATTAAGTATCCCCGTTATTCTGTACCTGTTTAAGACCTTACGGGAAGATACGTCTATCTACTACTACATCAATATGGGAATCAGCCGTAAAGAATATTATGAAATTCCCGTTGTCATAGATTCCATCATATTCATTCTACTGATGATAATAACATGTTCCATCGGCTATGCAATCCACTGAAACCCAAACGATGCTTGTTGATAGCGTGCACTTTGAGTTTGGCAGCCATGTAGTCCTTCAGAGCGCTTACATCACCTCGACGACAGGCAGAGTGACAGGCTTACTTGGGCGCAATGGAAGTGGCAAGTCCTGTCTCTTCAAGTCCATAATGGGAGGAATCAAGCCACAGAACCCTTTCATACCTTCAAGAACCACCTTGCACGAGGCATTCAAACTCTATGGAGTGGACTATGACGAACTCGTAAGATTCTCTGTAAAGTTCCACCAGTTTCAGCATCGCGTTTTCGGCGAACTTTCAGGCGGTGAAGCAAGGCTTGTAGAGTTGTTCCTCGTCCTTAACGCAGAGTCGGATTTCTGCATCCTTGATGAACCATTCTCCAACATCGCGCCCGTCTATGTTGAGCGAATACAAGAGATGATTCAAGAGAAGAAACACCATAAGGGGATAATTATCTCAGACCATCTGTACGAAGAGATAATAGAGATAACAGACGAGCTTTTTGTCCTTCACGACGGGTACACTTTCCCAATCAAAGGAAAGGAGGATTTGATTAAGCACGGATATATCCCAAGGTAAAATCTGACGGAAATTCCTGCAAATTTCCTTTTTATAAGGACTCCCGGGGTATGAAAATTCGCAGAATGGAAGTATATTTGCGAAGTTTTGTAAATAAATCGGAAAAGACATGAAAATCGGTATTTGCAGCGACCACGCAGGAGTGGAGTATAAGTCGGGACTTATAAGCTACCTTTCGGGCAAAGGCTATGAAGTAATCAATTTCGGCACGGACAGCCCGGAAAGTATGGATTATCCCGATGTCGCGCATCCGCTCGCAAAGGCAGTGACAGAGGGAAAGGTGGATGCAGGGATAGCATTATGCGGCACAGGCAACGGCATGGCGATTACGCTTAACCACCACAAGGGGATACGCGCTGCCCTCGCATGGAACACCCGTATAGCCCGACTTGTAAAAGAGCACAACAATGCGAATGTGCTGGTGCTGCCTGCAAGATTCATTTCCTATAAGATGGCTACGAACTGCGTCAGGACATGGTTGGAAAGCGATTTTCTCGCAGGAAGGCATCAACGCCGCATAGACAAAATAGAAGAGTGCCTTTAGGGGCGTGGCAGATAAAAAGAAAAAATATATATGGAAAAAAGAAGAACCAGAGTAAGATTCGCACCGTCCCCGACAGGTCCGCTTCATATGGGAGGGGTGAGAACCGCTTTATACAATTATCTCTATGCCAAACAGCATGGCGGTGATTTCATAATAAGGATAGAAGACACGGATTCCCACCGTTTCGTACCGGGTGCGGAGAAGTACATAATCGACTCTCTGAATTGGTGCGGAATAATCCCGGACGAGGGCGTTGATGAAAAAGGAGAAATTGTGGAAAGCGCAAGCGAAAAGCACCCCCACGCTCCTTATCGCCAGTCCCAGCGTCGCGGCATATACAGAAAATATGCGGAAATTCTGGTGGAAAAGGGCTGTGCCTATTACGCTTTTGATTCCGCCGAAGATCTTGACAAGGCTCGCGCAGAAGCAGAGGCAAAAGGCGAGACTTTCATATATAATGCAGAATCACGCAGGCGTCTGCGCAATTCCCTCACCCTCGCTCCCGAAGAAGTGGAGACTTTGTTGAGGGATAACGCGGACTGGACCATACGTTTCAAAATGCCGGAAAATGAAATCGTCAGAATGGACGATCTCATCAGGGGACATATAGAGGTGAACACCGACACCCTTGACGATAAGGTGCTGTGGAAACGGGCGGATGAACTTCCTACCTACCACCTCGCAAATATAGTGGACGATCATCTTATGGAAATCACGGAAGTCATACGCGGAGAGGAATGGCTTCCTTCCCTGCCTTTACACTATCTTCTCTACAAGGCTTTCGGATGGACGGAGTCTCAGCCGAGATTCGCACATCTTCCTTTACTTTTGAAACCCGTTGGCAACGGAAAACTGAGCAAGCGTGACGGAGACAAAATGGGGTTCCCCGTATTCCCCACCCAATGGATAAATCCCGAAGGGGAAATTTACCACGGGTACCGCGAAGACGGCTATTTCCCCGAGGCTTTCGTTAATCTTCTCGCAATGCTGGGCTGGAATCCGGGCACAGAACAGGAAATATTCTCTATGAAAGAACTTATAGAAGCTTTTTCTCTTGAGAAAGTGGGCAAGTCGGGGGCAAAGTTCAACCCTGAAAAAGCGCAATGGTATAACAGAGAATACCTGCGTATGCACAGCGATGAGGAGCTTGCAAGGCTTTACGAACCCATACTGAAAGAGAAAGGAATAGACGCGACACACGAACAGGTGCTGAAAGTGGTCCGCACAATCAGGGAACGCGTCTCTTTTGTCAAGGATTTCTGGACTGTCGCGCCATATCTTTTCATCTCTCCCGCGGAGTTCGACAAATACGGGGTAAAGGCGGGGGTTGCAGGCGAGAAGCCATCGGACCGCCCGGCAGACCCTCGTGCAAAGGTTTATGACGACACCGCAACAGCACCTTTCCTCGCAAAGGATGTGGAGAAATTCTGGAAATCGGAGATTACGGAGCTTGTGGACAAAGTCGCAGAGCAGCTTAGGGAAAAGCCGGAGACGAACATCGAGGAATACATACGTTCCAATGGATTCCCCATGGGCAAAGTAATGAATGCCATACGTCTCGCCCTCACCGGAGCTGCCAGCGGCATAGGCATACATGAAATTCTGTCCATTATAGGAGTCGATAAATTCCTCGAACGCATGGAGTTTGCAAAACGCCGTCTGAAACAGTATTAGCCCTTTTTTACGGTAAGACAAGCGACAAAGTAAGGCGCAGTTGACTGCTATTCTCAATCCAAAATAAAATTTGTATTATTAGTCCTATTATTTTACTTTTGCGCCGGCAATAATAAGAGAATGACTTTGTCCCCGATCATTTTACTTCTCATTGTTATATTCTCAACCGCATCTACTATCTTGGGGAGAGGACATAAGATTGAAGGGTCTGAAAGTTTAGAGTTTACAAATACCCCGGTATCTTCGTTTGCAGGATACCGGGGTATTTGTATGCCAGTGTTGAAATAGTTAACTTTATATTTAATATTCATGATGAAACATTTATTCAGAATCTTATTGGCTGTGACGGTAGATTTCTTTCTTGTAAGAAGGAAATCATCTGGGATAACACATTGGAGACTGCCGTTACAGGCTCTCCTGTAGCATATACAGGCGGAGACCTGACATATACAGTAACTTCGTTCCGTACCAATTCTAATGGGGACAAGGAGTTCATGCCATGGAGCATGGAGTTCTCGACGGACGGAGGGATGAGTTGGAGCAAAGAGAAGCCTGAATTCCTTACTCTGACGACAAAAGAGGAGAACGGGGATTTAAAAGCAAAGACATATAAAGCTACTTTTACTGCTCAGGTGAAGACCCTGCAGACGAGCGATATTATCTTGAAAGCGCGTCCCGAGAAGAACAATGTGGACTTGTCCATGGTGGATATTCACGGAGAGAAGCTTGCTGCCGGGCAAAGTACTGCCAACTGTTATGTAATACATAATGCAGGCACCTACAAGTTCCCTACCGTCTACGGTAATTCCAAGAAGAACGGACAGACAAATGAGAAAGCCTAAAAGAGCAGCAAGAGCGGTGCCAATATCCTTGGCAAGTTCTTCAGTGCTACGGGTGAAATTACAAAGCCTGAGATTGAGGATATTAAGGACGCATGCTTGATTTGGCAGGATGCAAAGGACTTGGTTAGCGGTATCAAGTACGAGAACAATTACGTTTCCTTTGCGGTTAACAAAGAGACCATCCACAACGGGAACGCGATTATTGCCGTAAGAGACAATGCAGGCACCATCCTTTGGAGCTGGCATATCTGGGTAACGGAACGTGACTTGCATCCTGTGGAGGTAGAGAATTTCCAGCATGAGAAATATAAGTTCTTGCCTGTCAATTTGGGCTGGTGCGGCTTCGGTAATGAACTGTATGCTCTGCGTGAGGTGAAAGTACGCATCACCCAGACGGGCGGCAAGATGAAAGAATTCACATTGATTCAAGAAAAGAACAGCAAAATAGAAACAGATGGTGATGCTCCTTTCTATCAGTGGGGACGTAAGGACCCGATACTTCCAAGCGACGGAACAACGAAAAACCATGATAAAACATACTACACCGATAATGCGCAGTATGCCTTTGCAAACGACCTTAGCACTTCTGACATCAAGGAAAACATTAAGAATCCGCATAAATTCAACGTCAATAATATTATGGACAACAAGTACCATAACTTGTGGAATGCAGATAATGAAAAATTAGACGCCAATGACGATGCGGTGATAAAGACGGTCTATGACCCTTCGCCTGTAGGTTACACCGTCCCTGCACCTAATGCTTTCACGGGAATCACCACTACAGGTGACAATGAAGGATTTGGCGTTCTTCTTACTCCGGCAAAGACCAATGCAGAATGGCCGTTCGATAAAGGGTGGAACTTCTACGCAAAACCGAATAAGCAAGGCACTACGATGTTCGTTCCTGCTTGCGGCTTTCGCAGCTACAGTTCCGGCAACTTGCGCGGAGTTTCTGTGGGCGGCTACTATTGGGTGGCTGGTCCGAAGTTTTCCAGCGTAGGCCGCGCCATGTACTTCTACTCTGTATACCTCTACCCGATCAGCGACTATAGCCGTAGTTACGGTTTTCCAATCCGCTGCGCTCAGGAAAAGTAGGGATGTGTTATAAATAGCTGAAAAGAACAGGGGCGGCTGAAAATTCAGCCCCCCTATTCTTTTATGAGCACTTATAAATTTAGATGTTTGGGAGATTACTGCAATATCCAGAGGCTCATTTCATTTACTCATGGAAAAAGACGCGATCTGACAAGTTTTATTCCGGTATCATTCAATCTTGTTTGGCTATCAAAGGGAAAGAGGCAAATAACTCAAGCGCGTTTCCGGCAGTAGTCGTGCGGGAATATACAAGCCTTGCCGGCTCGTCACAGCAAGACGAAAGTGAAATGTTTTCTGATTTTTTGAAACATTTGCATAATTGCCGCTTTTTATGCACCTTTGCCTGAAAGTAACCACATTATAAGACTCCTCTCTTCAAGCGGTTTTAAGAACTTATGAATAGTACGATTTCGCAAAGAGAGTCGGGGGAAGGCATAAAATTATGAAACGCTTACAAGTCGGCAACATCTATGAGTTTGTTCTCCCAAACGAGA
>CAUUCY010000061.1:0-11582 GCA_963543835.1 uncultured Bacteroidales bacterium
TATGGCTATTGGAACTATGGAACAAGTTTCAATGTGCTTTTTCTTGCGGCAGTAGAGAAGTATTTCAAGGACGACAAGGGACTTTCCGGAAAGCCCGGCTTCCTCAAAACGGCAGACTTTATGGTGAACATGGTGGGGCAGACGGGATTGCCGTATAATTGGAGTGATAATGACTTGAAAGCTGTTTTCAGTCCTGCCATGATATGGTTTGCCGGGAAAAACTCTGACAAGTCTCTCTTGTGGTCTGAAAAAAGGATATTTGAAGCTTCCGGGAAGGGGCTTGGAGACAGACTGCTTCCCGCCGCTATGATTTACGGCAGGAAAGTGGCTTTCAAGAATATAGAAGTCCCCGCTTCCAAATGCTATTTCGGGAACGGTGCCAATTCCGTAGCGCTTATGAGAAGTTCCTGGACCGACCCTGATGCTATTTATATCGGGTATAAGTTGGGCTCGCCGGGCATTCCGCACAGCCATCTGGACGTAGGTTCTTTTGTTATGGAAGCTGACGGTGTGAGGTGGGCGGAAGATCCGGGAAGGCAGAAATATGAATCTATCGAAAAGTATGGGAATATATGGCGATACGACCAGAATGCTTTCAGATGGAAGATATTCAGGCTCGGCAGTATGTCTCATAATCTTATAACCGTAAACGGCAATCAGATTATGGCATCAGGGTCTGCAAAACTTGATAAAGTGTCAGGTGAAGAAAAGTTCAAGTTTGCCGTTTCCGATCTCTCCTCTATGTACGCCGGACAACTTGCAGGACTTAGCAGAGGAGTTGCCATAGTGAATAATGAATATGTCGTTGTAAGGGATGAATACAGGACTCTGGACAAGGAGACGACTCTGCGTTGGGCGATGTTCACCTCTGCCGATGTGGTCTTGAAAGAGAATGCTGCGGAATTGAGCT
Organism: uncultured Bacteroidales bacterium; assembly: GCA_963543835.1. Lineage (GTDB taxonomy): Bacteria > Bacteroidota > Bacteroidia > Bacteroidales > UBA932 > Cryptobacteroides. The sequence continues at coordinate 911 of CAUUCY010000061.1, forward strand.
TTGAAGGAAAGAAACTTTTATTGAAAGTAAAGGGAGACGGTATTATAACCATGAATCATTGGAAAGATTTTCCGCTTGAAGCATGGGACCAGGCCAACCCGGGCAAATCCATCGTAGGCTTTGAATTGAAGCCGAACCCAGGCTCTTCCGGAGTCGTGGAGGTATTGCTGATTCCTGAAAAGTCTTCAGGCCTTGCCGCCCATATCGATAAGAAACTGTCGGAATGGTAAAAGCTATAGCCGTATTGCGAATTTTTTAAGTCTTGGGTCTATCATCTGTTCCGGAATTATTTTCATGATACTCTCCGAGATAATATTAAGGAATCTTTCCTTGACGTAATCTGCCCTTATTACAAGCGATACTTCTCTTACCGGCTCGGGCTTTACAATCTTTCTGATTCTGTCCGCTTGCGAGGGCGAGAGAAAGTCCTTGTGAAGCTCCGGTATTATCGTATATCCTCCGTTGGCGTCCACAATTTTTATCAAAGTGTCGATGCTTCCGGCTTCGTATATTGCTGAATAAGCTGATTTGCTCCCGCATATATTCAGTACCTGATTTCTCAGACAATGCCCTTCCTGTAACACCCAGAGGTGTTCTGTGGGCATTGTTTGGGCATCAATTTCCTCTCCTTCGTATATTTCTTCGCCGGAAGACACGTATGCAAGGAACTTCTCGTAATAGACCGGAATTTCCAGAAGATTCTTGTGTCCGACCGGTGTTGCCATCAGTGCTATATCTATATCGGAACATTCCAATTTCCTTACAAGCGCTGATGTCATATCTTCCGAAGCCCTCAAATGCAATCCGGGATAATTCTTTTTCAAAATATTGAATAATTTGGGCAGAATATACGGCGCTACTGTGGGGATTACGCCCATTTTGATTTCCCCTGTCTCCTTCTGCTGCTCTGTCAATATGATTTCTTTAATCCGCTCCGTGTCCGAGAGAACGGTTCTGGCGTGCGATATTACCTTTGCCCCCAGCTCCGTGACGCCCACGGGATGACTCTTTCTGTCGAATATGATTATATCGAGTTCGTCTTCCAGCTTCTGTATCATATAACTCAATGTCGATTGGCTTATGTTGCAGGATTCGGCAGCTTTCACAAAGTGTCGGTGTTTGTCCACCGCTACTATGTATTCCAATTGTTGTATTGTCATATTTATTGATTTTTTCAATACAAATATAAATAAAATCTATTTGATAAATAAAAATAATCGCCATATCTTTGCAGAAGTAAAAGAAAGAAACTAATAAAATATATATTATTATGGAAAACATACAAAACAATCCAATGCCAAGAATAGGGGACAAGGCTCCTCAATTTTCAGCAAAAACGACACAAGGTACAATCAATTTCCCTTCCGATTTTAGCGGAAAATGGAAGATACTGTTCAGCCACCCTGCCGATTTCACCCCCGTATGTACATCGGAGTTTATGACTTTCGGAAAGATGGCGGAAGAATTCGAGTCACTGAACTGCCAGTTGGTAGGTCTTTCCATCGACGGGATTCACAGCCACATAGCCTGGCTCCGTACAATAAAAGAAAAGATAGACTGGAAAGGCATGAAAGGCATAGAAGTGAAATTCCCTCTCATAGAGGATATTTCCATGAACATTGCAAATCTCTATGGTATGATACAACCGGGCGAGAGTACAACAAGTGCCGTGCGTGCCGTATTCTTCATAGATCCCAACGATGTAATACGCACCATTATGTATTATCCGCTGTCTTTAGGAAGAAACTTCGAAGAGATAAAGAGGGTGCTCGTAGGCTTGCAGACAGTTGATAATTTCGGAGTAGCCCTTCCGGCAGACTGGACTCCTGGAGAAGAAGTGATAGTCCCTCCTGCAGACTCCTGCGGCGTAGCCAAGGAAAGGATGAGCGGAGATGAAAAGGAACTTAAGTGCTATGACTGGTTCTTCTGCACGAAAAAAATATCCAAAGAAGAAGTTGAAAAGCATTTGGGAAAATAAATAAAGTCCAATTTTAATTCTCTCGATGCTGATATGCAAACAAATGCATATCAGCATTTTTTATTGATTCGGGGACCTGATTTTCCGGTCGAACTTCTTTTTTTTGAGTTTTTTGATGATTTTTTCTGTGAAAACTTTGCATTGATTTGAAAAATATCTATATTGCAGGCACTTAGCGAGATTAATTACTTAAAAACAATTATTTATAAACCTTTTAATCAAAATTTATTATGAAAGAGCTTGTAGAGAAAATCAAAGCTGAAATCGCTGAATTCCAGGTAAATGCAGAAGCACAGGTTGTCAAAGGAAACAAAGCTGCCGGAGCGCGCGCTCGTAAAGCAGCTCTTGCACTTTCCAAGGCTCTCAAGGACTTCCGTAAAGTATCTGTAGAAGCTAGCAAATAATTTTTGAAAAAAAATTACATTCGTGTGCAACATTCCTGAACAAAGTTGCATCTATATTGCAGGTTTAGGTTTTAGTACACGTCTGAGAGTCGCAAGCCGAGAGGTTAGCGGCTCTTTGCTATTTTACGCATTTGGATAGTTTCAATGCTGTGTCTTCGTCTATTATCCCGGCTTCTTTAAGGCGTTCCACCGTCCAATTTTCTTTGGGATTGTTCTTCCTGTAGAAGACTATACTCCTCGCTTTTGAATAACTTCTTATGTACGGATGTCTTTTCAGTTCCTCTATATCAGCCGCCCATAAATCAAGATAATGTGGATTTTCCACTTTTATCAAATCCTCCAACCCCTTGTACTTGTCTTCATCGAAGTTCCATATATCCAGTAATTGCTCCTTGCAACTGAAGCCTCCCAATTCCTTGCGCAGACCCACTATTTTTGCCGCGAAATAAGGGCCGATCCCGGGTAGCCCATCGAATGCCGCGGAATCCGCCTCGTTTATATCTAAAAGGGGGATATCTATAAAAATTTTGAGGCGCTCGAAAGTCCTTTCGCTGACGGCGTAGGATTTTGCAAAATCTTCTGGGCGCAGGAATTTTCCTCCCCTGACCCTGTAATTGTCTATGGATTTCGCCTGTCTTTCGGAAAATCCCAGCCGTATCAAATCTTCTACGCTTACTGTATTCGGGTTGAAAGCGAAACATTCAGGCTCTCGCACGCTTTCTGTCTTGCGCACTATTTTTTCTATCCTTTTGTCTTTATTGCCCTGACGCTTCACTGTTTTAGGGATCGTATCCTTGGCAGGAGCTCCGGTCGGAGGAGGGGAATAAATGTAAACGGTGTCGGGACGCGCCGCTATGGAAAGAATGCGCTCCACGGCGGCGCTGTGCACAAAAAGGGCGATCTGATAGCCCAGAATTAGAAATGAAAAGGCGACAGCCCCTATGCGGAGCGTACCCGTCAGGCGCGGCTTTCCGTCAGCGCGGCGTTGATTTTTCGACAAGGTCTTCTTTTGCTTTTTTGCGGCCGAGCCCTGCCACTGTTATAACTATTTCGCCTTTTGCCTGCTGTCCGCGGTAATATTCCGCGAGTTCTGCAAGAGTTCCGCGCCTGTGTTCTTCGTGCAGTTTGGAAATTTCCCGAGAGACGCAGGCGTAACGCTCCTTCCCGAAATATTCGCAGAACTGTTCAAGCGTTTTTGACAGACGATGAGGAGATTCATAAAATATCATTGTGCGTTGCTCCGCAGACAGCTCTTTCAGGAGAGTCTGACGTCCTTTCTTTACGGGCAGGAAGCCCTCGAAACAGAAGCGGTCGCAAGGCAGTCCCGAAGAAACTATTGCAGGTATGCAGGCTGTTGGTCCCGGAAGAGTCTGGACTTCTATGCCTTCCTCCGCGCAGCTGCGGGCGAGAAGAAAGCCCGGGTCTGATATTCCGGGGGTCCCGGCGTCGCTTACAAGGGCAACGTCCGCACCGGAAAGTATGCGTTCCTTTACAGACTCCACTGTTTTGTGCTCGTTGAACTTGTGATGCGAGACGAGAGGAACGTGTATGTCATAATGGTGCAGCAGCACGCTGCTCGTGCGGGTGTCCTCCGCAAGTATGAGATCCGCCTCTTTCAGTACCTTTATGGCCCTGAAAGTCATATCTTCGAGATTCCCGACAGGTGTCGGCACTATGTACAGTTTCCCCGGCATTTAGCTGAAAGTGTTGATAAGTTCTTCGGAACTTGTATTTCCCGAAAGGCAAATTTAGCGTATATTTGTACCAAAGACAAACTAAAATCGCAATAAATGTTTCCGGAGAATCCAAAAAAGACTGGCTGTGTGGAAGTTGTATGCGGCTCCATGTTTTCAGGCAAGACCGAAGAACTCATACGCAGGCTCAAGAGGGCCCAGTTCGCCAAGCAGAAAATAGTGATTTTCAAGCCCGCCCTCGATGTGCGCTATTCTGAGGACAACGTGGTTTCCCACGATCTTCACCAGGTCAAGTGCAAGCCTGTAAACGATCCTAAGGACATGCTGAAAATCAGCCCGGACACCAAAGTTGTCGGGATTGATGAAGCGCAATTTTTCAATAATGATATAATAGATGTGGTCCAGACTCTTGCCGATCGTGGTGTAAGGGTGATAATCGCAGGTCTGGACACAGACTATCTGGGCAAGCCTTTCGGACCCATGCCTTCACTCATGGCTATGGCTGAAGATGTGCAGAAAGTGCACGCCATATGCGTGAAGTGCGGAAACCTTGCAAATCATTCGCATCGTCTTTCAAAGAGCACCTCTCTTGTCGAGCTTGGGGAAAAAGATGTTTATGAGCCTCTCTGCCGCGAGTGCTACAACAAGGCACTGGAAGAGGAACGCCGGAAAATCTAAAAATCAAAGCCTGCGCTGAAATACACGCCGGCGGATTTTGTTTTGTCGGACCAATGGAGGTTCAGCTTTATGGGCCCTATTATGGAGTCATAGCCGTACTCCAGTCCCACTCCAAAGTTCTGGTGCCCTATCCAGATAAGCTTTGCATCGAGTTCGTCGGAATCTTTGAAAAAGCCGCCCTCGAGAGTAAAATAGTGGTCCTTTGCAGGCGACCAGCGCAAATCAAAAGTGCCCATGATGATTTTGTTTGAAACCGGGACTGCATAAGCTATTCCCATGAAAGGAAGCTGCTGTGTGAAATAGCGTCCAGGCATGGTGCCTCCTATTACATTCATATACGGAGTCGGGATTTCCTTGCCAAACCCCAGTCTTATATCCGCTCTCGGGATTATGGCAAAGCCCCGTCCTAAATCATATACCTTGCTGAGTTCTGTTGAAAATATCAGGAAAGGGTCCGTGTACACTCCGAAACCCTTCATTATGTAGTCAAGGGAGACTTTGGCTTTCGCTCCGCTCCAAGGGAATATACCGTTGTCGAGAGTGTTGCTTTCGGCATTTACGAAAGTGGAGATATAAGAGCTTTTCTTTGTGAAACTGTATTCACTCGGTATGCTCATCATCATATTTCTTATGTTGAAATATTCATGTCTCAAACCTCCTTTGACGTGGGATTTGCGCCACTTCAGATCCGACAGAAAAGCTTCTGCCTTGGTGTCAAGGTAGCTCAGGTTCATCTTTTTTATTCCCTGCTGATAGAGCTTGGCATTATTGTATGCTCCGTAGAGAGAAATATTGAAAGTGGGCCAGCCCACTCCCTTGTAGCTCCAATGCGCTTTTATATACGGGCTTTGACTTACCCGCATTGTCAGATCGAGGGCGTGCCCCTCTATATTGCGTCCGTTGAGGTTTAGGTTCATAATCGCCGATACAAGGGATTCTGAATCTATTCTCATGCCTCCGGAAATGCTGTGTACGGGGCTGCGTCTGCAATTTATTATAAGAGTGTAGGGCTCGTCGCTTCCTATGATTTCATAAGAAACATAGGAAAACGCCCCTGTGCCGTAAATTCGGCTCACAAGCTGGTCTATCATTTCTTTTGTAAAAATCTTGCCCGGAGTGAGAGCTACGCTACGTTCAAGATAATGCACCTCCTTTGCGCTTATGCCCTTATATTCTATATTATTGATAAGCACCCCCTTATTGCCTATATTGAAGGCTTTATGCAACTTGGGAGCCGAGGCCGTCAGAGTCTTTTGACTGCGCATATTTTTCTTTTTCGCCGCCGCTATCTCCTCGCTTATCTTTCCGAGTTTCAGGGAATCCCTCTGCGCAGCATCATATCCCCTTTGCACTATGATTTTCATATTATCCTTGCTGAAACTCATCATGTTGAACTCTTTGAGTTCCGGCTTTATCTGGACATCGGGTATTTTTATGTTGTTGTCAAGGCTTTCCCTCCCCAGAATGCTAATCATTTGGGAAATTATGTCACCGAGATTGTTTATGTCTTCGTAAGTCTGCCTCTTTTGGGATAATTCCACTCCTATTATATAGTCGGGCTGCATAAGTTTCGCAAGGTCTGTAGGATAGTTGTTCCTCATACCTCCGTCGGTCAGCACCATATTGTCTATTTTGACAGGTGTAAAAAGCCCCGGAATCGACATGGTGGAACGCATTGCCGAAAGAAGACTGCCGCTGTGCCATATTTTTTCTTTTCCCGCCACCATTTCCGTCGCGATGCAGAAAAAAGGTATAGGGAGCCTGGAAAAATCAAGGGCATCGTCCTGATAACCCACGGTCAGGCTGCTTATGAGATTGCCGACATTATGTCCGTAAACATATCCCGCAGGAAGACTTTTGAAGAGCCGGTTTTTGAGCACGTCGTTGCTTCGCTCGCGCGCATCCGCTCCTATATTCAGCCGCGCATCTTCTCCTTGCCCTTCCGTGCTGCTTTTCCTGTTTTTATTGAAAAACGGAATCCTTGCAACATAGGTCTCTTTTTTGCGGATTTCATCAAGAGGAATGTAATCCCTGTCTATTTTATCCAGCAGATAGACTTCCCAGTCGAGACTTTGTAACAGCGAATCGAGTTCATTAACGCTGTATCCAATGCAGTATAAGCCTCCGACAAGCCCGCCCATGCTTGTGCCGAGCACCACGTCCACCGGAATGTTTTTCTCTTCCAAGTATCTCAGCACACCCACGTGTGCCGCGCCTTTCGCTCCTCCTCCGCTGAGCACGAGAGCCACGGTCGGGCGGTATTTGTGTATGAGGGCAAGGCGTTTTCTCATATTCATTATGGCAATGGAATCCCCCGCCGGGTCCACGGATTTCAATTTGAAGTCCTGACTCTGCGCATACGTGTTCGTAAAAATTATGATTGCGAGCAGGGATATTATGAAAAATTCAATTCTTTTCATCTGCATTCTCGTTGTGTTTTCCGGCAAGAAGACCGCAAGCGGCAAATATGTCCTCTCCACGCGAAGCTCTTATCGTGCAGGTTATGCCATGCGCGGATAGCCTGTCCCGGAACGCTTCCATAACGGGTTCGGAGGTGCTGGAGTACGGGAAGTCCGGGATTTTGTGGAATCTGATGAGGTTTACCCGACACTCCAAACCGCGCAACAGTCGTATAAGCCCGTCCTCGTGACGTTTTGTGTCATTGTATCCCGCAAACATGATATATTCAAAACTTACCCTCCGCTGACCTGAGAAGTCGTATTGTTTTATAAGTTCGATTATCTCGGCTATATTCCATGCTTTTTGTACAGGCATCATCTCCCCGCGCTCTTCGGCAAAAGGGTTGTGCAGGCTGACTGCAAGGTGGCATCTGCTCTCGTCGAGAAAACGCTTGAGCACGGGCAGAACGCCTATAGTGGAGACCGTGATGCGCTTCGGACTCCAGGCAAAGCCCCATTCGGCGGTGAGAACTTCAATGGCGCGCATTACATTTTCGTAATTGTCGAGCGGCTCGCCCATACCCATGAAGACGGCGTTGGTGAGTTTGTCCGACTCGTCTATCGCGATGAATTGGGAGAGTATCTCTGCAGTGTCGAGATTGCCGTGAAAGCCCTGCCTTCCTGTCATGCAGAATCTGCACGCCATCTTGCAGCCTGTCTGTGAACTGACACAGAGAGTTGCCCTGTCGTCTTTGGGAATCATGACGGCTTCCACAGCCATGGCGGAGGCGGAGCTTGCCGGAGCAATGTCGAAAAGATATTTCTTAGTCCCGTCGCGGCTTTCAAATTTCTCCGCATAAGGGCTTACTCCGACCTCGTATTTTTCTGCAAGAACAGCCCTTGCCTGCTTGCTGAGGTTTGTCATTTGCGCGAAGTCGTGTACCTTTTTGGAGTATATCCATTGTACGATCTGGCTTGCCGTGAATTTAGGCAAGCCCTCTTTGAGGACAATTTCTTTTATTTCATCGGGGGTGAGACCCAGAAGTTTTATTTTACTCATAATGACAAGACTGTCAAAGGTAAGCATTTTCGCTGTTTTTTCCTCTTTTTTGTTTATCCGTCTTAAACTTAGTTTTGCTTGTACTTCATCTTGGTACAACGTTGGATTATTTTTGCAAAAATATTTGGTATCTTTGTATGTTGTCCGCGTTGGCGGAGAGAAAAAGAAACCGGTCTGATAAAAGTAAAAAATAAATTTCAAGCTATGGCTAAAGAAGTTGAAGTACAGGGAACTGATGTGAATGCCGCAAAGCTTAAGGCATTGCAGGCAACCCTCGACAAAATTGAGAAAGATTACGGCAAGGGTACGATCATGAAATTGGGAGACCAGCCCAAGTGGGACGTGCAGGTGATTCCGAGCGGTTCGGTCGCTCTCGACCATGCCCTCGGCATAGGCGGTTACCCTCGCGGGCGCATAATTGAAATCTATGGTCCGGAGTCCAGCGGAAAGACAACTCTTGCTATCCACGCGATAGCGGAGGCGCAGAAAGCCGGCGGTATTGCAGCGATTATAGATGCGGAACACGCTTTTGACCGCACTTACGCCCAGGCTCTCGGAGTCAATACCGACACTCTTCTTATCTCTCAGCCTGACAACGGAGAGCAGGCTCTTGAGATAGCGGATAACCTCATACGCTCGGGAGCGGTGGATATAGTTGTGATAGATTCTGTCGCCGCCCTGACTCCGAAAGCGGAAATCGAGGGGGAAATGGGTGACAATAAAGTCGGCTTGCAGGCGAGGCTCATGAGCCAAGCTCTTCGCAAGCTGACAGCAAATATCGCAAAGACGAATACCTGCTGCATATTTATCAACCAGCTTCGAGAGAAGATAGGGGTGATGTTCGGCAACCCTGAGACAACCACAGGCGGCAATGCGCTCAAGTTCTACGCTTCTGTGCGTGTGGATGTTCGCAGGACAACCCAGCTAAAGGACGGAGACGAAGCCACGGGCAACCGCACGAGGGTCAAGGTGGTCAAGAACAAAATGGCGCCGCCTTTCAAGAAAGCCGAGTTCGATATAGTTTTCGGGGAGGGCATTTCGCACGCGGGAGAAATACTCGATCTTGCTGTGGAATATGACATTATACACAAGAGCGGCAGCTGGTTCAGTTATAACGACCAGAAGCTTGCTCAGGGTCGGGAGGCTGTGAAGCAACTGCTCATGGATAATCCCGAATTGTGCGAAGAAATTGAAGTTAAGGTACGCGAGTATCTCAAGGATCTGAAAGATTAGATATGCCTAAGATAATTCTGACAGGAGACAGGCCTACGGGGCGTTTGCATATAGGTCATTATGTGGGCTCCCTGCGACGCAGGGTTGAACTCCAGAACAGCGGGGAATACGACAGGATTTTCATTATGATTGCCGATGCCCAGGCTTTGACCGACAATGCCGACAATCCTGAAAAAGTGCGCCAAAACATCATAGAAGTTGCTTTGGATTATCTTTCTGTGGGTCTTGACCCTGAAAAGTCCGTGCTTTTCATACAATCCCAGGTAAGCGAACTCACGGAACTTGATTTTTTCTATCAGAATCTTGTGACCGTGCAGCGTCTCCGGCGCAATCCTACTGTGAAGGCGGAAATGCAGATGAGGGGTTATTCGGACAATGCCGAAGACTCTGCCAATACCGAGGGCACTCCTGTGGGCTTCTTCTGTTACCCTATCAGTCAGGCGGCGGACATTACGGCCTTCAAGGCGACCACAGTACCTGTGGGAGAGGATCAGAAGCCTATGATAGAACAGACGCGCGAAATAGTACGCAAGTTCAATTCGACCTACGGGCCCGTGCTCGTGGAGCCGGAAGTCCTGCTTCCCGAATCCGCTGCCTGCATGCGCCTGCCGGGGACGGACGGCAAGGCTAAGATGAGCAAGTCCTTGGGCAACTGCATATATCTTTCCGATGACGAGGAGAGCCTGAAGACAAAGGTCAAAGGAATGTTTACCGATCCCGATCATCTGCAGGTAAGCGACCCGGGAAAGGTTGAGGGCAATACGGTCTTTACTTATCTTGACGCTTTCTGCAAGCCTGAGCATTTCGATAAATTTTCCTCCTGCTTTGTCGGACGCAAGTCTTCCTTTGAGTTTCGCAGCCTGGATGAGATGAAGAATCAGTACCGCGCAGGCGGGCTTGGGGATATGATGGTGAAGAATTTCCTTTTTGAGGTTCTTAACGACACCCTGAAGCCTATAAGGGAACGCCGCGAGAAGTACGAAAAGGATATTCCCTATGTGTATGAGCTGTTACGCAAGGGTAGTGAAGAGGCCAGAAAGGTCGCGGCTCAGACGCTTCGTGAAGTGAAAGCTGCAATGCGTATCAATTATTTCGATCCTGAGGTCCTGCAGGCTCTGATAGACGAGCGTAAAAAGTAGCCCTATGGCTCTGTCCGAGGAACAATATATGAAAGTCTTGTCCCGTCTGCAAGCATCCTGCGTCAAGCGGGAGTATTGCAGCAGGGA
>CAUUCY010000062.1:0-11285 GCA_963543835.1 uncultured Bacteroidales bacterium
ACGCCGAATATATAGCATGCCCAATGCTGCGCAGGCTTGTCCTCTTCGTTCATCCCGAATTCGACATATTCATTTATGTCTATTGAATATGCCCTTACCTTATCAGTGCCGTTAGGCTTGATTTCCGCCATAAGGCATTTGTCTATTGCTCCCGGGAATACATAACCGCCATTGTAGTCGGTGTGCTCGCCTATAAGATTGATACGACCTGCCGAAGCATAGACCGCGCCCCCTTCTCCGAAGAGGCTGACGAATTTCTCGTGAATTTTATTCTGCATATTTTAGTGTATTTGATTTTAAAGCACTTCTATAAGTTCAACCTTGAATATAAGGGCTGCATAAGGAGGTATCGCTCCGTGCGCCCCTGCCTCGCCGTAAGCAAGATGATAAGGTATGTAGAGTTCCCATTCCGAGCCTTCGGACATAAGTTGCAAAGCTTCTGTCCAGCCCTTTATGACTTGCCCGACTCCGAAAACGGCAGGCTCTCCGCGCTTGTAGGAACTGTCGAAAATCTGACCGTTTGTGAATTTACCCTCATAATTACACCTTACCTTGCTTGAAGAACTTGCTTTCTTGCCTTTCCCTTCTTTGAGGACTTTATATTGCAGACCGCTTTTCAGGGTCACAACGCCCTCTTTCTTCGCATTCTCCGCAAGGAAATTCTCTCCATCCTTTTTCATAGCCGCGCCTATTTCGGCATTCTCAGCAGCTTTTTCAGCCTCCATATTTGCGAAAAAGTCATTGAGAATATCCCCTGCCTTCTCTATATCTATTTCGGGCTTCTCTCCTTTGATTGCAGCAGAAAGCCCTTTTACAAAATCTTCGATTTCAATTTTCTTGACTCCTGACTGAATCATATTGTGGGCAACACTCAGCCCGAGACAATAACTTACTTTATCCATTTCATTAAAATTTTACAAAGATAATCTTTTTCGTCGGGTCTGCATAAAAAATGACGGAGCGGGGAGAACTTTCCCGCCATTTGTATTTAAGATGCCATTTTGGCATTTCAAAGCATTATATTCTTCGAGGCTTAATTGAAACATTTGTTTCAAAATGAAGAAATATGTTTTAAAAGAAGACAGGGGCGCATTAGTTTTTTAGTAAAATATTCTGTTATTTGGAGAATAACTGTTACATTGGCAGCGAGGGTAGAAGTATTTGTAAAATCTAACTCCAAAATTATGAAAACGCATATTGATACACTAAACAATCATTTTTTATCCATTTTTGCAGTTGTTGCAATTTCTTGTTTCTCGCTTGGCTCCTGTAAGAGCCTCAACGAGGATTTTCCGGATAATTGTATTGAAGCGACAATGCGGGATGGAGAAGGAAAACACTCCATTCGCTCTTACTTTGGGAACGAAATGAACCTGGTTCTTAAATCCAACGACGGAGAAACATTTTCCGGACATTTCAATCTTGAAGCACCTATAGTAAAGGATGGCAATACGCTTGAAAAATCAAAATTTAATTTTTACTGTGACTTTCAGTCAATAAGGTATTCAACCGAAGAAGAGAAGCTTATTTTCAATTCTAAATGGGTTGATGCAACTATTGGTGAAAGTTTTAAGTTTTATAATTCCGGCGGTGATGTGATGTATGATTTTGTGAGTTTAAAAACTCAGATATCTTTTAGCGGATATTTGATGGGAGATAGTAAAACCTTAACTCCAAGTGAATATGCCAAGAATACAAAAGGTTGCCTGAAGATCTGTTTAAAATTAAATCAAAAAGAATATCGTCTTAACATAAATTCTATTGTATTCACTCCTGCTCCGGAAGAACAGAAATAATCTCGGAATCTCTTTGCTTAAGGCGTTGAGGGCTTTACCAAGTTTTTCCCGACAACATAAAAAGCGCAATAATAGAGTTTCAGAGCTTCGCAAGATTGCCCCTTGGTAGGAGGGCTCTCGATGAAGCCGATACGATTTTTGTTTAACGCCGCTTATTGTATAATCCCGGCGAGCCGGAGGGGAATCCTCCTTTTGACACTACCGTATAATCCCGGCGAGCCAGAGGGCGTCCACCTTGACAAAGCCCGCGGAGCGCTCCTTGAAGACCGGGTTGCGGGCGACTATGGCGCGGGCGTTCTCGTACATCGAGAGCGGAACAGCGAGCATCTCCATTTTGCCGGAGAGGGGATAGGCGAACTGTATTTCCATATCCGCGCCCTCGGTGCGGAAGAAGCGGAACTCCGCCGCCCTGATGTCTTCAATACGGGGATTATCCTTCATCGAATCCTGCAAATCGAGCTTTGCGGCATACTTGCAAAGCTCCATAACCACATCGTCAAACCCCGCATCGTGGATTTTGATTTTCTCTATCAATTCCCCGACAGAGCCCGCTATGCGGAATATATATCCCTCCACCGAATCCACGAGCGAAGCCGCGCCTGCAAGAGCCTCCTGAGACGGGTTCAACCATATCATGATTTTCCCGTCGGGGTCATGATACAGCGTTTCGGAAGCCTCTATACCCAGGTTCCCCCCGCCGTCTCTCCTTAGGAAAAACTCTCCCGAAAGCACTTTTTCTTTAAGTTCAGGCTTCCCGCCTACATTTATAAGATTCATATCCTAAAAATCAAGATTAAATATCAAACCGAAATAATGCCTCTTGTCTATAATACCCTGCTCCAGAAGAGAGGGTGCCAGCGAACCGCCCAAATAGGCATAAGTAAAGCCCATATTGACATCTACAGTTGCAATGAACAAATTGCCCATGCGTACCGAAAAATCTCCTCCTACACTGTACAGCGACCCTACCCCCCGCGAGCCCGAAAAAAGCGAACCCTCTGCGCGAAGACGCATTTCCAGATTGCGGATATAAGTGAGAGGCTCAAGGAAAGACCATTGCATGTCGGCAAAAGGGAATGCGTACTCAAGACAGGCCTTCGACTGGTCCGGATAAGCTTTGCCGAGCGCGAGTGCCACCCCGCTTGTGTAGCCCAAAGGCACGCAGAGACTCATGCTCTCCGGGAAAAAGGAGCCGAACTGATGCAGATAATTGAGGGAAAAACGTGTCCCGTGCAACGGAGCCAGGCCCGGCAGATAGCCGTATGCCATGCCATAGATATTGGGAGAAAGTACTTTTGTCAGACCGGGACGGAAAACAGTCCCCAACTCCGCCCCTATCCCAAAGCGCGGGAAAATAAGTGATTTGGTGCGTCCCTGCATCCTGTACCACCGCACGCTCGCCTGCAACTTCTGAATAAGAGCCGTGTAGCCGGGAGTATAGCCCATAAATAAATTTATGCTACGCCCCTCTATGTTCCGCGTACGGGTGTCCACACTTATTATACTCTCGTCAAAAAGACTGTTGGACACCGTATATGAGACCTGTGGTATCAAGCCTTCCGACCAGCCGCCCTTGCTGAAATTAAGCGGCAGATAGCTCTTGAGAGTGGCAGAGAAATCCGGGAAGTCCAGGCTCTTCACAGAAGATACAATGGAATTGCCGGCATCATTGATTCTGTAAAGTCTGTATTTCAAGGCTTTCTCCCCGCTGATTTTTGCTTTAAGCTGAAAAACCGGGAACAGCCCCGCGTATGTCAGGTTAAGATGACCGGACCAGCCCCAGGCTTGTGATAATTTTGAGTAGGATGCCCCCACATATCCGTACAATGAACTCAGATCGTTCTGGAAAAACAGAGTCGCCCCGGGACTTATGGTGCTTGTGAACTTGCTGTAAGAAATTTTCGAGACCTCGTCATAGTCCAGGAATATCGGTGCCCAACTGTGGAATTTGAATGAGTGCAGGAGTTTGTTGTAGGCTCGCGGAGCGCTGACCTCGACCGTCGAGGGGTCTATTATAGGGGCGTTGAAGGCTTTCTCCTGGGCAGCGAGTTCCTCTGCCACGGGCTGCTTCATGCGCCGCGAAAAATCCACTGCAATGCAGGGCAAATCCGCAACGGGAGTGCGCACGTATGGCTTTCCCTCAAGCTCGGGAGAGGAAAAATACAGGTAATCTCCCGCAAAAACGAACTCTGAACCTCCGTATTTTGTGTTGGTTATTTGAGTGACTGCACCTGTGCTCAGATCGAGAGAGTAGAGCTCGTTGACAGTGGTCCTGTCGCTCACGAAGAGTAGCGCGTTCCCGCGGGCGCGAAGCTGCTTTATCTTCACGGGCGAGGGCTTCAACAACTCCTCGAAAACGCCCTCCTTGACTCCATGGCTTCCGCCCGGCTTTAACAACTCTCCTAAAGCCCTATCCTTGACACAATACACCCCGAATCCGCCTTCTCCTATCGCGCTCGCGCACAATTCCTCCCCGACCCAGCAAGGCTCCACTACCTGCAAGCCGTCAGGCGCCCTGTAAGACACAAGCCGCGAGCCGTCGCGGCTGTCAAGCAGAGTCAAAGCCGTCCCCCCGTCCTGCAAATTTTCGCCGCAGGCGATCACCTCCCCTCGCGGACTCGGATTGAAAAACCAGCCCTTCGCCCCCAAATCATACTGCTCCCTGCCGCCGGCAAGCATATACCTCACACGCGACGAACCTGCCTGCTCCCAACGCATATCAGGCACCGTCTCGCTCCAATAAATCCGCCTCGAACCGGGCTCGTAAACCAGCTTGCTGCTCGTCCCCGCAAACGCCCTCACCCTGCGCACTCCATCCTCCCCGAGACTCACAAGTTCCGCAGGGGCGTCCTTGCCCTTTCGTATTGCATAAATCGTATCTCCCGCCAACACGCTGCCCGTATAATAACTATATATACCCGTCGTCGGCACCACCACTTCCGCATCCATGAACTTTCCCCGCAGAGCGTCATTAGCCTCCCAGCCCTCCTTGAAAAACTCCGCCACACTCTGCCAGCTTTGCGTAAGATTCTTCCCCGAAGCCAGCTGCATCTCCTTGAACTCCGTGTTGAAAGGAAAATAAAGCCAATGCCCGACTATCCTGTCAAAATAATTCCCCACAAGGCGCGGCTCGTCATACAGCACCCTCGTGCCCCCGAAAGCGACATACCCCTGGGCATAATGGTCAGGAGTGTACTTTTTCAGAGAGCCGAAACGCCAGCGATACCAATTCCTCCAGTCCCCCTTGCCGAAAGCCACGCGGTAATACTCTAAAAAATCAGCCGAGCGTCCTCGCCCCGCATTCGTCAGAGCCGTCTCTGCAATCACGGCATCCCCCTCGAAGAGCATGGCACTTCCGTAAATGCCCGCAAGCCCACCTGCAAGAGCCTCTCCCGTCAGAAAAGACAGCGGCTTCCATTTCCCGCGATTTGAAAACTGCATCTGGGAAATATGGCGCGACTCGTGTATCACAAGCGATTTCTCCCAACTATATGCCTCCGGCTCGTATTGATCCGCCTGAGTCACCAGTTCCACCCGGCGCGGCGCCCACACCACAAGCCCGTTGGACTTAGGCTGCCCCGTAATCAGCACAGCGGGCATCTTCCCCTTATACGCACTGTTGGGTAGCATACCCGTCGATGCCCCGACCAGCGGGCGCACAGCCTCCATATCTGCCGCGTAGATGCGTGCCAGAGAGTCCGTCCCCGCAGGATAAATCACGCGATAAGACGAAGTCTCCACGAAATTCCACTTTACCCCGGACGGATTCTGCCCGTTCCTGAAAAATTGCCCGTATGAATCGAAACAGAGCAAAAACGCCCCCAAAAATATCAAAGTTCTATTCAGAGTTTCCATATATACTTGTTTCCAAAAGGCAAATTTAATCTTTTTTACTACATTTGTGGGATTTTACAAATTTAATCGATTCCTTTTACCTAATGGATACAGTGTACGCCATCCTGAAAATGCTCGGATGCCTCGGAATGTTCCTTTACGGAATGTCCCTCATGAGCGGCGGTTTGCAGAAACTGGCAGGAGACTCCCTCAGGTCTTTCATCTCGCGAATGACCTCCACAAAAATAAAATGTGTTCTCACCGGCATACTCGTAACAGCCCTTGTACAGTCTTCCACCGCCACCACCCTTATGCTCGTGAGCTTCGTGAATGCAGGCTTGATGGCTCTTGCGAATGCCATAGGGGTGATTATGGGCGCAAATATAGGAACTACTGTGACCGCTTGGATTTTCGCCCTCTCTTTCGACGGCTCATTTTCTCTGGGCGCAATCTCAATACCCCTCATATTCTTCGCCTTTCTGCTGATTTCCTCAAAATCTCCACGGAATCGTCACCTCGGGCAGTTCATAATGGGCTTCGCCTTTCTTTTCCTCGGTCTCTCATCTCTTAAAGAAACTGCATATCCCATACTCTCGTCGCCTTCCGTCCAGAGTCTGCTTGCCCCTCTAACAAGTTTCGGATTCGGAAGCATATTGCTGTTTATGTTCATAGGCGCCTGTATGACGCTGATGCTTCAATCATCCGCGGCAACGATGTCCCTCACTATGCTTCTTGTTTCTGTCGGAGTAATACCCTTTTCAATGGCGGCGGCAATGGTGCTCGGAGAGAACATAGGAACAACCATAACCTCCAACATAGCAGCTTCGGTTGCCAATGTGTCGGCAAAAAGAGCTGCGCGCGCCCACCTGCTTTTCAACCTCTTCGGAGTGCTTTGGGTGATGGCTCTTTTCCACCCCTTCCTCAATCTCATAGG
Source organism: uncultured Bacteroidales bacterium (assembly GCA_963543835.1). Classification (GTDB taxonomy): domain Bacteria; phylum Bacteroidota; class Bacteroidia; order Bacteroidales; family UBA932; genus Cryptobacteroides. Next base: position 6,565 of record CAUUCY010000062.1, read on the forward strand.
GCTTATAGTCGAATCCCTTGGCTTTGCCAATCCTGTAAGCACCGATTTCGGGAACAATATGCAGGCTCTCGCAATGACTCTCCCGTATTCCGTTGCAACCCTGCATACTCTTTTCAATATCATCAACACGGCAATACTGATATGGTTTATCCCCCTTATCGAGCGCACCGTCACCTTTATGGTCCCTGCGCCAAAGGGAGAAAAGAAGGAGATTTACCGCCTCAAATACATACCGAGCCAATTCTCTACTGCCGAAATCGCGCTTACCGAGGCGAGCCACGCAATTGTCAATTTCGGTGTGATATGCAACAAGGATTTCGCCTACATACGTCAGGCAATCAACTATGCCTATGACGAGAAACAGAAAGAAACGCTTTGCGAGAAACTTGTCAAGTACGAGAAAATTACCGACAACATAGAATTTGAAATCGCCGCATACCTCAACGATGTCAGCAAGGCCAATATCTCCGCCGAGTCAAAAGACCGCATCAAGTGTATGTACAAGATTATAGGCGAAATGGAAAGTCTCGGTGATTCCGGAGAGGCTATTTCCCGTATGATAAAGCGCACCGCAGACCACGGCAAGAAGTTCGACGGGGATATGCTCTCCAAACTCAATAATATGCTCGACCTTGTTCAGGACGCTTTGAATGCGATGATGGATAATCTCATCGTGCCTTTCGGCGAATTGAAGAGCATCAAGAACGCGGAGGCTGCGGAGACAAGAATAAACGACTTGCGCAACAATCTTCGTGAAGAGCACATAATCAACATAGAAAAGGCTTCCTATAACTACCAGACAGGCGTATTCTATATGGATCTCGTAAACGAACTGGAGAAAATGGGGGACTTCATTATAAATATTTCTCAAGCGGTATTGGCATCAAATGAACAATCTTAGTCGTATAATATCATACTCGCTCATATTTGCGCTTGCAATATCCTGCGGCAACGGGGGACGCAAGGCGAACGGGAGCAAGCGCCACTCTTTCCCTCTGGAGCGCGAGCAAAACCTCTCCAACTACCTCGGGATGCTCCTTTCCATGCCGGACCTCGATGAAGCGCGCCGTGACATCGACAGGCAGATGGCGAAAATTGAGGCCTCCGGAGACACCGCCTCCTTCCGTAGCGTGCTGCGCCTCATGAGCCACTACCTGTACGACCCCAACTCCCCTATGCGCGACGAGGACATCTACCAGGTCGTGGCAGAGCGTGCCTCCCGCAGCAAGCTTGTCGATAGTACTATGTATGCGCGCTACGCGCTCGAAGCACGTATGGCAGGACTCAACAGGCGCGGGACACGGGTCAATGATTTTGTTTTCGAGGACGAAAGCGGACACAGACAGAAGCTTTGCTCCATTCCTGAAGAATACATAGTCCTGTTCTTCTCCAACCCGGGCTGTCCCGCATGCAAAGCCATAAAAGAACAGCTTACAGGCGACCAGCACATACTCATGCTGCAGGCTTCGGGAAAGCTCGCAATCGTCAATATCTACATAGACTCCGACATAGAAGAATGGAGAAAATACTGCTCGGAATACCCTCGGACCTGGTACAACGGCTTCGACCCGAGCTTCACAATACGCCGCGACCGCCTTTTCAGTGTCCGTGCCATTCCCTCCCTCTATCTGCTCGACGGCGACAGGAAAGTCCTCGCAAAAGACCTTCCCCCTGAGCGTCTTTTCCCCCTGCTCTCGCTTATTCCGGAACAGACTGCCCGATGAAACAAAAGGGCGACACCTTTGCCGCCCTTTCCCGAAAGTCTGTTAAAGAGTAGTCTTCCAGTATGTCTGCGCTCCCTTTCCGTCGAAAGGCGGCAGCTTTATCGCCGATTTTTCTGCGATGGTCTTTGGGGAAGTATTTTCTATGGTGTAGTAGTAAAGCTGCGTCCCGTCGCTCAGTGCGAACACATATTTGTATGGACTTGTAGCTGCTTCTGTCGGAGTCCGAAGAAGACAAAATAAGAATTCTACTCCGTCAGGGTTTTTGACCCCGTAAATAGGGTGGAAACCGCCTCCATATGTAAGTATTTTGTCAAAATAAGGCCAACACTTGTACACATAAGAATTTGCTTCGTATCCTGTATTGTTCTCCGCTGTGATATAACTGCCATTGCAGGTAACGCTCAAGCTATAATTCTCCTCCGCTGTTATACCCGGCACAACTACCTGAAATACTTTATTATTCATGCTCTCGAGAGTGATTGTCCCAAGGTTTATCACTCCCTCACTGCTGACATCAAACCTCTTGCCCCTATTTTGCCAAAGAACTATCCCTGCATGGTAATTCATTATCTTTTGCCAATCATCATCCTGACCGTTATAAACCATTTCTCCCGGGTAATGAAGGGCTTCGTATGTATCTACATTTGTTCCCGGTGTGTAGGAGAGATTCTTGGGCTTCTGCACCACCTGCCATACCGAGCCGTCGTAACGCAGCTTTGCCTGTTGTCCCACTTCCATTTTTTCGTAGAATAAAATCATTATCTCATCTCCCTTCTCCCAATTGCTCTTCACTGCCTTGGTGCCGGGCTGTGCGACTTCGAACCTGATGTCTGAGATTTCCTTTATTGTTTCCGTTTTTTCCTCTTTCTTGCAAGATGCAAGTGAGAGAGCCGCCAATGCGGTAATAATGAACAGGGTCTTTCTCATATTTTTTCCTCCTACCAATTTTCTTCAGGGTTGAACAGAGACACAAAAGGGTTCGTGACTCCGGAGTTGGTCACATCATTGCTGCTTGCCGCAATGACTTGCTGCACAGCAAGCTCAAGCACCTCGCATCGAGGATTGAGATAGTCTGCTTTTCTTGTTATCATAAATTTTATTTTTTTGGTTTAACCTTATCTTTTGACATATACCGCGAACTGGAAGTAATACCCCGTTTCCTCGTCATATTGCATTTCCGAAAGGGACTCCATTCTCCAGACCAACGGGTCTATTGCAGGGAAGAATACATCTGCCTCCGGCACTGTCGTATGCACGTGTGTGATGAACAGGCGGTCCATATCCGGCATCGCTGCACGATAGACGGACGCTCCTCCCATTATGAAACATCTCTCGCAATTTCCCGCTGCCTCATAGGCTTCCTCAAATGAGTTTACGCATATAGGTTCGGGAATTTCCTCGCCTCCGAGATTCAGCACTATGTTCTTCCTCCCTTTCAAAGGTCTGAAAGGCAAGGAAAAATAGGTGGTACGTCCCATTATCACAGGACAGCCGGAAGTCATTTTCTTGAAATATTGCAAATCCGGAGAAAGATGCCACGGGAGACCTCCTTTAACTCCTATTTCATTGTTTGCGCCGATTGCGACTATAAGACATTTTTCCATATTCTAAACAGCTACAGGTGCTTTGATTGCAGGATGAGGGTCATAGTCCGCGAGAGTGAAATCTTCATATTTGAAATCAAAAACGCTTTTCACTTCCGGGTTAAGAATCATTTTAGGCAGAGGGCGTGGCTCGCGGGAAAGCTGCATATCCACCTGCTCGAAATGATTCAGATATATATGAGTGTCGCCTGTCGTATGTATAAAACTGCCTGGCTTCAAGCCGCATTCCTGAGCAATCATCATCGTCAGCAGAGCGTATGATGCGATATTGAAAGGTACTCCAAGGAAACTGTCGGCGCTGCGCTGATACAGCTGACAACTGAGTTTCCCTTCGGCAAGATAGAATTGGAAAAGACAGTGGCACGGAGGGAGAGCCATCTTATCCACATCCGATGGATTCCAAGCCGTTACTATCAAGCGGCGCGAATCCGGATTTTTCTTTATGCCCTCTACAACTTGCTTCAATTGGTCTATGGAACGGCCGTCCGTGCTTTGCCAAGAGCGCCATTGATGCCCGTACACAGGACCCAAATCTCCGTTTTCGTCAGCCCACTCGTCCCAAATGCTGACCTTGTTATCCTGTAGAAACTTTATATTCGTGTCACCTGCAATAAACCACAACAGTTCATAGATTATTGACTTGAGATGTACTTTCTTTGTCGTGACGAGGGGGAAACCCTCAGACAAATCATATTTGCATTGGTAGCCGAATATACTTTGCGTACCTACGCCCGTGCGGTCGTGCTTTATGACCCCGTTCTCACGGATATACCTTAACATATCGAGATATTGCTTCATCGGTAAAAAATTATTCCGTAAAGATAGCAAACAATAAAATAGAAGCAAAGTCTGAATTTACTTTTTAGGCTTTCTCCTTTTCTCCCCTCTTCTTTTCTTTCGATTCTCTACAGCAGGCTTATCAGGGACGGCAAAACGGTGTCAAAACTCTTAGATAATTTGAATTTCTACCGGGCTGGAATATTTCTTGTGGATGAAGACGACAATGTCAGATTCAATGTAAGTTCAGAGGGGGTGATAGATATTGGGACAATCTCCCTTAAAAAAGGGGTAGACAAGGCATTTCAGGTTGTAGTTCCCGGTATAAGCGCGGAAGAGAATTATACATTGAGCGTCTTTAGTGTGAAGATGTGAAGTTGACGACACAGGCGCTTTGTGGGTGCAAGGGTAAGAACATATTATTATTTTTATTGTCAAATCAAAAATTTGTGCTACCTCTGCTGCAGAATATAGACTAAGAGTTATGGGCATATTTACAGAACGCCTCAAGAAGTATTTGGCTTCTTCCACTCCAGAGCAGTTAGAGAGAGATTATATCGAACTCGAAGAGTATAATCAGGTCGGCCCTACTCCGGAGAGGTATTTATTGAGCTTG
>CAUUCY010000063.1:0-10780 GCA_963543835.1 uncultured Bacteroidales bacterium
TCCGCACGTATGAAGCCTTTCTCGAAGTCACTATGAATGACGCCTGCCGCCTTTGGAGCCTTGTCGCCCTTGTGTATGGTCCAGGCGCGGCACTCATCCGAACCTGCGGTAAAGAAAGTCTGCAGTCCGAGGAGTTTATATGCTCCCTGAATGAGGCGTACAACGCCGGATTCTTCAAGTCCCATTTCTTCAAGGAACATCTGCCGGTCTTCAAAAGATTCCATTTCTGCTATCTCCGATTCCGTTTTTGCCGAGATTATGAGTATTTCGGCATTTTCTTCCGCAACTGCCTCTCTGACTGCATCCACGTATTTATTTCCGTTTACGGCAGAGGAGTCATCTACATTGCAGACGTACATGACCGGCTTGTTGGTGAGCAGGAAAAGCTCGTTTGCCAAAGATTTCTCTTCCTCTGAAAGCTCCACGCTGCGGCAGGATTTGCCCTGTTCGAGTGCGGCTTTGTAGCGTTTCAGGAGCTCCGCAAGTTTTTTCGCTTCCTTGTCGCCCCCCGTATTCGCCTGTTTAAGCGATTTTACAAGTCGCGCCTCAACGGTTTCAAGGTCTTTTATCTGGAGCTCCGTATCAACGACTTCCTTGTCGCGTACAGGGTCCACAGTACCGTCCACATGTACGATATTCCCGTCGTCGAAGCAACGCAAAACGTGCAGAATTGCATCCGTTTCCCGAATATTTGCAAGAAATTGATTGCCAAGTCCCTCTCCCCTGCTTGCTCCTTTTACGAGTCCGGCAATATCGACGATGTCAACAGTCGCCGGAATGCTGCGCTGCGGCTTGCATATTTCCGTAAGCATTTCAAGTCGCTTGTCCGGAACATTTGTGGAGCCGAGATTAGGCTCAATTGTGCAGAACGGAAAGTTCGCGCTCTGGGCTTTACCGTTGCTTATACAGTTGAAGAGTGTGGACTTGCCCACGTTGGGCAGACCTACTATACCGCATTTCAAAGACATATTCAATATTTGTTAGAACTGCAAAGGTAACACTTTTTTCACTTTGAAGACTCATTGAAAAAGCCTATTTTTGCCCGTCACAAGAATAATTCCGAAAATGAAAAAGTACTTTCTCTCAATCTTCATCGCGCTGTCGTGCTTCCAGAGTGCTTTTGCGGCACAGGGAGACACGCTAAGAGTGCTTGCTATAGGAAACAGTTTCTCCCAGGATGCGGTGGAACAGAACCTGCGCGAAATCGCAGAAGCACAGGGAAAAGTCATCTATATAGGCAATATGTATATAGGAGGCTGCTCACTTTCCCGCCATTGGTGGAATGTCTTGAGAAACGCAAAAGACTACCGCTTGGGCAGGATAGGAGATGACGGGAGGCTGGAATACGAAAAGGATTATTCAATAGAGCAGGTCCTGCGCAAGTTCAAATGGGATGTAATTTCCTTCCAGCAGAACAGCGGACATTCGGGCATTGAAATGACATACGAGCCTTATCTGACAAAGCTTTTGGAATATTTCAGGAATCACAGCGGGCAGGGCGTGCGTTTTATGTTTCACCAGACTTGGGCGTACGAGCAGACTTCGACCCATCAGGATTTTGTTTTCTACCATTACAGCCAGAAGGAAATGTATGAGGCGATTATGAAATGCAGCAGGAGAGTCTGCGAAAAACATAAGCTTGAGTTAATTCCATGCGGCACGGCTATACAGAATCTGCGCAATTCTTATATCGGGGACAGGGCATGCCGCGACGGCTACCACCTCAACCTGACTTTCGGGCGTTACACTGCAGCCGCAACATGGTTCACGGCGCTTTTCGGCGAGAGGGTCAGCGGTAATCCGTATTGCCCGGAGGGCGTCACCCCGGAGCAGTTGGGGGCTGCACAGAAGGCAGCGGACGCAGCGGTGGCAAAACCGTATTCCGTAACTTCGTATTGAGGGACTTATAGCCCTCTTCAGAACAGGAAATGACTTTGTACAAGGGGCATCAAGTTGCCACGTGCTTATAGCTTTTCTGAAATAATTTCTGCAGCCCAAAATCCTTGCATAATTTTTGCACACTATAAAGGCAGATATGGAAAAAATTATAAATCAGGAATTTGGCGGCGAGAGACCGCTATATTGCAAACATGACCTCTATCTTGAAGGAGTTAAAATTCACAGAGGCGAATCAAGTCTCAAGGAGACTTCTAATATAACTGCTGTAAATTGCGTTTTCGAGGGAAAGTACCCGTTCTGGTGCTGCGACGGCTTCGTTATACGAAACTGCCTTTTCACCGGAGGAGCACGTGCGGCATTGTGGTATTCACGCAACTGCGAAATGACGGACACTTATGTGGACGCTCCCAAGATGTTCCGCGAAATGGACGGCATAAAACTTCGCAACGTACAGATACCTACGGCGCAGGAAACCCTTTGGCACTGCCGGAATGTCGAGTTGGACAATGTCAGCGCAGATCACGCGGACTATATTTTCGAGCATTGCGAGAACCTTGTGATACGCAACTTCCGCCTCAGCGGCGACTACTCTTTCCAGTGGACAAAGAATGTGGAGATACACGATTCCAAACTGGATACTAAGGACGCATTCTGGGAGACAGACAATGTCAGCGTATACGATTCCGAAATAAACGGAGAGTTCCTCGGCTGGCACTCCCGCAATCTTCGTCTTGTGCGCTGTCATATCACGGGTTCGCAGCCTCTGTGCTATGCAGAAGGACTCATCTTGGAAGATTGTACTTTCGGAGATGACGCAGACCTTGCGTTCGAGTATTCAAGCGTTCAGGCAACAATCAAGGGGCATATACTTTCCGTGAAGAATCCGCGCAGCGGACGCATACAGGCAGACTCTATCGGGGAAATCATAATTGACGGGAATATTAAAAAACCGGCAGACTGCGAAATAATAGTGAAATAGTTATGTTCAATTTTGATGAAAAGATTGTCCGCCGTGGGACTGCATGCGTGAAATGGGACGAGCAGGCGGAGGGCGTCATCCCCATGTGGGTGGCGGATATGGACTTCAAGGCTGCGCCTGCAATAGTGGACGCAATAGTTGAACGGGCAAAACAAGGAGTGTACGGCTATAATATAGTGCCCGAGAGCTACTACGAATCGGTGATAAACTGGTTTCGGCGCCGCCATGCATGGAATATCGAACGCGAATGGATTTTGTACACTACGGGAGGGGTTCCTGCAATTTCAGCCTGCATCAAAGGGCTTACGGAGCCGGGAGACAAGGTTCTTGTCAATACTCCCGCATATAATTGTTTCTTTTCATCGATACGCAATAACGGATGCACGACATTGAATTCCCAGTTGAAGACGGTTGTTGAGGACGGAGTGCCGCATTTCGAGTTGGACTACGAAGACCTCGAAAGGAAAGCCGCAGACCCGCGTGCGACCGTTATGCTTTTCTGCAGCCCTCATAATCCCGCAGGGCGTATCTGGAGCCGCGAAGAGCTTTGTAAAATTGTGGATATATGCCGCCGGAACGGTGTCAAGATGATTTGTGATGAAATTCATTGCGAATTTGTCATGGAGGGGGCGCATTTCACGCCTATTGCTCCACTACTGCAAGAGGCGGGAGATGATTTTGTGATAATCAATTCCGCAAGCAAGGCTTTCAATATAGCCGGTCTGGGGGTATGCAATATTATAAGCAATAATGCAGAATGGCGTGCACGAATAGACAGGGCTATCAATATAAATGAAGTCTGCGACCTCAACGCATTCGGCATCATCGCACTTCAGACTGCATATAATGAGTGCGGAGGGTGGATAGATGAACTTAACGCCTATCTGAAAGGCAACTATGAGTATTTGACGGAATTTTTCCGCAAGGAGCTTCCTGAGTTTCCTATATACCGTATGGACGGGACTTATCTGGCATGGATGGACCGCAGAGCGATAAGAGGGCTCGGTTCTTCGCAGGTCAAAGACGAGTTGCTTGAGGTGGAAAAGGTGTTTATAAACCCTGGTGATATGTACGGAGATGACAGCGGTATGCGCATAAATTTCGCCTGTCCGCGCTCCCAACTCGAAGAGGGTCTGGTCCGCATCAAAAAAGGTCTCAGGCGCCTGCTCGATGCCAGAAATTAGCTCAAGGACATTTTGATACAAAAACAAGGGAGACTTTGACGGTCTCCCTTATCTTATTCTTTAATTCGGCGGTAATACGAGTAGTCGTCATACTTTATTGAATAAAGGGTCATATCGTCTTTTTTCAACAGGATGATTTTGTAACGCGTATCACCATCAATATCTAAATAAACTCCGTCTGTTTTATATTCACATTTTTTATCGAAGTTCCCTTCTGCTGTAAGGAGATTCCCAAAATGTAATATTACATTTTGAGAGTCAATAAATTTCATAGTAAAACTCCCTTCTATCTGAATATTAGGATCTTTCTCATACGACATCCACTCCCCAATCAGGTAATCGAGATTGACGTCTTTTTCACAAGACATACAAAGGAAGCACAGTGATAATAATAGTAATATCCTTATTGTTTTCATAGTGAATTGTATTATTGAGAATTAAAAATGTTCAGGAGAAATTATATAATCACGCTCATCCTGCTGGTACATATTGGACATAAAATACCATTGTAAGTTTGTGTAATCGGAAATATGATATTCTGACATCCCGTTTGGAATAGAAACTTCAAACTCTGTCACGGATATCTCTGGAGTAGAAAAATTAGAGCATCTTGTTCTCATTTCCTTTATCCTGATTTTACGGTCAAAGTCTAATTGCTGCGGTATTTTACAAGCCCTATCAGCAGAATCAAAGTTTTTATGTGGTTATCTTCGGCAAAGGTAAAAACTATTTTTAACAAAACAATTGGTAAATGAACTCAGCCCTACGGAAGTTGCAACAACTCTCGTAGGGCTGATAAAATCCGAGCAGGAGACTCAGATTCTCCGACTCAATACCGAAGCTTATTCAAGCGTGGTCTTCCAGTTGATTTTCGCACCCTTGCCATCGAAAAGAGGAAGTTTGGTATGCTTGTTAGCGATGTCGTTCGTGTAGGTATTATCTTTCGTGTAGTAGTACAATTGCGTCCCGTCGCTGAGTGCGAAGACGTATTTGTACTTGCTTGCCGCCGCTTCGATCATAGGTGGTAATGATGCATCTCTATACGAAAAGAAGAATTCCGTACCATCGGGGTTGCTAACTCCGTAGACATTTGAGAATATATCTTCGCACAGAATTCCGTAACCTTCAAAAAAAGGATACTTAACACCCTGAGCATAAGAATTCAAGTACCTCCCAAAATTATTTTCTGCGGAGATGTATTTCCCATTGCAGGTAACGCTCAGGGTGTAACCATCCGACGGAATTATCCCCGGCACCACAACATGCAATGAAGTTGTTGAAATCTTCTTCAAAGTGATTGTCCCAAGTTCTATCACCCCCGCTTCGCTTACGTTAAAGTCTTTGCCCGTATGTTCCCAAAGGATCACCCCTGCGCGGTAATTCATCACGTGCCTATTATCCTGAGAAGGATCTTGATTCGGACCATTATAGACTATTTCTCCGGGGTAATGGATGGCGAAGTATTTGCCGATATTCGTTCCGGACGGGTAAGTGAGATTCTGTGGATCTTGCACAATCTGCCATGATTTTCCGTCATAACGTATCTTCGCCTGCTGCCCCACGGCAGCTTTAAATGCGAAGAAAATCATTATTTCATCTCCTTTTTCCCAGTTTTTCTTCACAGCCTTGGTGCCCGGTTTATCACCGATAGAGAAAGTAATGCCGGTGATTTTCTTCAATGAGGTTTCCGTATTTTCAATTTTCTTGCATGAGGCAAGAGAGAGAACCGCAAATGCGGCAAAAATGAACAATATCTTTTTCATAACCTTTCCCTCCTACAATTCTTCTTCTTCGGGCCATGACTCGAATACGTTTGTGACATCGAAGTTTCCAACGGAACTTCCGGCAAAAACCTGCCGCACGCCAATCCCAATCACCTCGCATTGAGGATTGAGATAATTTGATTGATTTTTTGTAATCATAAAGTAATGTTTTTTGTCTTCAATTAATTTATTAAGCGACAAATATATTAATATATATACACTTACGCAAATTTAAAAATTATTATATTATATGGAGGCTTGCCGCATGAGAGAGGCACCTCCCTTGCACATGAGAGCGAGGAAGAGTGGGATATTATAAAAAACTCCGGCTTTTTACAAGTCGGAGTTTTTTATAATGTCGTTTTCTATTAGAAGAAACGCGCCCTGTGGTCTTTGACATCGGCGTCGTTTATCATGACAGGCAGTATCATCTGTCTGTTGTACTGGTTCATTTGGACGGAATAGTTCTTGGCATCTTCCTCTGTGTAGAACGAAGCGTTGTCGCGGCTGTTCACCCGGAAGATATAAGTCCCTATCTGACCTGCTACAGGTCCGCTTATAACACCTTCCTTGGCAGATGCCACTGCTCCGATGAAGTTCGGGTCAAGATTGGCTGCGCCCATTGAAGCGAATGCTACGGAAGACTCGTTGCTTACGCTTGTACCGAGTTTCTCCGCAATCGCGTTGAGGTCTGCAAGTCCTTCGATTTCAGTCTTGATCTGAGCGGCTTTTGCAACGCCGAGTTTTTCTGCGTAAAGTCTTTCCCTGATAGGCTCTGAAACCTCTTCGAGGCTTGCTATACCCTCGTTGTGTATGCCTTTGATCGTAACTACAAAGAAGTATGCATTGTTTACCGATATGATGTTGGAGACCTTGCCAGCCTTGTTGTCGAAAATCCAGCGTGTCACCTCTTTGGCATTGTCAATCGCTCCATAGCTTGAAGTGCTTTCAAGCACGTTGTTCATATGGTGCGAGTAAACACCGAGGGTGTCGACAGCGGCTTTGTAGTTCTTGTAGCTTCCGTTTGCGAGAGAAGCGAATTTGTTGGCTTTTGCATAGAAACCGTTTATCGTCTCCTGACTTGCGATGATGGATTTGTCAAGTATGGCGACTTTCTTCATTTCAACAGGCTCGCTCTTCTCCGAAACGAGCACTATGCTTGTTCCGTACTGGCTGTTGATGATGAATGGTCTGCCGGTCTTTGCATCGAGGACGGCTTCGTATCCCGGCACCATTCTGCTCTGGCTGAGCCAGCCTATGTTGCCGAGTTCGCCATTGTCGCGGGAGCCTTGATCTGCGGAATAGAGGGCAGCAAGGCTTGCGAAATTAGAGCCTTTTACAAGAGGGAGCAGGGAGTCTGCGAGATGTTTTGCTTTCTCGCCCTGAAGAAGTATATGCTTCACATAGACGGATTCGGAGCGCTTTTCCGACGCAAGTACGCGTACTGCATAGAAGTGGTCTGCGGTCTTGAAGATAGGTGAAACACCGCCCTTGTGGGAGCTTACAAAGTCATCTACTTCTCTGGAAACGCTTACGAGGTCGCCTGCCTTGTACCAGGTGTCGGAATATGCCCTTTCGGAATTTTTTGCAAGATAGTTCTTCATGTTTTCCGCAGCGGCGAAATCGTCGTATGCAGCGTTGAATTTCTCGCTCACTTCGTTGATGTCATGCTCGGAAGGGCTTACTTCATAAACCACATATTCGATGTCGCGGCTTGCAAGCTGCTTGAAGAAATTTTTATGCTCCTTGTAGAATTTGCTTATCTCGCTCTTGCTGACTGTGACGGTGGAATCTGGCGCGAAGCCGAAAGGAATCATTACGAAATCCACGTTTGCAGTATTGTTGTTCTCCGCAATGGCATTGTTTATCTCAAGAGGGGTCTTGAATGCTGAAGCAGTGAAGAGTGTGCCGTATTTCTGGTAGTACTGTTGGTTGTAGATCGTGTTCTGGAGATAATCCCAGAACATGGTGTAAACGCCCTTGTTGTCCGATGAAAGGCTTTTGAGGAAATTCACGAGCGCCTCTTTCGAGAAGTTCCCCTGTTCATCCTGGAATGCAGGGTTCTGCGCAAGTACGGGAGAGACCATATCGCCGCTGGTGAGAGCCACCAATTCTGCCTTACCTACTTTTATGCCTGCTTTCTCTGCATTCTTCACGAAGAGATACTTGTCGAGAAGAGACTGCCAGGCTGCGTTGCGGACCTGAGTCTGCTGCTCTTCGTTCTGTACGGAGGAGCCGCTCATGAGCTCGTTGATTTTGGAAAATTTATCCACATCGTTGAGGAAATCGGTGTAGGAAATGGATTTTCCACCGATCGAGCCCACATCGTACTTTGATGACATTGCCTGCATTGCAGTTTCGATTGTGCTCGGGTCAATGATGAATGACAAAAGGGCAAGTGCGATAATAACAGATACCGCAAGCCCGAATTTTACGCGAATTTTTTCAAGAACCGCCATTGTTTATATTATTTTATTGATTATCAAAAGGACTGCGAAGTTAGTAAATTTCTTCTTAATTTCTACGCAATGGGCCTATAAAATTGGCAGTGTCAATTAAAACGCTTGTAGTATCCTGCACTACAACGCCGAAACTATTGAACGGAACGAGGATTTCCGCATTCCTCGCGCGCTCGTCCGAGCGCATTCCATAGCCCTGCATGAAGCCGTCGGGAGAGTACATCTTGACGTAACAGTCTGTGTAGATTTCCTGTTTGGTGCGGTCCCAATAGAGGGTGTCGGTTTCCATTACTTCCTGCTTTATCACGTTATCTATTACAACGTGACCGAATACAGACCACGATTCTTTTGAGGTATTTTTACTTTTATGGTGACGGGCGTTATTTGCCGTTATTGTCGTTTCAAGCAGCCCCTCGGAGGTGTAAGCAAATACTTTCAGTCCTTTGGGGAAGAGGTCATACGAGCAGGTGTCTTTGTCGTATGATTCCATCACTGCCGCCTCTAAACGCATTTCCATCCTGCCGTTGGACGTCTGCACGGCGAACATATTTTCCACTGTCTGCAGAGGGACATCGGCAAGATTTATGGCTTCTGCCTGCGCCAGTTCATCTTTGCATGAATACACGACAATAGCAACCACGAAAATGGTTGCTATCGCCTTCAAAGTATTTAATACCTGTTTCAAGGGTTTTATTTCTTAGTTCTTACGACTGTTGTCGCAGACAGGCCTCCGCATGATACGGAGTAGGACTGTCCGTCGAGGATGTCGTACATAAAGGCTTCTGCTTTCTGAGGGAAGTAACCCGCACAGAAGTTGATAAGTTTATTGGACTCTTCGGCAAGTGAAGGGTCTGCCGCTTTGGCTTTGTTGAACCAGTCGCATGCAACCCAATAACGGGCGCTCTTGTCTATCTCATTGCCGCTGCAAGGGAGTCCTGTCCATATTGTCCCCATAAGGAAGTAGCTCTTGCCTACAAAATCAGGGTTAAGAGAGGCAGCTTTCTGTGCAAGATTGTAAGACTTTACGACCTGACCTGTCTTGTAGCAATAGGTTGCAAGTTCATAGAGATATTCCCCGTCCTTGAGTTCGTCCGTTTCTTCGGAAGCGATTGCCTCTTCCAGATATTTGACTGCATCTTCGGCATTGTTTCTTGCAGCATTGAGCTTGTAGAGGAAATATGCGGAGTTTGAGTTCGGGTTGAGTTTGTGCATGGAGGTAACGGCATTGAGATAAAGGTCATTGTCAATGCAGCCTTCGGAGGTGTTCATGAGACGTACTATGTTGGACACAAGCTCGAGGTTGTCAGGATCTGCCTCATAGCGCGGTGTGAAGAGAGCAATGAGTTGCTCGCAACTTGCTATCTTGCTCGTCACGAAGAGGGTCTGGAGGTCTTCCTTGACCTTTTCAAGCTTCTCCTTGTCCGTTTCAGTGTCTACCTTCACTTTCTCCAGGCCGGAATTCATTTCCTCGTAAAGTTCAAGAATCTTCTCAGAGTCGAGCTTCCCCGCCTTGAAGAGATCCAATGCCGCAGAGAAATTGTAGAGATAGAGGGTAGGGTTTGTGTTTGTCTTGTTTGCAGCGATGATTTCAGAGTACCCGTCATAGAGTCTCTGCGGATCGTCGGTGATGAAGTTGTTCATATCTATACCCTTGTTGTTTCTCGCCGTAACAGCATACTTTGGGTAGTATTGAACGCGAAGGTCGTGAAGGGTAAGAAGTGTATCTATGAGTTGTTTTTTATACTCTTTGTTGTTGGCATTCTTGATTATGAGACGGCGCATAAGCGTAGAGCCGTCGAGGAGAATGTACTGATTTGCGGATGGAGGGCAGGAACTATAAGCCTTGCGCCAGTTTGGAAGAGCTTCGTCATAACTCTTCTGTTTGAAATACTCCTTGTAGTAGGAGAGATACTTGATACAATTTGCGCTGTCTGCGCCATACTTTCCCTGAGCCAAAACACCTATAGGGGAAAGGGTGATTACTGCAAGAATTGTAAAAATAAATTTTTTCATATATATAATACTGTTTTTAGTCATATCTCGGCTGTCGGAACCAATAATCGAATAAACTGAAACCTATTGTGAAATTGATGAAGTTCTCTGAGATAAGGCCTTTCTGCATTGAACTTCTCCTGCCCAACTCCATACCGAGAGAAATGGAGTTGTACCAGCGGAAAACAGGTATTGTCACGCCCATTGATATTCCGTAGGAATTCAGATGGTGACCATTTACATTGTAATATGATTTGTCGTAGAAAGCTCCGGCTCTATACGCCCATCTTCTCATAAAGTAGCGTATGTCATTTGCGTTAGGCACATATTCCACACCGCCCCTGACAGAAAAACCTTTGCCGGCGGAGAAACGGTCTGAAAGACCTACTATTCCAAGTCCCTTGATCTTATCTATATTGGATTTGGACCAATCGCTCACCAAATAGTCTGCTTCTACTCGGAGTTTGTTGGACAGGGTGTAGGATATGCCCAGACCGAGTTCGT
>CAUUCY010000064.1:0-10664 GCA_963543835.1 uncultured Bacteroidales bacterium
TCGAAACTTGTCAGATAAGGCATTCTGGCAAACATGAAATTCTTTTTTGAAAGATTCTTTTTCCAATGAAGCATAGCCCTTTCCGCATTTTCAAGAGGAGTCCCGGCGAACACTACATCGTTGTTCGGGATTTTGTTAAGCGTTGCAGTGACAGCCTCCGCGAAAGTGAGAGGCTTAGGATATGATACCACCTGCCAATTGTTTACATCGGCATCTCCTGCACAGAGGGCTGCGTATGCAAGGGCATCCTCAAGTGTGCCCATTTCATCCACAAGACCTATTCTGAGCGCATCCGCGCCTGCCCAGACACGTCCCTGCGCTATCCCGTCAACGTAGGCAGGTTCAAGCTCGCGACCTTCCGAAACTATATTCACAAATTTTGAATACACGCTTTCGACTGACTTTTGCATATATGACCTCTCTTCACTGTCGAGCGCGCGTGTCATGGAATACATGTCCGCGTGTTTGTTCGATTTTACGCTCACGATATTGACGTGCGCAAGCTTGCGGGCGACATCGCTAAGGTCGGGAATCAAACTGAATACTCCTATTGAACCGGTCAGGGTGGTCGGACTTGCGAAAATCTTGTCGCTGTTTGCCGAAATCCAGTAGCCTCCGGAAGCGGCATAATCTCCGTAAGACGCAATTATCGGCTTTACCCCTTTCATGAGGTCGAGTTCCGACTTTATTTTTTCAGATGCGAGTACGCTTCCTCCCGGGGAGTTGACGCGTAGGACCACTGCCTTGATTGTGGAATCCTCACGTACCTGAGCTATTATTCTTGCGAAGCGGTCTCCTGAAATATTCTCAAAATTCTCCCCGTCCACGATTTCCCCGTCAGCGTAAATTATGGCAAGCCTGTTCTTGGTGAACCTTAGCTCTTTGCGCGCTTCAACGTATGATGCGAAATCTATGAACTGCACTTTCCTGTATGACTCCGCAAGGGCAAGCTTGGCGAGTTCTCCGCGCAATTCCTCTTTTGTGAGGTATCCGTCCGCGAGACCTGCAAGCACCATATCATTCCCGTCAACGATTTTGAGTTCATCAAAATATGAATTCAGGTCCTTCACGCTGATATTGCGGCTTTCGGCAATTTCTCCGCTGTATGCGCTCCATATAGAATTTATCATAAGCCTGTTCTGCTCGAGATTCTCAGGGCTCGGAGCGCTCTTTGTGAACATTTCTCCGGCAGCCTTGTATTTTCCGTGGCGTATCAGCTGGACATTCACTCCGAGGCGGTCGAGAAGATCTTTCACGAAAATGAGTTGGGTGCCTATGCCTGTCAGCATGAAATTTGCGCCCTCGTGTGCGGAAGTATAAACCTTGTCGGCGACAGATGCTATGTAGTAACTGCCTGTGCTTGGGTTTTCGCTGTATGCTATGATAGGCTTGCTGCAGGAATTATGAAAATTCTTCAGGGCCCTGCGGAATTCGCCGAGCTGTGCCATGCCCCCCGTTGCACCGTCGGTCTTGAGAAAAATATATTGCACCGCAGGGTCTGTGGCTGCATTTTGTATGGCAGTGACAACATCGCGCAGAGCGAGTGCGTTGACGTCAAGCCCAGACTGCAACTTGCTCAGGGAACTCATGAAATCGTCCTCCGCAACCTGTTCTTGAAGCGCTATTTTTGACATGTCGATGCTAAGCACTCCTTTGTGCGGCAGAATAGGCTTGCTGTCAGCGGAGCCTATTGCGCCCATTACTATGAAAAAAGTAATTAAATTTACGATAAGTATGCCCACAATTACGGCAAATACTGTTTTGAGAAATTTCTTCATTGTATATTACAAATATGTATCGCGCAAATATACTCTTTTATTTGTATATTTGCGATTCTAAAATGATTAGTAATGACACCATCCATACCAAAAGGCACCAGGGACTTCGGCCAGCAGGAAATGGCCGAGAGAAATTATATTTTTGACACCATACGTTCGGTATTCGTGACTTATGGCTATTCGCAGATAGAAACCCCTTCTCTCGAGAATCTTTCGACCTTGCTCGGCAAATACGGCGAAGAGGGCGATAAGCTTCTCTTCAGAGTGCTTAATTCGGGAGACCCTTTTACCGCTGTCGATTTCGAATCATTCAAGGAGGAGGATGGGACATTCAATGCACCAAGGCTTTCCAAGGAGCTTTGCGACAAGGGTTTGCGCTACGATCTCACCGTACCTTTCGCCCGTTATGTGGTGCAGCACCGGAATGAGCTCTCTTTCCCTTTCAAGCGCTTTCAGATTCAACCCGTTTGGCGTGCGGACCGTCCGCAGAAAGGACGCTACCGCGAATTTTACCAGTGCGACGTGGATGTGATAGGCTCGGCTTCCCAGCTTCTCGAGCTCGAGCTCGTGCAGATAGTGGATAAAGTCTTTGAGCTTCTGGATGTCAATATACTGCTGAAAATCAACAATAGAAAAGTGC
Organism: uncultured Bacteroidales bacterium; assembly: GCA_963543835.1. Taxonomy (GTDB): domain Bacteria; phylum Bacteroidota; class Bacteroidia; order Bacteroidales; family UBA932; genus Cryptobacteroides. The sequence goes on from CAUUCY010000064.1 coordinate 2,419, forward strand.
TTACGGGGCTTGCGGAAATAGCCGGCTGTCCCGACAAGGTGGTGGATATTACAGTCGCAATAGATAAGCTGGACAAGATAGGTCTCGATGCGGTCAAGGCTGAAATGATGGAAAAAGGCCTAACGCGTGAGGCTGTCTCGAAACTTGAGCCGGTGTTTACGCTTAAAGGCTGCGCAGAGGAGAAAATATCGAGAATGAGAGAACTTATGGCTTCTTCGGAAGCGGGCATGAAAGGTCTTGACGAACTTGAAGAACTCTTCGCTTTTATCAAAGCTTCGGGCGTGAACTGTCCTGTTGAAATAGACCTTTCTCTTGCGCGCGGCCTCAATTACTATACTGGGGCGATTTTCGAGGTAAAGGCAAGTGATTTTGCAATAGGCTCCATCTGCGGCGGCGGACGCTACGATAATCTTACAGGCATTTTCGGGCTTCCTGATATGTCAGGTGTCGGCATTTCGTTCGGAGCAGACCGCATATATGATGTTCTGAAAGGTCTTGGAAAATTCCCCGAAGGGCTTCGCAGTTCCGCAAAACTGCTTTTTGCCAATATGGGGGCCGCCGAAGCGGTTTATGTTCTGCCCGTGGCTGCGGCTCTTCGCAATCGCGGGATAGCTGTGGAGATTTATCCCGACTCGGTCAAACTCAAAAAGCAGTTCGACTATGCCGACAGAAAGGCCATCCCTTTCCTTTCAGTCTGCGGAGCCGATGAGATGGCTTCGCGCAGTGTCCTGATAAAGAATCTCTCCTCCGGCGAACAGCGCTCTTTCCCCCTGACTGCCCTTGACGGGATGATCGAGTTTATGGCTTAGGATAAAATAATTAAAAAATCCGGCAAAACCCTTAGGTGATTTTCCTCTCGGTCTTGTATATATTGTATATGAGACCGAATAATAACACTATACGGAAGTATATCAATCATAAGACTTCCGAAAAAGAAGAGAAAGAAATACTCGAATGGCTTGAAGATTCCTATGCCAATGTTCATTATCTTGCCGAAAAAATGGCGGAGATTTCCGTGCATGAGAGCTTTGCTGAAAGGGAAGGCAACAGAGCGGATGAGAAAATGCTCGCAAGACTTAATGCGAGAATAGATGCAGAGTCATGCACTAAAGTATCGAGGATGAGAAGGTTCGGGCGCATCGCCGCAGTCTGTTTTTGTGCCGCCGCCCTTTTGTCGGGAATTTTCTTTATGTCTCCCCCAGGCTCCGAGAAGCAGGATATTCAGGAATTGCGATATTCCCAGTCAAACAATACGGGAAAGACCCTCAAGCTCGTATTGCCCGACGGGACAAAACTGTTCCTTGCTCCGGGAGCGAAAATCGAGTACGATGTTGACGGACTTAAAGACAAAAGGATAATAAGTCTTGACGGAGAGGCGTATTTTGATGTCGCCCGGGACTCCTTGCGTCCTCTTTTCGTCAAGACCGTAAACATTGCCGTGAAAGTCCTCGGGACTTCTTTTTCAGTGCGTACAGGCGCGACATTCCCCAATACTGAAGTGGTTCTGGAAAGAGGGCTTGTGCGTATTCTTTCCGAAGACGAAACTAATATGGTGAATCTCGTACCGGACCAGAAAGCCATATTCAACGAGCAGGAGAGTGTGGTGCTTGTCGAGGATGTGCGGGCAAAAGCATACATCGCACAACATTTCAATCTCGTACGCCTTGAAGAAGTAAGTTTTGCCGAAATAAAACGAGAGCTTGAAGCTCACTACGGAGTGAAAATCTCCCCGAGAGGCAGACCTGACAATAAAGCGAAGTACGTTTTCCAGTATTCCAATACGGACTCCATCGAAGATGTGCTTATTGTGCTTGAATTTATATCCGGCGTTAGATGTGAAATTTTATAACATTTTTAATACACAATACTAATTATGAGGTCAAAAATACTCATTCGTATCTGCCCACTGGTGCTTTTGCTCTTTATTATGGTAAGTCCAAAAGCAGGCGCGCAGCAAGTAGCTTATAATGTGAATATTTCACTTGCGAATGCAAGTTTGAAGACTTTCGTCGATGCTTTTACAAAGCAGACGGGAATCGCTTTCTCTTATGGTACCGAACTTGCCGAAAAGCCTTTGGGTAATATCGAAATAAAGGTTTCAAACACTGCATTGGAGAAGATCCTTTCCGATGTCCTTAGCTCAAAAGGCATTGCTTTCATTATTTCAGGCAATTCCGTTGCACTTTCCGAGTCGCAAATCGAGAGCCCTGCGGACTTCTATGTTTCGGGCGTTGTGACGGACGAATACGGAGAGCCGCTGCCGGGAGCATACGTGCTGGTGAAAGGCACGAAAGAAGGTACCAATACTGATCTGGAAGGAAAATACAGCATTAAAACCGAAACGGGGGCAATGCTCGAATACTCTTTTATCGGTCGCGTGTCAAAGACCGTAACGGTGGGTAAGGAGAGATCAATTAATGTAGTTCTGGAAGACGATACTACGCTTCTGGAGGATGTTGTGGTTGTAGGTTACGGTACGCAGCTGAGAAAAACCCTTACATCTTCGATCGCAAAAATCGACGGAAGCAAACTGGCGGATGCTCCTGTCTCCACAGTCGGAGATGCTCTTAAAGGTAAAGTAACCGGAGTACGCATTGTCTCTAACAACAACCTGCCGGGAGAGGCACCTGTCTTTATGATACGAGGCGGTTCCTCAATAAACAGAAGCAATGCCCCTCTCTGCCTTGTGGACGGTGTGGAAAGGTCTTTTGAGGATATAAACCCCAATGATATAGAATCGATAGATATTTTGAAAGATGCCGCATCTTCATCCATCTACGGAAGCAGGGCTTCCAACGGTGTTATAATAGTGACAACCCGTAAAGGAGATAAATTCCAGGGTCCTAAGATAACTTTCGATGCCCAGCTGGGCTTTACTTCACCTGCGAGAAGATGGAATCTTGCCAATTCCACCGACTTCCTCTCAATCGTGCGTCCTGCGGCTTTGCAAGGACCTAATGCCTCCTTGGTCCTGAACGGACCTAACGGCGCCGGTACGGGAAACACTTCCCCGACGGCAATCAACTCTACACGCTATCTGAATCCGGGAGAATCCGTCCCTGAATCATATCTTTCCATGCCGGACCCTGTGGACCCGACCAAAACTCTGATATACAAGAATACGGACTGGCAGAGTCAGTGGTATTCTCCGGCATTTTATCATAAAGAGTACGTAGGTATAAACGGGGCTTCGGATAGAGTCAAATATGCGGCATCAATAGGTCATCTTGATGATAAAGGTATGGTTGCAATGAGCGGCTACAAGAATTTCACCATGCACGGCAATACCTCTTTCAAAATTACAGATGCTCTGGAGGCATTCACGACCTTCGATTTTTCAAAGAACTTGAAAAACCCTCTCACGAGCAACTATTTCAATGCTCTGGGCAGAGGTCTGATGATGTCGCCTACCCATATAGGGAAATATCCTGACGGTTCATTCGCTACAGGAGGTACGAACAAGGCCCAGCAGACGGCGGAGTTCTACGAGAAATTTTATGACAGGGAGAACAGCCGCCAGAAGTTTATGGGCAACATAGGTCTGATATGGAAGATTACGGATTGGTTGCAGGCAAACGCCCAGTATGCTCTGTATGACAGCTCATATAGGGGCAGTTACTACGCTTATGGCGAATACATAGACGAAAACGGCTCAATCACGAATAATTTTATAGATTCCAAGCGCAATACAAGCGAGTCGAGAACACAGACTATGCGCAGGAACTTCAATACCTATCTTTCCCTGAACAAGAGTTTCAATAAGCACAAATTGACGGGGACGCTCGGTTACGATTATTCCTATACGAATTACTATGCTTTGGAAGCTTCCTCTTTCGGAGCGGAAAACGACAAACTCCCTTTCATACAAAGCGGCAGCAAGGGCGATGTGACAAAGGGTATCGTTTCCTCTTTCGATGCGGAAAACAGGGAGTATAATACTGCCATTATCTCATATTTTACCCGTTTGGGCTATAATTATGCAAACAAATACATAGCCTCTGCTTCTTACAGGGCTGACGGCTCTTCCCTGTTTGCGAGCGGGAATAAATGGGGCTTTTTCCCGAGTGCATCTGCAGCATGGGTAATCAGTGAGGAAGCGTTCTTCAAACAGGCTTCAAAAACTATGAATACATTGAAAATCCGCGCTTCTTACGGACTTACAGGTAACAACGACATCGCCCGTACCTCTCCTCTGGGCTCCTATTCACTCGGAGATTATGCGGGCAAGCCGACTCTGCTTCCGTCCCGCATGCCCAACTCCTCTCTTCAGTGGGAAACTACGGCACAGTTTGACTTGGGACTGGATATTGGCTTCTGCAAAGACCGTTACCGTATAGTCCTGGACTACTATGACAAGCGTACGGACAATATGATATTCTCAATAAGCCTTCCCGACACCGGCCAGTACGGCTCCGTCGAGGCAAATGTAGGAAGTGCCCGCTTCTATGGTTTTGAGATAGAACTGCATAGCGCAAACATACAGAAAAGGGATTTCAGTTGGGAAACGGATTTTACCTACACTTTCACGCGGAACAAGGTTCTTTCTCTGCCTGAGGAGTATGCTTACGACATAGTGGATATGGATGGAAACAAGACAGGCAAGAAAGGCTATCGTATAGGAGGCTACAAGACGGACAACGGCTATCGCTTCGGCGGTCTTGCCGTAGGGGAATCTCTCGGAAGAATATGGGGATATAAGATAGCGGGCGTGCTCCAGACAGAGGAAGAAGCCGCCGCAGCTCTCCACGATACCCAGAGCCACGGTTACCGCCGTTCGGACGGCGCTTCCATAACAGGACGCAAAGATGCCGGCGACTACGAGTGGGTGAACCGCTACGGTACTTCCAAAACCTCGGACGGACGGGAGCAGATTGACGGACAGGATATGTTCTACCTCGGCAATGTGACTCCTCATTCGATAGGAGGTATAAACAATGTCGTACGTTACAAGAATTTTACCTTTACCGTATATTTCGATTATGCGATAGGTCACTCCATATATAACTACATGAAGTCGAGATTTATTCAGAATACTCTCGGTTACTCCAATTCCAATGTTGATGTGAATCTTTTCAAGCAGACTTGGAGAAAACCTGGTGAGCATGCTTCTTCGGCGAGGTTTTTCCCTAATGATGCGGACTATGGCAACCGTAATTTCTCGCGCTGTTCCGACTTCAATGTGGAGGATGCGAGTTATATCTGCTTGCGGGATTTGTCCCTTTATTACGATGTCCCCGCAAAATTGATTAAATCATTCAAGGTGAAAAAGTTGTCTCTGGGCATAACAGGCAACACTCTTCACTATTTTACGCGTGTTTCGGGTGCCATCTCTCCTGAGACCGGAATTGCGGCAAATGCAGGCGGAAATGACATGTACTCGTCCGTACAGATGGGAGCCGGCAACTCCAATATAATGCCTCCGGCACGTAAAATCATGTTTAATGTAAAACTTACATTTTAAGGAGGAGATGAAATGAAAAAGACGATAAAAACACTTACATACATAGTCTTGTGCACAGGATTTTTATGCTCCTGCCACAAAGACCTGAACATAAAATACTCAATGACAATGAATTCTTCCACAATGTGGAAAGACCCTTCCGATCTCGTTGAGTCCGTACATGGAATTTATAAGAGGTTGAGAGATTATTTTTCCAACAACGAATGCAACATTTTCTATCTTGGAGAAGTCCGGGTGGGCGATTCTATGTGGGGTGCTTCTCTTGAATCGAAAGTTCAGGACAATTTTAAGATTGCCTGCCGCCACAATACTCTTGACGGCTCTTCCACTATAGGCTGGAGCGGATTATATTCTGCAATAGACCAGGCAAATGCCGTCCTTAAATACGCTGACAAGTGCAGAGCTTCTGAAGAACAGGTTGAATGGGCGAGAGCCCAGGCATATTTTGCACGCGCCTATTCATATTTCTGGGCAGGACGTATATGGGGATATTGCCCGGTAAATTTAGTACCTATCGAGTCCAACACGCAGCCCGAATGTTATCCGGATCAGAAAACTCCAGCAGAGGTTTTTGAACAGGTAAAATCCGATATCGCAGCCTGCGAACTTCTTGCAAAGCATCTCAAAGACAACAAATATTTCGCGACTGAAGATGCCCTTATGATGCTGAAAGCCGAATTCGGATTGTGGATGTACAGGGAAAAGAATGCCGGAGCGGAATACCTGGACCTGGCTCAGGAAGCGATAAAGTCTATAGGAATTTCCCCGGAAAGACTTCTTTCCGACTACGGAAGCGTTTTCTCACGCACAAATAAAATCAATCCGGAAATTATATTCGCCCTCAACAACACCGCAACTTCTGCCGCAGGCTATCAAGTGTACTTCTGCCATCCTGCAAATCTGATAGACAGCAAGGCGAGATGCGATAAAGGCGGTCCCGTACCTATCAGCTCAACCCAGTGGTGGTCATACCCTCAGTCTTTCGTGGACAGGCTCAAGGCATCCCAGGCCGCTGGCGATACCCGTGTTGCGACAAATCTCGGTTACGGTCCTTATGCCGCAGGTGACAAACACGAAATCTCATGGTGCAATAAACTCCTTGGAGATATGAGCAAGGCTCCTGTGGTTCTCGACAATGACCTCATATATTACCGCTATGCCTATGCAGTTATGCTCGATGCGGAGATAAAGTATTATAAAGGAGATTATCAGGCTGCGCTGTCATCCCTCAATCTTATAGCAAAACGAGCTTACGGCACGGATAAATATACCGACAAATCCGAAGCGGCAGTAAGGAAAGCGCTTATTGACGAGTACACGTTAGAATTTCCTGCGGAGGGGATGCTGTGGTTTGCACTTATAAGGATAGGTGCAATCTGGGATATTGCCCCGAACAGCGAGCAGCCTGATATTACGTTTGCAAAACTGAAGGAAAAAAATCCAAATATACTTCTTTGGCCCATAGCCAACAGTTCAATTAACAAAAATCCCGGTAAAATCAGTCAAATCAAAGGTTGGTCATAAACATAACTTATCATGAAAAGATTTTTTACTATATTGCTTTGCATATCTCTTTGTATGCTTCTCCCGCTATCCTGTTCGAAAACGGAAACGGAGGGTGCAGACCTCTGGACTTTGAGTCTGTCCTACGATACCGACGGAAATACTCTTCCTACCTTCTCTTCCGAGGGAGGAGAGATAGAAAAATCCGTGGTCATAAATCAGGGAGGAGTGAAGCGTGACCTTGATTGGACCGTGAGTGTGGACAATGCCCCTTCGTGGATAAGTGTGACAAAAACAAGTATCACCAGGACCTTCAAAGGCACATACGGCGGAGATGACGCTACTGTTACTTTCAAAGCCCTGAAAATTAATGTGTCCCAAAACGATACGGGTCTAAAGAGAGTTGCTGTCATTCGTTTCAGGGTTGCTGACGGCGGCACTGTTTCAACGCTTGTAAATCAGAGTAAATAATGATAAAAAGAATAGCTTACATCTGTATTCTTTTATTGTCTATGTCCTGCGAAAGAGGTCTTAATCTTAGTTCGCACGGCGTTTTGCCCGTTGTCCCGAAGCCGGAAAAGGCCCTGACACCTGCTGCTTGCGACAACAATATAGTCGCACATCGCGGCGGCTCTGCGGAGTGCGGATTTCCAGACAATTCCCTGGCTTCCCTGAAATATGCGATGTCCCTCAAAGTGCGGGCGTGCGAATGCGATATTTATTGGACAAAGGACAATAACATTATAGTAGCCCATGCCAATGATGAATACAAAATCAACGGTATGCACCCGTGGGAGCATACTTTGACGGAAATGCGGCTTGCGGGAAGATTGAAAAACGGGGAGGAACTGCCCACTCTTCAAGATTTTCTGGAAACGGTAATGGTCAAAGACAATCCCACCATGCTTATGCTTGACATAAAGTACACGGAGCCTGCGGAATATGCATCCCGGGCTGTCAGACGCGCATGTGAAATCATAAAGAAACAGGGCGCAGAAAATTTCTGTTTTTTCATCTGCACAAGCAGGGGGAAAGTTGGGGATGTGGCAGCTGCCTGCATGAAAGCTTATGATATTCCCGTAGGGTGGATGGCTAACAGACCCGCTGAAGACTTCAAAAAGAAAGGGTTTACATGGGCAAACCTCTCCGCAAAATCCTATATGTCACCTTACGGACCGCGTACGATAAATGAATTTTTGGATGCGGGTATGGAAATCAGCGTGTTCTGTGTTGATAAGGCGGGAAGTAAAGACGCGAATGCCGTAACTTCCGAAAGCGATGT
>CAUUCY010000065.1:0-10561 GCA_963543835.1 uncultured Bacteroidales bacterium
CTTGAACCTAGGACCCCCTGATTAACAGTCAGGTGCTCTAACCAACTGAGCTAAAGAGGAATTTACCAATTGCTTTCGCTTGGGATTGCAAAGGTACTATTTATTTTCTTTCCCGCAAATATTTTCCATAATTTTTTACGAGATATTTCGCAAAAGCCTACAATATTCAAGTTGTCAGTTCTGTCATTTGAGCATGCACGAATGCTATAAGTTCGGAAGGGGAGATTTTGAGTTGCAAGCCCCGTACACCCGCACTGACATATATATAATCGTAATCAGTCGCAGTGGAGTGAAAGTATGTCGGGAAAGGTTTTTTCATCCCGACAGGCGAGCAACCGCCCCGTATATAGCCTGTTGTCGGGAGCAATTCTTTCATCGGGATGAGTTCGCAGGACTTGTTGCCGCTCGCCTTCGCAGCCGCCTTAAGGTCCACTTCCCTGTCACCCGGCACTACGCACACGAAATGCCCGCTCCTGTCCCCTTTCAGCACAAGCGTTTTGAATACGCGCTCTATCGGCTCGCCCAACTGCTGCGCAATATGAGTCGCCGCAAGGTCTTCCTCATCCACCACATAAGGTATCAATTCGTATGAAACTCCTGCTTTGTCAAGGAGCCTCGCCGCATTGGTTTTATTTATCTTATTCGTCATATTTCTGAATTTTATAACAAGCCTCAACCGGTAATCCGGCACGAGCCCGCTTGTTTGGAGCACACAGGCAAATTTACAAAAAACGCAAGTGAAAGCAAAGAAGATACAAACGTTTGTATTATAAATGAATTATGTATATATTTGTGCGTTAAATACTTATTCTGAAATGTCAAAAATCATTACTTTCGGTGAAATCATGCTGAGGCTCAGCCCAAAGGGCAATGAGCGCTTCATACAATCTGAAATGTTCAACATCATACCCGGAGGAGGGGAAGCGAATGTTGCAGTCAGCCTTGCCAATTATGGCCACGAATCCTGCTATGTCACGAAACTCCCTTCTCATGAGATAGGTCAAATTGCCGTAAATGCCCTTAGGCGCTACGGTGTGGACACTCGATACATCAGCCGCGGCGGCGAGCGCGTGGGTCTGTATTATGCGGAAACAGGTGCGTCAATGCGCCCTTCCAAGGTCATCTATGACCGCGCCCATTCGGCAATATCTGAGGCTGGAACAGAAGATTTCGATTTTGATAAAATAATGGAAGGAGCGGCATGGTTCCATTGGTCAGGCATTACCCCTGCAATATCTGACAAGGCGGCGGAACTTACCAGGCTTGCTTGCGAAGCGGCAAAAAGACACGGAGTTACAGTTTCCTGCGACCTTAATTTCCGCAAAAAACTATGGACTTCGGAGAAAGCGATTTCGGTGATGCGTCCTCTTATGAAATATGTAGATGTATGCATAGGAAACGAGGAAGACGCCGCCCTGTGTCTCGGTTTCAAGCCTGACGCCGATGTGGAAGGAGGGAAAACCGATGCTGCCGGCTATGAAGGGATTTTCAAACAGATGGCAAAAGAATTCGGCTTCAAGTATGTAGTATCTACCCTGCGCGAATCCTACTCTGCAACACGCAACGGCTGGAAAGCTCTCATATACAACGGCAAGGAATTCTACGCATCGAAGCGTTATGAGATAGAACCTATAATAGACCGCGTGGGCGGCGGAGACTCGTTCTCGGGAGGACTCATTCACGGAATGCTGAAATATAACGGCGATCAGGCGGCGGCACTCGAATTTGCCGTGGCGGCTTCCGCTCTCAAGCACACAATCAACGGAGACTTCAATCTTGTGAGCGAGGCGGAAGTGCTCAGCTTGGCAGAAGGTAATGCAAACGGTAGAGTACAAAGATAGGATTATGGCAAAGTATGACAAATTACAGGTCCTGGAGACCGTAAAAGAAACGGGCATAGTGCCTGTATTCTATAATGCCGAGCTCGAAACCTCCAAGAAAGTGCTCAAGGCCTGTTACGAAGGAGGCATTCGCGCATTCGAATTCACCAACCGCGGAGATTTCGCCCACGAAGTGTTCGGAGAACTCGTCAAATATGCCAATAAAGAACTGCCGGGAATGATAGTGGGCGTAGGCTCTATTGTAGACCCCGGCACAGCTGCGCTTTACATACAATTGGGCGCAAATTTCGTTGTTGGTCCTCTTTTCAATCCTGAGATAGCCCCCGTATGCAACAGAAGACTGATTCCTTACTGTCCTGGTTGCGGAAGCGTTTCCGAGGTCGGAGCAGCGCAGGAAGCAGGTTGCGACCTCTGCAAAGTATTCCCGGGCGATGTGCTCGGACCTGCATTCGTAAAGGGCTTGCGCGCGCCTATGCCTTGGAGTCGCATTATGGTTACAGGCGGAGTAAAGCCTGAGCGCGAGAATCTCGCTGGCTGGTTCGGTGCCGGCGTAACTTGCGTTGGAATGGGCAGCAATCTGTTCCCGAAAGAGCTGATAGCCTCCGGCGAATGGGAGAAAATCACCGGGCTGTGCAAGAATGCCCTTGCAATTGTCAAGGAAGTACGGAAATAAGCACCGGGCGAGTAGTCTATGGTGAATTCAGGAATATACTTACCTTTGTTCCTGCACCAATACCAAAACGACTATGAATCCCTATTTAAAAATCTTTGTTGGCGCATCATTTTTATGCGCCGCTTTTTTTGTTGCGCCGGCACAATCGCTTCCACCCGTCACAAAGGGAGTGACAAATGAGGACATAGACGCCCTCGAAGAATTTGTCCATAAGGATAAGCGCTATTTGGAAAGCCCATTCTCCGCACAAGCAGACGAATCATCACAGAATCTTTGCAGACAATTCTGCAAAGAGTATCTCGTCAAGAAAAAGCGTTACAACGAACTCCACTACATTACCAACTACAACGGACACAGAATTTGGGCGGAACCTTATGATATAGTGCTGTCCGCAATGGGAGTAAATGAAGGTTTCGAATGGCAAAGCGCATATTCCATGTCCGGAGCTATTGAAGGAGTGAAAGGAGATGACATTTTGTCTTCCATAGTTGCCAAGAATTATTCCGACCAGACATCCGACAATTCCAAGCCCAATATATTCGACGGGCAGATAAGCGTGAGTTACCGCCCTGTGGATATAGTCCTGAAAGCCGTACAGAAAGTAGATCTATACGTGGACGGAGAGGCGGATTTTGAGGTAACGGCAAGCGACCCCGGCGAGAAATACGTATATAGCTTGTACGAACTCAATGAGGTAAATCCTGACAGCGAATACGCAGAATTGCTGACCAAAAGCATAGTGACAGGCGATGAAGGCAAGGCAAAATTCCGCCTTAAAGGAATCAAGGAAGGCAAATTCACCCTTAAGATAGGATACAGTTACGATTATCCGAATTACAAAAAACTGCCGCATCTCGAGTCCTTCACAAGTCTTGAAGTCGAAGTCAAAGGACCGGAGGTCTATGAATATACGATCAATGGACTGGAAAAAATCTCCGCGCCTTACAGTTTCACAGTGAGCGGCAGCTTTACAATATGCCCTAAGACTTTTAATGAGAAAGGCGAACCGGCTACTTGGACCTACAGCTCCTCAGATGCAGTATTCAGCGGGCCAAATGGAAGTGTCACTTGTGATACCAAAGCCTTTGCCCTTGATTCAACAGGTAGATATGACAATGTCGGAATCGGATTGAATACCGAAGAATTGGAAAGGATGAGCAAAGGTGAAGTTCAAAACTTAGTACTGCAAAAGTTAGGTGACGGAATAAAAAAAATACCTATGTTGATGTTAGGGAAAAAACCGGAGGAACCAAAAGTAGAGCCTAACCCACCTATGGTGGTTGTAATAAGACCCGAAGAAGGTTCTTATAGTTGCTCTTTTAAACTTGAAGATGCAGAAAAGATGACGCGGGAAAAAATATTTAAACAAGGCAAACTCTTCGTACTTCCCGCACTGAAATCTATGAACAGAATGATGGACTTTACACAGTTCAAAGCTTTCGACGGTGTATTCTTAACAGCTACAGCCACAGTCAAGAAAGTGGAAAAGGAACAGTAAGTCCCCGAAAACACAAAAGGCAGCGGTCTCAAAACCGCTGCCTTTTTGTCGAGAAGAGGCGACTCGAACGCCCGACCCCTACGTCCCGAACGTAGTGCGCTACCAACTGCGCTACTTCTCGAAAATAAAAGACGCGATTACTCGCGTCTTATTTTATTCTCAGCAATAAACCTATGCGAGCTTGTTGATGTAATTTGCAATTCCGCTCTTGAGATTAGAAGCCTTGTTCTTGTGGATAAGACCAATCTTTGCGAGTTTGTCTATCATTGAGTAAACCTTCGGAGCTGAAGCCTCTGCGGCAGTCTTATCACTTGTGTTTCTAATTGCGCGAATTGCATTGCGCGTTGTCTTTGCATAATACCTGTTATGCAGTCTGTGCCTTTCGCTCTGGCGAATGCACTTTTCAGCAGATGCGTTATTTGCCATTATTGTATTTTTTTATATTTTAAGTAGTGGGTAGGAGAATCGAACTCCTATTGCGAGAATGAAAATCTCGAGTACTAGCCGTTATACGAACCCACCAAAACTCGCCTCCGCTTGCCTGTCCGGCAATTGGGGATTGCAAAGGTATATAATAAATCCGATATATAAAAGTTTTTATTCGGATTTTTTCGCCCACTCAAAAGAATAGAGCAAAGACTCAACCTGACGCAGGTATTGACGCTTGTCATAGCGCGGTGCATAAACGAAAGCATCCAGAACAATAATATTCTGTCCGTCAGGTGTATAGAACGAATGAGACACGAAAGGTCCCCCCATGAAATCATTTTCAACTTCCCAGAATCCGCGCATTTGGGCAAATTCCCTACCCTTATATTTAATATACTGAACCGTAGGGGCAATATAGGAAGAAGTCGTCATGTATGTGTTTTCAAACATGCCCGGCACATTCTCCCGCATCGCGGCATTGCGATGCAGTAGTATATTCTCCAACGCAAAAGGATTCTTTTCTCCCCCCACTGGATAGGTATAAATCAGCACTCCCTGGGTGGTGTACTGTTTTTCGTCGGACACCCATACAAAATTCTTGGAAGCTTTGCGCAACTTATATCCCATAGGGAAATGCGGCGAGCCCCCCAGCATATCGCTCACACTCTTGTATATGTCTTTTTCCTCATACTTTAGCGTATTAGCTACCACACGGTCCCGTTCCGCCTGTTCTATTGCAGTGCAGATTTTCTCTCCTTCGAGAGCAAAAATTTTCTGAGCCTCTTCAATGGAAGGAGCACTCAACTGTATCACACATTGAGGAGCCGCCCATACATCAGAACGATAGATTACTCCCCCACTCTTGTCGGGATCGATAACGAAAATCACAAGATTACGGTGCACCTTGAAAAGATTGGTAAATCCAGAAGGAATCACGTTCGAAAGAGTAAACAAAGGCTCTGCAGGCTCGAGGTAAGGACATTCGTCAACCAAGACAGCGCGCACATCGGCACCGAGAGCGCCTTCCCATGCACTTTTGTCCATAACAATCATCACTTCTCCTGCCTTTCCGCTGACATTCGGGAGTATGGGCTTTCCGCCTCCCCCGCAGGAAGTGACAATAAGCGCACCCAGACAGGCGATAATTCCACAAATCATTTTTTTCATATCCCTATAGATTTAAAAAAGTCTTCCTATATCATTCCCACACGCAAATGCCATTAACAATAGCAAAAGGAACATTCCTAATATCTGGGCTCCGACAAGGAACTTTTCTCCCGGTTTGCGTCTTGTGAGAATCTCATATAAAAGAAAGAGTATATGTCCTCCGTCAAGCCCCGGAATGGGCAGCAGATTCATAACTCCCAACATAATTGAAATCAAGGCAAGCAGACTGACAAACCTGTACCAATCCCAAGCGGCAGGGAAAGCCTGACCGAGAGCGACAAAACTTCCCACGGACTTGTAGGCTCCCGTACTCGGCTTGAAAATTAGGTTAAGGTCACGAAGATAGCCTGCAACCGTCGAAAATGCGAGTTTTGTGCCATCGGGGATTGCGCTGAAAAAATTATAATGCCTCGTATGCACTCCAGGGAAGGCAAGCAGCAGACCTATATGTCCCAAAGAATCCACCTGCACGCTTATACCGGAAATCACCGTACTGTCCCGCATCACGTCCACTTTCGCCGTGCCTCCCGCATGTTGTGCAAGCAAAGGACGAGCATCCTGAATGAATTGTACGGGAGTGCCTTCAACTGCAATTATCCTGTCTCCGCGCATTACTCCGGAAGCCAGATTGGGACTGCCCGCGACGAGAGAGTCAACGACAAAAGGCAGAGCCAGATCGAACATACCGGGAGTATTGAGAACTTCGGAAATCATCGCCTGGTCTATATAAAGGCGCAAGGTGTCCGAAGCTCGGAGCACTATAGCGTAATGCACATTACGGCGGGCAAGGTCCGCCTGCAACATAGAGAAGTCCTGAGGGCGATAATCGTCAAATGCAAGTATCCTGTCACCATTACGGAAGCCCATCTCATAGGCAAGTTCATTGACATAGATTTGGTTTTCCTCATTGGATACATAGACACTGCCCCAAATGGCGAGTATGGAAATATAGGCTATTATCGCAAAAATAAAATTATACAATACGCCTCCTGCCATTACCAGAAGCCTTTGCCACGCAGGATGAGTGCGGAATTCCCAAGCTTGCGGGGCGCGCTTCATAGACTCCAAATCCATGGACTCGTCTATCATTCCTGCAATTTTGCAATAGCCGCCGAGAGGCAGCCAGCCGATTCCGTACTCCGTATCGCCTTTTTTGAACTTGAAAAGGGCTTTCCCGCCGATATCGAAGAAAAGATAGAATTTCTCCACCTTGATTCCGAAAATGCGCGCGAAAGTGAAGTGTCCCAATTCATGCACAAAGACAAGCACTGAAAGCGCAAGTATGACTTGTAATATTTTTATCAGAACAACTAACATTATCTTTTTGAAATATATTCTTTTGCGAGGGCGTATGCCTTATCGTTGGTGGCAAATATATCCTCCAGAGTCGGCTCAGCTACAAAATCCGTTCCGTCCATAACCCTCTCGATAAGCTCCGAGATGCCGTAGAAAGAAATTTCATCCTGTAAATATGCAGCTACGGCAACTTCATTCGCAGCATTGAGTGCACATGCGGCATTGCCGCCGCGTCTTAGAGCCTCAAAGGCAAGAGCGAGTGCCGGGAATTTATCCGTATCGGGGGCTTCGAAAGAAATTCTGCCCAGGGCTGCAAAGTCGAGTTTCTTATTGTTCAAGGCAAGTCTCTCCGGGAAAGCCAGGGCAAATTGTATAGGTTCTCTCATGTCCGGACTTCCGAGTTGCGCTATGACCGCCCCGTCTTCATATTCGACCATTGAATGGATTAGCGACTCCGGATGCACTATAACATTGATTTTATCCGATCCCACATCAAATAGCCAGCGGGCTTCAATCACCTCGAAACCCTTGTTCATCATTGTAGCCGAATCTATGGTTATTTTTGCGCCCATATTCCAATTGGGATGTTTGAGCGCCTGTGCTTTGGTCGCCAGGGCTATTTTCTCCTTATCCCAGGTGCGGAAAGGACCTCCAGAAGCGGTGAGATGTATTTTTCTTACAGCATTTCCCTGCGCACTCAAAAGGCATTGGAAAATCGCGGAATGCTCCGAATCCACAGGGAGTATTGGAGCGTGGTATTTTTCAGCAAGCCCCATTACTATAGAGCCTGCGGCGACAAGAGTTTCCTTGTTGGCAAGCGCAATTATCTTTCCAGCCTCTATTGCGGCGATTGTCGGACGCAGGCCCGAGAAACCGACCATGGAGGCCACTACAATATCCACATTGTCCCCTGCCACGAGCGAGCATACCGAGGAAATTCCCGCAAAAACCTTTATGTCAAGCGGCTGCAGGGCATTTGCGAGTTCGTCATAATGGGTTTCATTACAGATTACGACATTGGCGGGGTCAAATTCTTTTGCCTGTTCTATCAGTTTGGCAACACTGTTGTTGGCAGTCAGAAGCACCACTTCAAAAAGTTCGGGATGCTGACGCACCACATCAAGGGTCTGGCTTCCTATCGAGCCCGTGGACCCTAATATCGCTATTCTTCTCTTTGACATTTTAGAAATTTATATACTTGACAGGATTCACAGCCTCGCCGCGATGCCATAACTCGAAATGCAGATGATTGCTCTTAGCAGACGATGAGGCATTGCCCAAAAGAGCGATAGGATCGCCAGCCACCACCCTGTCACCTTGCCTTTTCAGCAGTGTCTGGTTGCGCTTATAGATAGAAACCATATTGCCGTCATGCTGTATTTCAATGACATGTCCGAAAGCTTCGCTCCAGCCAGCTGAAATCACAGTTCCGTCGAGTACGGATTTGACAACGGAATTTGCCGGAGCTGTAATATCGACATAAGGGTGAAGCACCTGATCGAACGGCTGCGAAATCACTCCTTTCAAAGGGGTGAAAAAATGAAGCCCCTCGATAGGAAGATTGCGGCTGCGGGCGTTGGTGATAGAGAATTTTTCGGCATCGGCGACTTTAGCCCTTAGCACGGAATCCCTCGCGGAAAGGGCCGAGAACAGCTGTTTTGAAGGCACGCTCGCTGCCTGAATTTTGAAAATGCTGTCTATTTTGACAGGGTCCTCGCCTTCGAGTATGCGCGCGAGATTTTCGGTATATAGTTGCAGACGCAGCACCGTACTTTCCAGAGAATCCACTTTTATTGCGTTCTGAATCGCAGCCCGGCGGCTATGAGCATCAGGGAAACCGGGTATCAGCCTGTTCACGGGAGTGAAGGCTATTATGCAGAAAATAACGGCTATAGTAAAGAAAAGCGCAGTAACGACAGCCACCACGCCTTCGGGTTTTGAGAATTTCAAAATCCAGAGTATATCGTGAGTATTGTCGTCCAAAAGGGTAAGACGCATGCTCTTTGCCTTATTGATAGCCTCTTTGTTTGGTCTTGACATAGTTTTAACTTAAATTTGCAGTCTATGGACAGAATTATCGGCATTGATTTTGGCAGGAAACGCACAGGGCTCGCCGTGAGCGACCCCTTAGGCATCTTCGCCTCTGCCCTGGAGACTTTACCTGCTACAAAGATAATAGAATATCTCCAAAAATACGCCCAAAAAGAGACTATTACTCGTTTTGTCGTGGGTTGGCCGCTGAACCTCAACGGAGAGCTTGCAGAGGCGGCTGCGGATGTGGAGTTGTTTTTGAAGCAGCTTGCCAAAGCCTTCCCGGACATCCCCGTGACTCTTGAGGATGAAAGATTCACTTCCGTGCTGGCGCACAGGGCAATGATAGAGGGAGGAATGAAATACAAAGACCGCCGCAACAAGGAGAATGTGGATAAAATCAGTGCGGCAATTATTTTACAAAGCTATTTAGACAGAAAGAAATGATACAGGCAATTTATTTATATGGCTCCGAAGTTCTCAGGGCAAAGGCTGAAAAAGCCGATTTGACAAAAAAAGAAGAGCTGACGCAGCTTATAGAGGATCTTTTGGATACTCTTGCAAAATCGGAGGGGGTAGGCCTTGCCGCCCCGCAAATAGGGGTTTCCCTGCGCGTACTGGTAGTGGACGGCACGGGAATGACAGATGTTTACGACTATCTCAAGGGCTTCAAGAGGGTCATGATAAACCCTGTCGTTATAGAGGAAAGCTCCGAGAAATGCGAATACAACGAGGGTTGCCTCAGCATACCCGGAATATACGCAGATGTCGTGCGCCCCTCATCGATGAAAGTGGGATATTATAACGAAAAATTCGAGTATGTGGAGGAGTTTCTCGACAAATTCGCATGCAGAATGGTTCAGCACGAAATGTCGCATCTGGACGGAGTCCTGTTTACGGACCTCATCGCCCCGATACGCAAAAAAATCATCAGCCGCAAGCTTCAGAATATCACGAAGGGCAAAGTTTCGACAAGATATAATACCAAAATAAAATAATCATGGGAGCATTTCACGCTTATGACATACGCGGCGTGTACGGAGTAGACTTCGACAAAGCCACGGCATACAAAATAGGATATTTCATACCGTCTCTGCTTAGCGCGGACAAAGTTCTGGTGGGACGCGACTGCCGCTTATCCTCCGATGAAATTCACGATGCCTTGATAGAAGGCATCACGGATGCCGGCGCGGACGTTTACGACATAGGTCTGAGTTCGACGCCTATGGTGTATTTCGGCACGGCAAAATACGGTTTCAAGGCTTCGGTGCAAATCACCGCTTCGCACAATCCCGCCGAATACAACGGAATGAAAGTTTCCACGGAAGGCGCACGTGCGGTAGGCTTCGATGCGGGTCTGGGAAAAATCAAGGAATGGATAGACAGCAACAGGGAGACTCCCAAAGCAGAGAAGAAAGGCTCGGTATTCATGAAAGACATAATGGACGACTATATAGCCTTTATGCGTAAATATCTCGGAGATTACTCGGGACTGAAAATTTGTTTCGACCTTTCCAACGGCATGGCGAATCTGTTCGCCAAGAAAATTTTCGGAGAGAATCACGACTATCTTTTCGACACCATGGACGGGCGTTTCCCGAATCACGAGCCCAACCCTCTCATTCA
>CAUUCY010000066.1:0-10360 GCA_963543835.1 uncultured Bacteroidales bacterium
AAGAAATCCGCAAATCTTTCGTAGGTGAGTCTTAGGAAGGTCTTGCCTCCCGGGCTCGGCGAGTGGAACTGCTTAGGGCGGGATTCGCGGCTCACCGGCCAGAATCTCGTGCCGACTCCGCCGGCGAGAATTATGCAGTAGTAGTTTTTGTTTAAGTCAATCATTATGTGTGTCAGTTTTATCTAAATATATAAGGGGATGAATGCTTGCGGGAAGTATTCGATATTTGTCTTTTCTCTATCAAAAGTCACGCCTATAACGTCGAAAAACACTTCTTCGCAGGAATTTTTTTTCTTTTTGAAGTCCTGCGAGTTCAGGTATGCTTTTGCAGCCGCGACTATTCTTCTCTTTTTCAGGGCATTCACATTCTCTTCCGGCAGAGCCGCCACGGGGGCGACCCTTGTCTTTACCTCCACTATGTGTATTCCTTTTTTATCAAAGGTGATTATGTCAAGTTCATAGTGGGAACAACGCCAGTTTCTCTCCAGGACGGTATGACCTCTTTTTTCGAGAAACTCCACGGCAGCATCCTCTCCGAGCTTTCCTACTGCCATTCTTGCCGTACCCATGTGTTATTCAAATTTAACTATAGTCACTCCCGTACCGCCGAGTTGTATCGACTCGTCCGAAACACTTTCTATTCCCGGTACGGAACGCAGGTACTTCTGCACTTCCTCCCTGAGCACCCCCGTGCCTTTTCCCGTAATTATACGCACAGAACCCATGCCGACCATTATTGCATCGTCTATGTAGTGCATCACCGTGTCTATCGCCTCCTGCAAGCGCACTCCGCGTATGTCGAGTTCCGGCTTGAAATTGAGCCTGCGGGCGGTGATATTGCTGTCTACACGCTCGTAGACGGGTTTTGTTGTCTGCTTTGCCGCAATTTTATATTCTTTGGAAGATATGCGCTCCACCTTGGCGTTAGGCAGCTTGCTGCTTATGTTTCCGACTATTACGGTTACAGCCTTATTGGATATTCTTGCCACCTCTCCCACCATGCCGTTATCCTTGATGCGTACTTTTTCGCCCACTTTCAGGGGGGCGGAGCGGAAAGCTTCCATTCTTTCTTCCTCGCGTTTTTTCGCTGCGAGTGCGGCACGTTGCTCCGGATCTGCCCGTCTCTCCTTGCGGGACTGCTCCCGTTCCTTTTGCTGCTTCACCTCGCTAAGGCGCTCCTCAATGTAGCTCTCCCTATTGAGCCCGGACTGTGCCAATGCCGCCATAAATCCCTGCAACTGGTTTCTGGCTTCCTTGGTCTGTTCTTTCTCCGCCTGGGCTTCTTTTATGGTCTTGATAGTGGTTTCGACCTGGCGGTTTGCCCCTTTGACTATGTCTTCCGCCTCCTTGCGGGCTTCGTCGAGTATCTTTTTCCTCTCTTCGCGTATCCCTTCAAGCTCTCTCTTGTACTTGTCCGTGATGCTTTCGAGAGTCTTGTCCGCGTTTTTCACTTTCTGCAGACGCTCGTCAAGTGCCCTGCGGTTGCGTGCAATCCTGCGCAGGTTGCGCTCTATTCCCACAAATTCCTCTCCCGCGCGCTCTTCGGCGTCTTTTACTATATTCTCCGGCAGCCCCATTTTGCGTGCAAGTTCAAAGGCGAAAGAGTTGCCTGGCAGCCCTATTTCGAGCTGGAACAGAGGTGCGATTCTGGAAGCGTCGAAAAGCATCGCACCGTTGATGACTCCGTTGTCGCCTGCGGCGTAGAGTTTGAGTTTTGTATAATGTGTGGTGATTACACCGTAGGTGCCCCTTCGGTCGAGTTCAGCGAGGATGGCTTCTGCGATTGCCCCTCCCGCCGCAGGCTCGGTACCGGAGCCGAATTCGTCAATCAGGACGAGGGAATTTGCCGTTGCCTCCTCCACCATCTCCCTCATATCGGCGAGGAACGAACTGTATGTACTCAGGTCGTTTTCCAGAGACTGGTCATCTCCTATGCTCACGAGTATCCTGTCGAAAACCGGAAGTTCGGAGACCTCGGAGGTCGGAATGAGCATTCCCCATTGAAACATGTATTGCAGCAGACCGGTGGTTTTCAGGCACACGGACTTGCCTCCTGCATTGGGCCCGGAAATGAGGAGTATGTGCTTCTCTTTATTTAGCGTTATTGTGAGCGGGACTATACTCTTGTTCTCCTTGTGCAATGCCTTTTCCAGCAGGGGGTGGCGTGCCTTGCGCAGGTTCAATTCTCCGTTGTCGGATATTATGGGCATGCCGGCAATTATGCTCAGGGCGGTTTTTGCCTTTGCCATTATGAAGTCCGTCTCTCCTATGAATCGCGCAGCTTCTATCAGTTCGGGAAGGTAAGGGCGGAGAAATCCCGTAAATTCCAGCAGGATTCTGGCTATTTCACGAGTTTCTGCAAAATGCAGCTCCGCGATGTCGTTCTCAAGTTCTATTATCTCGGCAGGCTGTATGAAAGTAGTCTTGCCCGAAGCCGATTCGTCGAAAACAAAACCGCTTATTTTGCGTTTGCTTGCCGTGTTTACCGGTATAAGAAAACGCCCCTCGCGTATAACGACCTGCGCGTCCGTGTCGACAATCCCGTCTTCCTGAGCCTTGTGCAGTATAGCTCCTGCCCTTTTTGAAACCGCCTGCTCCTTCTCCTTTATGCCCTTGCGTATGGCGTAGAGTTCGTCTGACGCCGTGTCCTTGATTTCCCCGTTCTTGTCGAGAATGCCTTCTATACGTTTGCGGACTTCTGGGAACACCACTACGGGTTTTGACATTTTCTTCAGATTGGGATATATGCCGTCCTTTATGCTGTTGAAGAAATTGCAAATCCTGCGCGTGGTGTCCGTCATCGTCGCGAGTTTTCCGAGCGAATGCACATCTATGCTCGAACCCTCCCTCTGCAAAGGAACGAGAAAGGGTATCGCGTCTATGAATCCCGTAGTGGGGAACTGGTCCTCGAACATAAGGATAAGACGCATTTCGTCGGTCAGAAGCAGCCTCCTCTGGATGACTGCACGGTCTGTAGAGAAAGTTTCGCTGTTTGTCCTTTCCAGGGCATAATCCGTGCTGCACCTGTCAGCGATAAGCGCTCTGAGTTTGTCAAAGCCTAATTTAACTTCTACTCTTGTATCTATGTCACTGTTTGTCTGCATCTTCTTTCTGCTCGTCCTCTTCCATCGCCGCTCCCAACGCAAGTTTGAGTTCAGATTTACCTTTTATTTTCTGAATTTTTCCGTCTGAAACAAAAGATATTCTGCCCGTCTGTTCGGACACCACAATAACTTTCACGTCACTCTCCTCCGACATCCCTATGGCAGCCTTGTGACGCATACCGTAGTTTGCAGGGATGTCGCTGCGCCGGGTTATCGGCAGAGTGCATCTGGCTGCCACTATGCGGTCTCCTCCCAGAATCATGGCTCCGTCGTGCATAGGGGAGTTCTTGAAAAATATGTTTTCTATGAGCCTGTGGCTTATTTTTGCATCCACCCTGTCGCCGGTCTCGATAATGTATTCAATTGAATCTTTCTGCGGAATCACTATGAGCGCACCGACTTTCTGCTCTGCCATGTCCATGCAGGCATCGCACAGCTCGTTTATGCTCTCGCTGCCCATCTCGTCCTTTTTTATTCCGAACAATTTGTTTATCCGGCTGCGCCCCTCGTACACTATGCCCCTCTCGCTGCCCAATTTGAAGAGAAAATGTCTTATTTCGGGCTGGAAAATGATTACAAGCGCAATCACTCCTATATCCAGCACAGTCCCGAGCACTGAAGAAAGCATTTTCATCCCTATCAGAGTCGCTCCTACGCGCAACAGCACGAGAAACATTATCCCAAGGAAAATATTCATCGCAGACGATCTCCTGATCCAGCGAATCAGGAGGAAGATAATCACGGCTACCGAGAGTATGTCAATGATATCTATGAATCCGAGACGTATGAAGTCGAACATTTTACTTGATTTCTGTTACTGGAATGATGAAGAATACGAATTCTTTTTTGCCGCCCGCGAAGTTCTCTGTGAGCAGCCGGTGCTGCTTCATCGGCTTTTCGCCCCAGGAGTTTATGCCTCCGAGCCCCATCTGCGCGAGGTCCACGTTTATATAAGTGTTTCCGTTGCTGCGGTCGTTCTCGTGCGCGAGTGATTTTAGCTCAAGCGAATGCACCTGTGGGGTATCCTTCAGCGATATGTCAAGCATGCGGCGGGAAAGGGGGAGAGCCGAAGCGGAGAATTTCTCGGGCGAGGTGAAAACTATACCGTTGCCGCTCTTGTCCGTAATCTTGAAATATTTCAATTCCCCGTGAGTTCCGGATTCCTGAGGACGCACATATCCCCAATGGTATTGTTCATTCACGCTCTGTATGTAACGCCCCACCAAGGCTGAACTGTTGCGGTCTATATAATTCTCCCAAGGTCCTTTCCCATAAAATTCCACAATCTCATATCCGCCTTTCATGGCAAGTTCCACTCCGAAACGGAAAATCTTGTCAGGGACGTCCCCGCTCACCTCAAGTAACTTTTCCGTTACCTTTATTCCCTGGGGGAGCAGCTCGTAGAGCAGTTCTACCTCTGCCTTCCCTCCCACTTCGTATCTTGCCTTTGCGCTGTTTCCCTCCCGGCTGAAGTCAAGGAGTCTGAACTCGGGATAGAGCCAGAAACCCATGGTTTCTTTGAATTTCGCTCCGTTGTCGTTTTCCGTCAACGCTCTTCCGAAGCAAGGCATGAGAGGCTCTGTAAGCACTTCCTTGCCGCCTATCTTTATGCTGTTGAGAGCACCGGTGCTACTGTCGAAACCGTACTCAGCAAGACTCCCTTGAGGGTGGAACTGCTTACCGTCGCTTATCTTTATCTGGTCGTAGGCGAGCCTTTCGCCTGCGTTCAGCAAGCCTTTTGAGGCGGAGAGCAGGTATTCCACATATAGATAAATATCCTCTTTTGCAATGTCGGATATTTTTGCCTGCCTCAGTATATCCTCTTTCGAGAATCCGAGCTTGAATTTCTTCGTTTCTCCGGGAGCCACCTGCGGGGTTTCGCAACTGCCCGCGAGCACTTTTTCTCCATTAACCTCGACACTCCAGTTCATGGTGTATCCCTTGAGAGGAACGAAAAAGTTCTCGTTGTATATATTCACGACCCCGTCCAAAGCCTCCTCTGCCGTTGCCGCTGTGTGTATGTTACGGTACTGATATGCCACCTCGTATGCGTGAGGGTGCAGGCTTCTGTCGGTCGCTATGATTCCGTTGCAGTTGAAAGAACCGTCCGATCCGTCAAAGCTGTTGTAGTCGCCTCCGAACGCGAAAATATGGTCCGAGCCGTATTTTGCCGCATCTGCTGGCTTGTAAAGCGCCTGGTCCGCGAAGTCCCAGATACAGCCTCCCTGATAGCCCGGCTCTTTGCGTATAAGATCCCAATAATCCTTGAATCCACCCATCGAGTTACCCATCGCGTGCGCATACTCGCATTGTATCAGAGGCTTCCTGCCGTCTTCGCGCAGATAACGGATATTGGCATCGGGTCTTTGGTACATAGGGCAGTAGATGTCCGTATGCTCGTTTTTTTCCGCCCTCTCGTATGCCACAGGCCTGCTCTTGTCATAAGCTTTCAGCCACGCATAGGTCTTTTGGAAGGCAGGACCGTCTCCCGCTTCGTTGCCGAGGCTCCATATGATGATTGAAGGGTGATTTATATCCCTTTTTACCATTCTCACGGTGCGGTCCATGTGGGCGGCCTCAAATTCGGCATTCTTGGCGAGAGTGGCAGCTCCGTAGCCCATTCCGTGCGACTCGATGTCCGCCTCGTCCCAAACATATATGCCGTATTCGTCGCACAGCTCGTACCAATGGGGATCATTCGGGTAGTGACTTGTGCGCACGGTGTTTATATTCAACTGCTTCATTATGCGTATGTCGCGTATCATATCCTCCTCGCTGACCACATAAGCCCTGTATGGGTTCATCTCGTGCCTGTCCACTCCTTTGATAAGCACAGGCTTGCCGTTTACCAGCAGCTGATTCCCCACTACTTTGGAATCGCGGAAACCGAACTTGAGGAAAGCTTCGTCCAGCTTTATGCCTTTAGCGTCGAACGCCGCGACTTTTAAAAGATACAGAGAAGGCTCTTCCGCGCTCCAAAGAGACGGTTCCGGAACGCTTCCGCAAAGCTTTGCCCCACCTTTTCTGACCTTGGCAGAAAGACTTGCCGCAGCTTTCCCGTCACTGTCCAAGATACTTGCTTCCACCTGCGCGATACCCTTTGTTGCGAGCAGCTTTATCTCGAAGCTTCCGTCCATTCCTGCGATGATATTTATATCCTCAATCCTCGCTTTCGGGCGGATGCTTACATATGTTTCCCTCGCTATGCCGCAAAGGCGCCAGAAATCCTGACACTCAAGATAAGTGCCGTCGCACCAGCGGAAAATCTCAAGGGCTATCTGATTCTCTCCGCCTCTGACGAATTTTGTTATATCGAAACTTGCAGCGAGCTTGCTGTCCTGGCTGTATCCCACCATTTTCCCGTTTACCCATACGCGCACGTTGGAAGTTGCGGAGCCTACGGTAAAGAATACATCCTCGCCTTCCAAATCCTGCGGGAGAGTGAAAGAGCGGCGATATTGTCCTACGTGATTATGCTGCGAAGGCACGTACGGCGGATTGTTCTTCCAGAAAGAAACCCAGGGATAAGGCTGGTTGATATATATAGGATCACCGTATCCGTTCAGCTCCCACATTCCGGGAACGGGCATTTCTCCCCATTTGCTGTCATCGAGGTCTGTCTTGTAGAAATCTTTCTGCTGCTCTCCGAGGCTTTCGAACCACTGGAATTTCCAGATACCGTTGAGATTGACGGTCTTGGGGTTTACAATATGGAAAGAAGCTGTCATTTCCATTCTGTTTTCCTGAAAATGTCCAGGGTTTTCCCAATAATTCTTCGCCGGCTTTGCCGAAAGTGAAAGACAGGCGGCTACAGTGAGGGCAAGTATGCAGATTATTCTCATTATACAGATAATTTATTGATAAGTGTGCAAATATACTACTATTCCACTTTTTCCGCAATACTTATTTCTTACGGGCTCCAGGATGCAGGTCTCCAAAGAATTGTTAATAAAAACGTTGATAAATCCGAAAAATATTCTTACCTTTGCCGTCCCTAAATTTTGGGGACAAGTAATTTTATTTATTATCAATTAATTAAACAACCAATGCCTGGATTAATTGGAAAGAAAATCGGAATGACTTCCGTTTTCAGTGCCGAGGGTAAAAGTTTACCATGCACTGTTATTGAGGCTGGTCCTTGCGTTGTCACACAAGTCCGTACGGTAGAGAAAGATGGTTATGCCGCTGTACAACTTGCCTATGACGAAAAGAAAGAGAAGCGAACCAGCAAGGCTCTTTTGGGCCATTTCAAAAAGGCAGGAACCACTCCCAAGTACAAGCTTCACGAGTTTGAAGCGGATTTCTCGGGAGAGCTTAAATTAGGTGATACTCTCGCCGTAGCAGACGTCTTCGAAGGCGTTGATTATGTCGATGTCACCGGTGTTTCTAAAGGTAAGGGTTTTCAGGGCGTTGTCAAACGTCATGGATTCCGCGGTGTAGGCGGTACGACCCACGGTCAGTCAGACAGACTCCGTCACCCCGGCTCAATGGGTGCGTCTTCATGGCCTTCTCGCGTATTCCCGGGAATGCGCATGGCAGGTCATATGGGTGCCGAGAGAGTTAAGGTTTTCAACCTTCAGGTTATCAAGCTCATCCCTGAGAATAACCTTCTCGTAGTTAAAGGCTCCGTTCCTGGAGCTAAAGGTTCATATGTAATTGTGGAGGCTTAAACCATGCAACTTTCTGTTTATAAAATCGACGGATCGGAATCCGGAAAGAAAGTAACTCTCGATGAGAAAGTATTCGGTGTAACTCCGAACGACCACGCTATCTATCTCGATGTCATCCAGTACCTCGCAAATCAGCGTCAGGGTACCTCGAAGACCAAAGACCGCAGCGAGGTTGCTTACAGTACAAAGAAAATGGGACGCCAGAAGGGCGGCGGTGGTGCACGTCACGGCTCAATCAAGTCCAATATCTATGTAGGCGGCGGACGCGTCTTCGGTCCTGTTCCGCGCAGCTACAGAACCAAGCTCAACAAGAAGGTCAAGTCACTCGCGCGTTGCTCCGCTTTGTCTTACAAGGCACTTGAGAACGCCATCACCCTGGTTGAGCCATTCACAATGGAAACTCCTAAGACAAAGGGACTCCTCAACATCCTTTCGGCAATAAAGGCCGGAGACAGAAAGGTGCTCGTTGTCCTTCCGGAGAATTCCGCTAACATTTATCTTTCATCCCGCAATCTCGAGCAGGTTAAAGTTATCACAGTGGACGAAATCAACACTTACGCAATCATGAATGCAAATTCACTGGTTCTCGTTGACGGCGTTCAGGATACACTTGCAGCAAGAGTACGCTAAAAAGTCAAAGAGATGGGAATTATTATTAAGCCAATCGTAACAGAAAAAATGACGGCTCAGGGCGAAAAGTTGAACCGTTATGGTTTCGTGGTAGAGCGTTCAGCAAACAAAATCCAGATCAAGAATGCTGTAGAACAGCGTTACAATGTGTCTGTGGCTGACGTGAACACTGTAAATTACCACGGAAAGAGAAAATCACGCTTCACCAAGGCAGGTATCCTCAAGGGCCGTACAAATCACTTCAAGAAGGCATACGTTACCCTTGCAGGTGAAGACAAGATTGATTTCTATAGCAATATTTAAGGAGGGCTCAGGCAATGGCAATTAGAAAATTCAAACCGGTAACCCCGGGACAGAGAAACAAGGCGATCAGCTCATTTGACGAGATCACCACGAAAACTCCTCACAAAGCATTGTTGGAGCCTCTTAAGAGCACAGGCGGACGTAACAACACCGGTCAGATGACCGTACGTTACATCGGTGGCGGTCACAAGAGAATGTACCGTATCATCGACTTCTTCCGCACAAAAGATGAGTGTACCGCGACCGTCCTCACAATAGAGTACGATCCTAACCGCAGTGCACGCATCGCTCTTGTAGAATATACCGATGGAGAGAAGAGATATATCATCGCTCCGAACGGACTCAAAGTAGGACAGGTTATAGCTTCAGGCAAGGGCGTTGCCCCTGAGCTTGGCAACTGCCTCTACCTCAGTGAAATTCCGGTAGGTACCCTTGTGCACAATATCGAACTTCGTCCCGGACAGGGAGCAGCAATGGCACGCTCTGCGGGCACATTCGCCCAGCTCGCTGCAAGGGAAGGAAAGCACGCAGTTCTCCGCCTGCCTTCAGGCGAGACCCGCATGGTTCTCGTTGACTGCCGCGCAACGGTAGGTACCGTTTCAAATCCTGATCATAATTTGGAGTCATCCGGCAAGGCAGGACGCAGCCGCTGGCTCGGACGTCGTCCTCACAACCGCGGTGTTGTAATGAACCCGGTAGATCACCCTATGGGTGGTGGTGAAGGTCGTGCATCCGGAGGTCATCCTCGTTCACGCAAGGGCTTGCCTGCTAAGGGATACAAGACACGTAATCCTAAGGCGACTTCAAACAAGTTCATCATTGAAAGAAGAAAGAAGTAATCGGAATTAAACTTTAGAGATTATGAGTCGTTCATTAAGAAAAGGTCCATACATCCAGGGAGCACTGGAGAAGAAAGTTCTTGCTATGAATGAAGGTAGCAAGAAAAAAGAGGTAGTCAAGACCTGGTCACGCGCCAGCATGATTTCACCTGACTTCATCGGCCACACAATCGCAGTTCATAATGGGAACAAGTTTATTCCGGTTTATGTAACTGAGCAGATGGTCGGTCACAAACTCGGCGAATTTGCGCCTACAAGAACATTTAAAGGCCATTCGGGCAACAATAAGTAATAATCATTAAAAGAGAAATTAAATTATGGGAGCTCGTAAAAGAATAATGGCTGAAAAGCTTAAAGAAGCTAAGAAAACAACGGCAATTGCAAGATTGAATGATGTGCCTACATCGCCTCGTAAAATGCGTCTCGTTTGCGACACAGTAAGAGGTGTTGAGGTCAATCGCGCACTCGATCTTTTGAAATTCTCAAAGAGAGAGGCATCAATCCGTCTTGAGAAACTTCTCCGCAGCGCAATCGCAAACTGGGAAGCCAAGAATCAGGACAAGAGCAAAGAATTGGAAAACGGTAACGTTATCGTAAAGACCATTATGGTTGATGAAGGTCGTACGCTCAAGAGAATCCGTCCTTGCCCTCAGGGGCGTGCCGGACGTATCCGCAAGCGTTCCAACCACGTTACTGTCATACTTGATGTTAAACAACCAGTAGAGAAGTAATAATATGGGACAGAAAACAAACCCTATCAGCAACAGAATCGGTATCACCCGTGGTTGGGACTCTAACTGGTGTGGTGGTAACT
>CAUUCY010000067.1:0-10340 GCA_963543835.1 uncultured Bacteroidales bacterium
AAGGATTACTGCGAAATAATTAGTAATTTCGCAGTGCTATGTTTAATAAATCAATATACATAAATAGAAGGCAGGCCCTTCTTGAAAACCTCAGGGAGTCAGGAGCCACGGGCATTGTCGTTTTCATGGGCAATGTGGATGCGCCTGCACAATACAAGGACAATTGTTATAAATTCCGTCAGGACAGCACTTGGCTGTATTATTTCGGAATTGACGAAGCGCGTTTTGCCGCAGTTCTCGATCTCGATAGCGGCGAGCAGGCAGTTTATGCCGACGATTACGGGATTGACGACATCATCTGGATGGGACCCATGCCTTCGGTCCGCTCAATTGCGGATGGCGCAGGCGTTGAGAAAACAGCTTCATACGGGGCGTTTTCCATTGCCGTAATGAAAGCCCTTTCGACAGGGCGCGATGTGCATTTCATACCCGCATCACGCTATTATCAGCAGCTCAGGTACGAGAGAATGGGGCTTGAAAAGCCCTCCGAACTTCTCATAAAGGCTATTATCAAACAACGTCTTGTCAAGAGCGAAGAGGAAATTGCCGAACTCGATGCGGCTGCCACTCTGGGGCAGGAGATGCACACAATCGCGCGCAGAGGCATTAGAATAGGCGAGATTGAGCAGAAAATAGTCGGTGATATGGAAGGCTTTGCTCTCAGTAAGGGTTGGGGCATTTCTTTTGCCACTATACTTACACAGCACGGAGAGATTTTTCATTGTCATACTCACGAGAATGTGATAGAGCCCGGCAAACTTATGGTTATAGATGCCGGTTTCGAGAGCAATTCTCATTACGCATCCGATTTTACGAGAACCTACCCTACGGGGGGGCATTATACTTCACGCCAACGCGACATTTACAATATCGTGCATTCTTGCAATGAATTTGCCTTCTCCATGATAAAGCCGGGAGTGCAGTATCGTGATATACATCTTGCCGTAAACAGAAAGATGCTTGAGGATCTGTCCGCTCTCGGACTTGTGAAAGGAGATATAGACAATCTCGTGGAAGCGGGTGCTGCGGGGCTTTTCATGCCTCACGGACTTGGGCATAATATGGGACTTGACGTTCACGATATGGAAGATTTGGGGGAGGATTTTGTGGGTTACGATGATGACCAGACGCGCAGCGCTCTTCTCGGCATACGCAGCTTAAGGATGGCGCGCAGGCTTGTCCCCGGAAATGTTATCACGGACGAGCCGGGCATTTATTTCATCCCAGCCCTTATCGACAAATGGGAAAAAGAGGGGAAATTCCCCGGAGGTATCAATTATTCCGCACTTCGCGAGCATTATTTCGATTTCGGTGGAATACGCCTTGAAGACGATGTGCTCGTAACGGCAGATGGTGCCCGCCGCCTCGGTGCAAATCGCCTGCCTATATCTGTTGAAGATGTCGAGGCGGCGATGGAAAACGATAGGAAATAAAATATATGGGACTACTTGAAGGGAAGATTGCTCTAATTACGGGAGCGGCAAGGGGAATAGGAAAGGCGATAGCAATCAAATTCGCATCTGAAGGTGCCGACATAGCTTTTACCGACCTCGTAATCAACGAAACTGTGGAACAGACGGTAAAAGAAATAGAGTCATACGGGCATAAAGTTAAGGCTTACGCCTCAAATGCAGCGGATTTCGCGCAGACGCACCTGGTGGTCGAGGAGATACTCGCGGATTTCGGGCGCATCGACATACTTGTGAACAATGCAGGTATAACCAAGGACAATCTTATGCTCCGTATGGAAGAGTCTCAGTGGGATGCTGTGATAAATGTCAATCTCAAATCCGCATTCAATTTTATTCACGCGCTCACTCCTGTTATGTCGCGCCAGCGTGGCGGCAGCATTATAAATATCTCCTCAGTGGTCGGGGTTTCAGGTAATGCCGGACAATGCAATTACAGCGCATCCAAGGCTGGAATGATAGGCCTGTCAAAGTCAATAGCAAAGGAAATGGGGCCTCGTGGCGTCAGGTCCAACTGCATTGCTCCCGGTTTTATCATTACCGATATGACAGAGCAGATACCGGAGGAAGTCCGAAAGGAATGGATCAAGACCATTCCTCTCCGTAGGGGCGGCACCGTGGAGGAGGTCGCCAAAGTTGCTTTGTTCCTTGCCAGCGACCTGTCCTCTTATGTGAGCGGACAGGTTATCAACTGCTGCGGGGCAATGTACTGCTGATAAATGTTTTCAGAAATAGGCAGATTATGCACGGCACTTCTTGATCTGATGTTGCCGCGTGTCTGCGTGGTGTGCGCTTGCAGGCTCATTCTTTCGGAGAAACATATATGTTCCTCGTGCCTCTCGGATATGCCGCTTACGCGTAATTGGGACATTCGCGAAAATGAAATGTCGGAGCGTTTCAATGCTCTTGTAGAGGAAAGCCTTTCATATCCTGCGGAGCCTTATTCACACGCGGCAGCCCTGATTTTCTACTCTTCGGAAGGGAACTACAAGAATATTCCGCAAAATCTCAAATATAACGCAGATCTGGCTGGAGGACGGTTTTTCGCCTCTATGCTGGGGCGTTCATTGGCTGCTTCGCCTTTATTTGCGGATGTGGATTGCATCATTCCCGTGCCTCTGCACC
Source organism: uncultured Bacteroidales bacterium (assembly GCA_963543835.1). Classification (GTDB taxonomy): domain Bacteria; phylum Bacteroidota; class Bacteroidia; order Bacteroidales; family UBA932; genus Cryptobacteroides. The sequence goes on from CAUUCY010000067.1 coordinate 2,595, forward strand.
GCTCGCGTCGCCTGACTCGCGGCTATAACCAGGCGGAGATAATTGCGCGTGAGCTTGCAAGCGAGCTCGGCGCTCCTCTTCGTTGCGACATACTCATACGCTCCCGGCGCACGCGCTCTCAGACGGAACTGGACGTGGATGAAAAAAAGAAGAATGTCGCAGACGCCTTCTCTGTGAAAAGAAAGCCTGTCGCAGTGCGACACATCCTGCTTGTGGATGATGTGTTTACAACGGGGGCAACGCTCAATGCCTGCCGTGTGGCACTGCGTCGGGCGGGAGTGGGCGCCGAAGTCAGAATATCAGTCGCTACCTTGGCTTTAGCCGGCTCTGTGTAAGCTGTTTTCCATCCATTCGGTAGGTGACATGCCTTCGAACTTCTTGAAGTTCCTGTTGAAAGACTGTATCGAATTAAAACCCGAATCCACCATTATCCTTTTTATCGTGAAATCTCTTTCAGGAGTTTCCTGCATTAGTTTTATTGCATATTCAACCCTGAGTCTGTTCACGAAATCCGAAAACGAACAATTATATTCGTCGTGTATGAAATTCGATACGTAAGTCCTGTTGCTGTTCAGATTCTCGGAAAAATTGATGAGATTTATCTCCGGATTCAGAAAGAAATTTTCCTCTATCTGCTCGTTTACTCTCTTCCTTATTCTTCCCGTGTTGGTATTTGTCGCCTCAACCTGCCTCTTCGCGCTTTCCGCAATCATCTCACGCAGCTGCAACATTGTATATTTGCTGTTTTTGGCAAAATTAAACATTATTGCAAACAGCACCGTCATGACAAGCCCCGATATTGCGGTGCTGTACACATATAATTTGCTGTGAGAAAAGCTTTGCGACATATAAACCCCCATAACTACAATCAGAAGAAACAAGCCCACTCTCAACAAAATGAATTTCTGTGGTATGTCCTCGCCCTCGTTTGAATAGTATTCATCGATTATCTGCCTGTATTTCTGTATTCTGAAAAAGGTATAAATCGCGATGCCGCTCGTCTGGAGGAACACTACCGGGCGCCAAAAATAAGAATCGAAAAATCTTTTGTAAAAATATATTTCAGGCACACCACTCTGCATTTTGCACAATACGTTTGCCCGATAGAGATAATCCCGCCCGTCGAAATTCATCATTGAATAGCAGATGAAGTTCGTGACAAGGAAAAATATAGCAGGAAGCCATATCAGGTGGTCTTTCGCTTTATGCCCCTCTATATGGGTGAGCTCTGCGACATAAATGTAGAATGCCGCACTCGATGCCAATGAGCATGAGAGGAAAATAAGATCCACTATCCAGCTGAGTCTGAATGACTCGTGCCAATACGCAACCAAACCTCCTATGGTAAGCGAGAAGAAAATGTAGGACATAGCAAGAAATATGTTATGCCTGTTCTTCCCTTGTCTTGAAAAAAGATAGATCCCAAGGACCAATACGACAAATGCCGGAATTAAATTTAGGTATTGCCCAATATTCATATATAAGAGCACAAGTTATTTATGCAAAAATATAAAATTTTTCAAAAATAAACCTCTTATCAATTAAAAAGCTTATCTTTGCACTCACTTACAGCGCCTTGGTGGTGAAATGGTAGACACGAGGGACTTAAAATCCCTTGGCCCGAAACGGCCGTGCGGGTCCGATTCCCGCCCGAGGCACACAGAAACCTTGAAAGTGCTTATTAAGCAGTAGCTTTCAAGGTTTTTATATTTACCGAATTTGGTCACATTTTTGGAGCCAAGTGTTCCGGAATATGCTCCTTGCCCAGCAATCGTTCTATCAAGGAAGCACCCTTGTAGTCATCAATAACATTAGGAACAGGACACCATCGACCAGAAATGATTCTATAGAGAACCCAAATCGGAGGAAACATTCCTCCGTCATCTGCTTTAAGATACTTCCGAGGCAGAACACGATAGTGAAGGACTTTTTGAGATGCTTTCCAAACACGCCATCCTTGCGGATTCAAACCGGGTATTCCCCTATCAAAAGTTCGGAACACCATTGCATCCAAGTTCCCAAGATCTGCGGACTTCCCATAGAAGCTCCATAGCCCAAATAGAATGCCCTGACCGATTGCACGGGTGTTACAGTAGAAATCGACAGAATCCTTCACAATAACATCGACAGACGGCTTGTCTTCCATAGAATAATCTGTCTTAAAGACTCTTACGCCCCAAGCGCCCATCTGGGAGGAATCCACTATGATAAACTGCATATACCTTTTCCTATCCCCTGGCAATGTGATTTCAAAGATATCACCTATATGTGTTGCTGGAGCCCTTTTATGCTGAACTTCTGGCTGAGGAAACTTCCCAGGAAGAAAGAAATCGACCTTTGCCTTGTCGTCCAATAGGAGATACACGCAAAAAGCCTTGTTTCCACCTCTTGATTCCCATTCGGCGGAGGCATCATAAAGCTGCTTCAGGTAAACATTCATATCCCATCCATTCAGTTTAGGAAGGGATTGATGCACAAGCACGACAGAAGAACAATCCAGCCACGACAAATCGGTAATCGCATCCCGGAAACCGTCCCAATTGTCTTTTTCATAGGGAGCATCCAACGCTTTTTCAATCCTATCAATAACAGCCTGCTCCGACAGTAAAGTATCATCTATCAAGACAACCCTTGACGACGGATAGTCTGGAATTTCATTGATATTATTGACAAAGCGAATCATACGAATTCATTTCTCCAAAGATACTGATTTCTTTCCAGAGTATAACAACATTATCATCAGAAGAGATTGAAGGATTTTTGGTCGCATTTTCCGCTTGTTATTTGAATACACTGGTGGTTTGATTCAACCACTTGATAGACAAAACCTTCAGTAGCCACCAGTCCTCTAGCTCCCGCCCGAGGCACGAAAGACCCTGTAAGATGCTACTTTATAAGCACTTACAGGATATTTCTTATATTTGCCGATTTACTTGCCTTTTTACTTCCCATTATATCTTTAACCTTCAGTGAAGAAGATCAATATAAGAGTCCTTAAACTCATCAGGCAGGAATGAGCGCAAACTCTTCGTCATCAGTGGGATTACTGATAACAGCATTCAACAGGTCATATGCTGGAGCAAGAACCGGCTTTCCTGCGAGAGGGGGAATACAGCGAGAAGTTTTTAAGGTGCATATCATTGTTCCCTGTAAGCCAGGAGAAATACACCAGTTCCAGGAAATCCACCATATTGAGCTGGCATCGGCAGAGTACTTCCGGATGATCTTCCCTATCTGCTCATAGGGGCGCCGGTATTTATGTTCTGTCTGGCGCTCCGACGGCTGGGCGCAAATCTCCTTGTTCCCAATAATGCCGAACATATCATTCAGGGTAGAATTTTAACAGTTTGTCAAACCCTTGCTTTATTTGAATTCTTACAAAAAATATCGTACCTTCGCGCCAATTTTAGAAATGTAACATCAATATAGAATTGCGGTTATGGGAATGACAACAGTTGTCTCTGCAATCCTGACTCTTCTTGCCGGAATAGGTATTTTTTTGATCGCCTGCCAAATGATGAGTTCCAACTTGGAATCTGCGAGCTCAAGAAAACTTAAAACTCTTTTTGCAAAAGCATCGAAAAGCAAACTGCTTGGAGTGGGTATAGGAGCTGTCGGCACGGCAGCCATTCAGAGTTCCGGAGCAACGACGGTGATGACTATCGGCTTTGTGAATGCCGGTATAATTTCTCTGGCACAAGCCGCAACTCTCATTTACGGAGCGAATATAGGTACGACCATAACGGCTCAGATTGTGGCTTTGGGCATGTTCGGTGGCAACACCATCTCCACTACGGTGATTTTTTCCGCATTTGCGGGAATAGGTGCATTTCTGGCGCTCTTTTCAAGCAAGGACAGCAAAAAGACTCTCGGAGGCATACTCGCAGGATTCGGAATGCTTTTCGTCGGTCTTTCTCTTATGTCCGGCTCAATGGAATCCTTTGCAGCAATGCAGTCGATAAAGGATTTCCTGGCGAGCGTAAGCAATCCTGTTCTTTTGGTGCTTCTCGGAACAATACTCACGGCAATCATTCAGAGTTCATCAGTGATGACTTCCATTGCGCTTGCAATGGTTGTTACACGTCTTATCTCTTTGGATCAGGGTATATTCATTACAATGGGCTCCAATATAGGTTCCTGTGCCGTTGCCATTATAGCGGGTATGACGAGTGGGAAGAATGCCAAAAGGACTGCTATGATGCATCTTGTTTTTAACTTTATGGGCGTTATCGTATTTATGATAGCCCATTACCTTATGAGTTTTGCAAGCGGAGGCTCATTCGGATTCGGTTTGATTTTCGAGGATATTTTCCCCGGAGTGCCTCAAACCCAACTGGCAATGTTCCATACGTTTTTTAATCTTGTGACGGTTATATTGATGCTCCCTATGACAAACCGTCTGGTGAAGTTTTCCTGCCATATAATTCCGGAAGATACAGTCGGCGAAGACGATTCCCCACACCTGCATTTTGTCGATGTCCATATGCTCAAAACCCCTCCTGTGGCTGTCGAACAGACCAAACTTGAAATACGGAGAATGGCAGCGCTGGCGATGGAAAACTTCGACAGGTCCCTTTCCATAGTCACATCTTTAGACATGACTGAAAAGCCGGATTTCGATAAAACAGAAGAAGAAATCAATTTCATCAACCGTGTCCTTGTGGACTTTGTCGTGAAGCTCTCGGAAAAAAGCGGACTGGACAGTCACGACCACGTATATCTTTCAACGACCTTCCGCACCGTGCGCGATATAGAGCGTATAGGAGATTATGCGGAGAATATAGTGGAATATGCGGAGGCGCTAAGAGAAGAGTCGCAGAAATTCTCCGATGACGCACTATATGAAATCAGCCAGTTGAAACTTCTTGTGCACAATCTGTATGAACTCACGATGAAAGCATATTCGGACGAGGATATACCCGCACTTGAGCAGGCGAATGAAATTGAAGAAAAAATTGACGATTTCACAAAGGAAATGGAGGATAGCCACATCAGACGTCTCGAGCAGGGCATCTGCACGCCGAGTCTCGGAGCGCACTATCTCGAACTCTCATCAAACGTGGAGAGGGTTGCAGACCACCTCATAAACGTCGCAAAATCCATACGCAGTCTCGTTGCATCTGCCTGACGAAAGGCAGGTGAAATTCTGCACTTTTCTTTTTAACTTTCCGTGCAAAATTGCTACTACTATGTAGAGACGAATAAAAGTGCAACAGGAAAAGTTCAAAATACTTTCATCGCAAATTCGGGGGAAGATGCTCAGAGTGGCAAAAGCCTTCTCTACGGCTCTTCCTTCCGACGAGTCCGAAGACATAGTCCAGGAAGCCTTATTGACATTGTGGCAACTGCTCGAAAACGGCTATCCGGCACGAGACAAGGAAGCCCTTGCGATAAAAATTACAAAAAATGTATGCGTTGCGCACTATCGCAAAGCAAAAATCCGCACAGTTCCTCTTGACGGCAGGGATTATCCTGGAGGCAGCTCCGCTACCGCACAGTCCGATCTTGGGGATTTAAGACTCATCAAAGACAGACTTTTCCAGACTCTTTCGCAAAGCCAGAGAGATTGTATGCAACTCAAAAGCCAATTCGGTCTTTCTCTCGACGGCATAGCCGAGATTACAGGCAAGCCCAAGGCGAGCGTGAAAGCCACCATCTCTCAGGCAAGAAGAATTATGCTTGAACAACTTAAAAAGGAGATTTGACAATGGATATAAAAGAAAAAAAACATTTGATTGAGAAGTTCTTGTCTGCAGATACCACTCCCGAAGAGGAAAGTCTGCTGAGAGAATTTCTCGGAGAGCATGGCACTTCCGATGAAGACAAGGCACTGGCTGTGCTTCTGGACCTTGAATCTCCCGAGAGCGCCCCTCTTTCCGACACCGGGGCAGGAGAGTACGATGCAATCCTGAGGCGGACACTCCATAAGAAGCGCTTTATCGTAGCATCCCTTATTCTGGCAGCCGCTCTTGCCGCAGTATTTTTCGTCTCTCCCATATTTACTTCACACAAATCCTCGTCCTGCGACATAAGCCCGATAGAGATAGTGCAGACTATCGAAACTCTGGCTTCCCTGAAATCCGGGGACATAGAACAGATAAGTGCAAAACCTTTAGGAGGAGGCATAGTAATAAAAGCCCGTATGAAGGATGGCAGCGAGCTGACCTGGATACTTGTTCAGGGCGATGACGGGCTTTCACTCACAGCAATGAACCAATAAAACCCAATAATTATGCTTAACATTTTATTATCCGCATTGTGCGCATTTTCGATAATTTCGAATGACGCCCCTGTTGCAGGAGATTCCACCGTTTATATTATTAACGGAACGGTCGTTGAGAAATTCGACGGAAGCCAACTCCGCAACAAACACATTTCAGAATATATCGTGGAGACTAAAAACGGCATCAGTGTCCATACAATCACATTCACGCCATATTCCGAGAAACACTCCAAGAACGCATCGGTAATCTACCTTAACGGGAAAAAAGTGTCTGTCAAAGAACTGAAAGATCTGAAAACTATAGGTGACATAAAAATCATTAAAGGAAAAGCAGCCTCTTCATCCGGTACTGATGCAGAGAAAAAGGATGTGATCGTGATAAAGACAAAAAAAATCGTGTCACAAGGAGACACTACTACGGTCACGACATCTGCGCCTCAGAACGCATGCTATATTCTTGACGGAGAAAAGGTGCCGGCAGAAGTATTCGGGCTTCTCCCCACCAGTTCAATCAAGGACATAACTGTACTGAGAAAAGAAAGTGAAATCCTTAAGCACACTTCCGATAAAGTGAATATGGTTATTATTGTAAATACAAAGAAATAATATAGACGAGGCTGACCAAAAAGTCAAGTAGACTTAGGTCACCCTCGTTTTTTTTCTCTCAAGTACCGGAACTGGTCCAAGCTTCCACAGAGAACCGTCAAAATAGTGCGTTTTTGCGGGAGTTCTGCTATTTTTATGGACCGGTACGGTCACTTGAGTCGGAGTAAGGGATACCCTACAGGGGGACTCCACTTCGCTTCGCTACGTTCCGGCCCCTCCCATTGTCTCCTGCGTCCCCGCTACAGCGTGAACTTGTATCCAACGGGCCCCTCCCCCTGCCCTTGTGCGGGGGTGCACAAGCCCCCTGTAGGGTATCCCATACCCCTACCTCAAAAAAGGCTAACTCGCACTTTGGGGCAGCCTCTGTTTTTTTCTTTACTATCTCTTTTTTCTGAACTCATAGATAACTCCGCACAGGAAATAGCGTCCGTATGAACGGACCCATCTTTCCATGTGGTGGTCGGCAGTGGTGCTTGCAGTGTAGTTTGACGCCCTGTTGAGAAGGTCTTGCGCGCTGACGTGTATGCTCAGGTTTTTCAATTTGTGGCTTATCCCAATTGACATAGGCACATACATATTGCTCCTGCCTGCTCCTGCAATATAGTCGTGTCTGTTGATTGTCCCTGTCGCGCTGATTTGGGTCTTTCTTGTAAAATTATATGTCGCGGCAAGTCGCGCCTCGCTTGCTATCGCGCTTGTCAGCAATCCTGAAAGACTGCTGTTGGAATGCAGGTATGAAGCATCCAGGCTTATACTTATATTCAAATTGTCTGTCGGGCGGTAAATCTCCCTGACTTTGGCCCCCAGTCTGTATGTACTTGTTTTTGCAAGTTTGTCTCGCAGGAACTGCGGCATTGAGTTAAGGCTTGCGCTCAATTTGAAAGAGGAACTGAGTTTGACGGATTTTGCCCTGTGGG
>CAUUCY010000068.1:0-9481 GCA_963543835.1 uncultured Bacteroidales bacterium
TTGGCTTTGTGTCCTATTGCCGCGCATTTGCCGGTATTGTTGTCAATAGCTACTATGCTTGGCTCGTCAAGTACTATCTGGTTATCCTGGAAGATAACAGTGTTCGCTGTTCCGAGGTCCATCGCAAGTTCTTGTGTCAAAAAAGAAAACATTTGGGACTGGGGTTTTATTGATTCGTGAGTAAATTTGTGTAAAAGTACAAAAAAAACTTAAATTTGCCTGTATATTTGACCGAGATTATGCAGCAAAAATTTTATTTGGTGGCAGTTGCCGGAGGGCAGGGCATAAGAATGGGGGCTTCAGTACCTAAGCAATTCCTCGAAATCGGCGGAAAGGCTATACTGAGGCGCACTATTGAGGCATTTGTGAAAGTATTCCCCGAAATTCACGTTATTACCGTCCTCCCTGAGGCTTGTTTTGCATATTGGAAGAAATACTGCATGGAGCATGATTTCAATGTTCCCCAGACCCTTGTCGCCGGAGGCCTTACCCGCTACCATTCGGTGCTTGCCGCCTTGAACAAAATCCCCGATGGAGCCATTGTCGCTATCCACGACGGTGTGCGCCCTCTTGTAAGCGAGGAACTGTTGCAGCGCATGGTGAAGAAAATGGACGCCTGCCGCGCCCTTATTCCCGTGCTTCCATCTGTCGATACACTTGCTGTCCTGAGGCGAGGCGAGGGCGGGGAATTGAAGGATGTCGAGGGACGCTATGCCGAACGTTCCGAAATTTTCCGTGTGCAGACCCCTCAGATTTTTCACTCAGAGGACATAAAAGCGGCTTATTCGGGCGCTTTCGACCCGTCTTTTACAGACGACGCTTCTGTAGCCCGCAGAAAAAACATACCCCTCTCCTATATCGAAGGAGAGAGGCTCAATATCAAAATAACCACTGCCGCCGACCTTGAGTTTGCGCAGATGGTGCTTGAAGCGAAAGGGCTTTTCTAACCCTTGTAGCTTGTGTTTCCGTAATCCTTTACCCACACCTGACGTTCGAATGCCTCGTCAAGGGCTATCATCGTGTCTGTGGACTGTATGTAAGGAATCTTGTTTATTGTCTGTAGGAGGACTTTCATAAGGTGCTCGTTATTGAAGCAATAAAGCTTTACAAGCAAAGACGAACGCCCTGTTATAAAATGACACTCTACAATCTCCGGTACTTTCTTCAAAGATGATACTACCTCGGAATAGTGGTTGTTCTCGGAAAGGCTTATTCCTACGTATGCGCATACGTTCAGACCGAGAGCCTCCGGTTTTACAATGAGACGGGAACCTGTGATTATGCCATTCGCCTCCAGTTTCTTCACCCTCTGATGTATCGCCGCGCCCGATACGCCGCACTCTCTTGCAATCTCAAGAAAAGGCATGCGGGCATTGTTTACCAGATGGGAAAGAATCTTCTGATCAATTTCGTCGATGTGATAGTTTGCAGACATTTACTTACACTTTTTGAGCTGATGACTCACAAAGGTAAGTAAAATTTTTATAAAACAAATAAAAAACGCCTTTATACTACTTCTTGGAGAATCTTCTACGTCCCCTTTCAGTCGGTTTTGAATTGTTAATAATGTCTATACAAGCCTGCTCGGTGAGCGTTGCCGCATCGCTCCCTTTAGGGATTTTATAGTTGGAGCCTGCGTGCTTTATATAAGGACCGTACCTTCCGTTTATGACTTCTATATCGCTGCTTTCAAATTTCAGGACAGGCTCTCCGGCGGCCGGCTTCCCCGCTTCTGCATTGAGCAGTTCTATACATTTCTCAAGAGTGATTTTGAGCGGGTCGCTTCCTTTCGGAAGGCTTATGTTTTTCGTCCCGTACTTCAGATACGGACCGAAACGTCCTTTCGTGGCTATAATGTCCACTCCTTCGTAACTGCCGACTGTACGCGGAAGCAGGAAAAGCTTCAAAGCCTCCTCCAGAGTTATGTTTTCTATCAGCAAATCCTTGCCGAGGCTGGCAAACATTTTCTCTTCAGGGGCTCCTTTCTGCACGTATGCGCCATATTGCCCGTATTTTGCGACTACGGGTTTCCCGTCGCTCGGGTCAACTCCGAGCTCGCGGGTCAGTCTGTTCACCTTGCTTTCTTTCAGCGAAGTGTCCACGAGTTTGTGGAAAGTGCCGTAGAATTTCCCTATTACATTGTTCCAGATGAGCTTGCCGTCTGCGATTTTGTCGAAATCCTTTTCCACATTGGCTGTGAAATCATAACCCATGATATCGGCGAAATTATCCACGAGGAAGTCCGTTACAATCATTCCTATTTCCTGCGGCAGCAGTTTGTTTTTCTCCGCGCCCACTTTCTCGTCATGAGAGCTTTCTATAATCTCTCCCCCCTTGAGTGCCAGGTCGCTCACTTTTTCCGTACGGCCTTCCTTGTCGCCCTTTACTATGTATCCGCGACCCGTAGTGAGGGTGCTTATAGTAGGGGCGTAGGTCGACGGGCGTCCTATGCCGAGTTCTTCAAGTCTTTTTACGAGAGAGGTCTCCGAATAGCGCGGAGGCGCCTGTGTGAATTTGCAGAAAGCTCCGAGCTCCTTGTTTTTCATAGTGGTTCCCGGCTGAAGTTCGGGAAGATTGACTATTCCGTCCTCTTCCACTTCATCGTCAGTGCCCTCCATATATAGTTTCAGGAAGCCATCGAACTTGATTTTCGCCGCCTGCATGGAGAAGAGTTCGCTGCGCTTGTCGGATGAAATCTTCACCGTGGTATTCGTGAGTTTTGCCTCCGACATCTGCGAGGCCACAGTCCTTTTCCATATCAGTTCATATAGTTTCTGCTCCTGCACCGTGCCCTCTATCGCAGCATTGCCTATAAATGTGGGGCGTATCGCTTCGTGAGCCTCCTGCGCGCCTTTAGAACTGGTTTTGTACTGGCGGTTATGGCAATATGCCTCGCCGAAGTTCTCCTCTATGAACTTTTTTGAAGAGTTTATGGCAAGAGAGGAGAGATTGGTGGAGTCCGTACGCATATATGTGATGAGTCCCCGCTCGTACAGGCTCTGCGCGACTTTCATTGTCTGACTCACGGAGAAACGGAGTTTGCGCCCCGCTTCCTGCTGCAGAGTCGAGGTGGTGAAAGGAGGGGCGGGGAAGCGTGTGCCGTCCTTGCTCTCCACGCTCGCGACTTTGAAGTTCGCTCCGATACTGTCTTCGAGGAAACTGCGCGCTTCCGAAATGGTGTCGAAACGGGTGTCGAGCGAAGCCTTTAGCTTGACAGAGCTTCCCTCCGGGGTAAAAACCGCTTCGATTTTATAGTAAGGCTTGTTTTCAAAAGCCATTATTTCCTTTTCCCTGTCCACTACAAGACGCAGCGCCACGGATTGCACGCGCCCAGCGGACAGCCCTCTCTTGATTTTTCTCCATAGTATGGGGGAGACCTCGAATCCTACAAGACGGTCCAGCACCCGCCTTGCTTGCTGGGCGTTGACGAGATTCATGTCTATATCGCGGGGAGTTTCCAAAGCTTTGAGTATGGCGTCCTTTGTGATTTCGTGGAAAACAATGCGTGAGGTCTTTCCGGAACTCAGACCCAGGGTCTGGAAAAGATGCCATGCTATAGCCTCTCCCTCGCGGTCTTCATCGGAAGCAAGCAGCACGCGGCCCGCCTCTGAGGCAGCCTTTTTAAGCTCCGCCACCACTTTCTTCTTGTCCGCCGGAACAACATATTCGGGAGTGAAGTCCTTGTCTACATCTATGCTTAACTTATTTTCCTGAAGGTCGCGTATGTGACCTATGCTGGCTTTTACTATATAATTCTCTCCCAGATACTTCTGTATGGTCTTCACCTTTCCGGGAGACTCGACAATCACAAGATTATATGCCATATGGTTTCAAAATTTATTTCAAGATGCAAAGAAAGACATAATACTTCAATTATTCCAAATTTAAGTGTTATTTTTGTGCTCCATACCTATCTTTATAAAGCAGATTCGGAATGAACAACGATAGAAGGAAGAAAATAATCAAGTGGTTTTGGATAATAATCCTTTTCCCGTTTGCCTTTTTGGCGCTCTCGCTGTTGCTGGTGGTGCTTTTCGCACGCATACCATCATTTGAGGAACTTGAAAATCCCGACAATAAGCTTGCAACCCAGGTGATTGCAACGGATGGCGAGCTGCTTGCCACCTTCCACATCGAGAACAGGACAAACGTGGAATATGACGAGCTTTCGCCTTATCTCATTCAGGCAGCCGTCGCGACGGAGGACGCCCGCTTCTACAAGCATAGCGGGATAGATCTGCCGAGCCTTTTCCGCGTGCTTTTCAAGACCATACTCATGCGCAACGATTCCCAGGGCGGCGGAAGCACCATAACCCAACAGCTTGCCAAGACCCTCTACCCGCGTGAGGAGGCTGCAAGCAGAATCCCGGGCTGGTCCAAGGTCAGGATGTTTGTGATAAAGCTTCGCGAATGGGTTACGGCAGTAAAGCTTGAAAGAGACTACACGAAGGAAGAAATAGTGAAGATGTACCTCAATTCCATATTCTTCGGAAGCGGGGCATACGGTATCAGGTCCGCTTCGGAGACCTTTTTCAGCAAACTTCCTTCCGAACTCACACTCGAGGAGAGCGCAACGCTCGTGGGTATGGTGAACAAACCTACAAGGTACAATCCTGCAATCAATCCCGAATTGTCCCTCAGAAGGCGCAATCTTGTGATAGGCAGAATGCAGAAAGCCGGCTACATAAGCAAGGCGGAAAGCGACAGCGTTCGCGCCATTCCTATCAATCTCAAATATCAAGTAATGGACCATAATGCCGGAGTGGCGCCTTATTTCCGCGATATGATACGCCGGGATATGAATGCGAAAAAGCCAAGACGCTCCGATTATGAATTTGTAGAAGAGTATTCCGCAGATTCCCTCCGCTGGGTCGTGGACGATTTCTACGGCTGGCTCAACAAAAACAAGAAGGCAAACGGAGATAGTTATGACCTCGACCGCGACGGCCTGCGCATATATACTACCATAAATTACAAGATGCAGAAATACGCCGAAGAAGCGGTTGCAGAGCATCTCGGGCAACGCTTGCAGAAAGATTTTTTCCGCGAGCTCAGGTGGAAGAAAAACCGTCCGTTTTCTTCAAATGTGGAGCCGAAGACTCGTGAACGCCTGATGAAGCAGGCGCGTCAGTGGAGCGATCGCTACCGTATGATGAAAAAATCGGGTGCGTCCGCCGGGCAGATAGAGGCAAGTTTCGACAAGCCTGCCAAAATGCGTCTTTTTGCATGGAACAAGAAAGGCTATATAGACACTACAATGACACCGAACGACTCCATACGCTACTACAAGTCCATACTGCGGACGGGCTTTGTGGCGGTAGAGCCTGGAACGGGACATGTAAAAGCATATGTGGGCGGACCCAACTACCGTTTCTTCAAGTTTGACAATGTGCGCCAGGGCAAGCGTCAAGTGGGCTCCACGATCAAACCTTTCCTCTACACCCTTGCGATGAACGGCGGCATGTCCCCTTGCGATCAGGTAATCAACGTGCCCCAGACTTTTGAACTTTTCGACGGCACCACATGGACTCCGCGAAGCACGGACAAAGACGAATGGATAGGAAAGACAGTTACTCTGAAATGGGGAATCACCCATAGTTCCAACAATATTTCAGCCTATCTGATGAAGCAGTTCGCGCCTTTCGCAATGGTTGATATGATGCACCAGATGGGCATCAGCGCCCATATAGACCCTGTAGTCTCACTATGTACGGGACCTGCCGACATTTCCCTTTTTGAAATGGTCTGCGCCTACAATACCTTCCCTTCAAAAGGAGTTTATATTACTCCGATGTATGTGACCCGCATCGAGGACAGCAGCGGCAATGTGCTGGGAGAATTTACCAACCGCAAGACGGAAGCCATAAGCGACCGCACGGCATATTTGATGACAAATCTTCTGCAGGGAGTAGTGAACAACGGTACTGCCTATCGCCTGCGCGGCACATATAGACTCAAGGGTCAGATTGCAGGAAAGACGGGAACGACCAACGACAACTCCGACGGCTGGTTCATAGGCTATACGCCTTCGATTACAGCCGGAGTATGGGTGGGCGGTGAGGACCGTCAGGTACATTTTGAGAGCCTCGCTCTCGGCAGCGGTTCCAATATGGCTCTCCCTATTTGGGGAATCTGGATGAAGAAACTGCTTGCGGACGGCACGCTCGGCATCTCCGAAGCGGACTTTTTCGCCGTTCCTGCCGATATGAATATAAATCTTGACTGTTCGGGAGGAGACTCTGAAATAATGTCCAAATCCGCACGCAGGCAGGAAGAACAATATTTTTTTGAATAATGTATAAAACTATTGCAGTAATCTACGGCAGCGATTCTTCGGAATGGGAAGTCGCTTGTCGCAGCGGCGAATTTACCGCGTCCCGCATTGACGAGACCAAGTACGACGTTTATGAGATATTTGCCCGTTTCGGCAAATGGTCTCTTGCCGCCTTTCGCAAGCAGAATTCGATGAGGGTTACATTCCCCGAAGAAGCCCGTCCCGAAATAGATAAAACAGATTTCTCGGTGAGTGTGCTCGGAGAGAAAATAAAATTTGATTATGTCTACATAATGCAGCACGGAGCACCGGGCGAGAATGGTCTTATGCAGGGTTATTTGGAGATGCTCGGGATACCGTTCAGCTCATGCAGCGCCTTCGTTTCTGCGGTAGCATTCAATAAATACTCGTGCAAATGCTATCTCAAAGCATTGGATTTCGTGAAACTCGCTCCGGACTTCTTCCTGCACGACGGTATGGATGTGGATGACTGCGTAGGTAAAATAAAAGCCGGACTTAAATTCCCTGTTTTCGTAAAACCCACCAACGGCGGTTCGAGTTTCGGAATCACCAAGGTCAAGAAAGCCGAGGATCTGGGCTCTGCCATCAATTTCGCTTTCACGGAGGGCTCGGCAGTGATAGTCGAGGAGGGGATTACGGGCCGTGAATTTACTTGTGCGGCGTATATTTCGGCCGGAGAGCTAAAGACCCTGCCCGTCATAGAGATTATAACCGAGAACGAATACTTCGACTACGATGCCAAGTACAACGGAAACAGCCGCGAGGTCTGTCCTGCCGAAATTTCCGACAAGGTACGCGACAAGGTGCAGGATGCAACCAGACGCATTTATAAATATCTCGGTTGTGCCGGCATCGTGCGCATGGATTATATTATGAGCGGAGAGGAGCTTTATTTCCTCGAAGTCAATACTATCCCGGGGATGACCAGCGCTTCTCTTGTGCCTAAAATGGTCAAGGCAGACGGTCAGAATATGACAGATTTCCTCACGGGAATAATCGAGAGCCGTTAGGATGTTCCTCAGGGACTTCATCAAGGAAAGCATCGCGTCTTTGGAGAGACTTTATCCTGCTCCGGAGGCGCGAAATATCGTAATGCTTCTTTGTCAGGCCCTGCTCGGTGTCAAGTCCTATACACACATCACCGAGCCGCAGACAGTTATCCCGCCCTCCTCTCAACCGGCGTTGGACTCCGCCATGGAGCGCCTGCTTTCTGCCGAGCCTTTGCAATACGTACTCGGCTCCGCATCTTTCTACGGACGGGAATTCCGTGTCACCCCCGCCGTCCTTATTCCCCGCCCCGAAACCGAACTCCTCGTGTCCCTCGCCCTTTCCCGCCTCCGTGCCCTTTCCTCCGAAAGCAGCCTCCCTGCCCACTTCCGCCTTGGCGGCCCTCCCTCCGGGTTCAGGGTACTGGATTTATGCACCGGAAGCGGATGCATAGCTTGGACTATTGCCTTGGAAATGCCGGGGACGGAAGTCCTTGCCTTGGATATATCCGACTCCGCTCTTGAAATTGCAAAATCCCAGGCATTTCAGACTCCCGTGCCTCCGCAGTTCCTCAAGGCTGACATTCTGGACAGCGAACAGGCTTTCGACCACGGCAGATTCGACCTTATCCTGTGCAATCCTCCCTACATAATGAATAAAGAAAAGCCCTTCATGCGCTCCAACGTCCTGAAATATGAGCCCGGGCTCGCCCTCTTTGTGGACGATTCCGACCCTCTCATATTTTACAGAGCCGCTTCACGTTGGGCACAACGCTTCCTTGTTCCGGGAGGGGCTGCATTTTTCGAGATAAATGAACAGCTCGGGGAGCAGACTGCAGAGTCAATACTCTCCTTCGGCTTCCTAAATCTTCAAATTCATCGCGATTTTGCAGAAAAAAATCGAATAGTTTCTTTCTCCAAGCCCTTTTAGGACCGCCTGAAATCCTTGTTTTTCACTTTATCCTCGTGCAATTTTGAAACGCGGATAACTATGCGTCACTTTGCATCATGAACAATAAAGTGAATGTAGTATGAAAAAATTGCTCTTGATTTTGTCGCTCTTTGCGACCTTGACATCCTGCCGTAAAGACGGAGGAGAAACTATCCGCGAGGAAGAGGATATGTCATTAAGTGAACTTGCGGGGCTCCTGTCTTCGCTTCCTATCGCCAAACCCCAGATGGGGGAGGTTCACGATGCAGTAAGTGCGTCCCTTAGTGACGGATACGATGAGGAATACACTCTACGCAAGCTGTTTGACGAGCCGGGCGCGGGAGTCGGCTCTGCCTATTCCGCCACTAAAGCCGCGCCCGGCAGGCACTACGCGACTCCGATGCGGGAACTTATACGCGCGGGCGTTTCCGCGAGGCTTGCAACGAAGTCGGCAGAGGCGGACGCAGCCGCTGTAGAGCGCTACCTTTCCGATCTAAGGGACTCCGACATGCAGATTTATTGGCCCTATTCCGAGAACTGGGACGGCTCCAACGAACCAATAGTCACTTTTGACCCGGGAGGAGACCGTCTTACCAATCTCGGCTATAAATTAAGCACCGATGATTCCGGGCAGCGACGTGTGGAGGAAGTGGTGGTGACGGAAGACCTGGCACGCAATCACCCCGTCTGGATAATCAACCGCAATAGGGACGCCGCCTACAAATCTATGGAAATCCTCCGCCGGGAACAGCCCGAAGCCCTTTCGGGAGGCTTGATTATCCCGGGTAAAAGCTCCACCAAAAGCATTTGCGACCCTTCCAAAGGCAATACCAAGACACTTTTCCTGAAAGACATGTTGCTTCGCAACAATCTCGACACCTGGTTTTGCGGAGCTAATGAGTGCGTCCTCAAAATAGGCGGAATAGAAGACTTCACCGCCTCCACAGAGGCGGAAATGAGACTCTTCAATCCAATGATTACGGACATTATGATGACAGTGCCCCGCAATATGGTAGGGCATAAAATCCCGCTAAACTGCGTTCTTCTCTCCAACTGGTCGGAGCAGCTCCAGTCGGTCGCCCTGATGATTTCCGAAGATGACGGCGGCTCCCAGAGCGAATGGAAATGCGAGGGGACAGTCAAAATCAATTCCAAAAGTTTCGGCTTCACCATAAATATCCCTGTCCGGACCCGTGACGATATCGTTTGGCGTGGCACTCTCTCCTCTGCGTACCTCAACAAATATAACGGCAAGACCTCCCGCTTCGG